>NZ_CP077089.1:4757500-5058333 GCF_014268445.2 Pseudomonas tensinigenes
ATGGATGGCGATCTTCTGCATTATTCTGGCATCCGTCGGCGCCACCATGACCATGGGTAGTGCTGCGAAACCCGCCATTGCGGCTGATTGAAAGAGGTTTTTACGAAGGTCTGGCAATTGGCGCGCATTTAGGCCATGTTTAGACCCGTAACCCAATGCCAGACATGGATTTTTTCGGACAGGGATTTCAAAACGCTTAAAGCGCAAGCGAACACAGGCAAACCCGAGCGTCAGACTCGTGGCCGCTATAAGGACGGTAATGAAACGAATTTTGATACTGATCGCCATACTGGCTGTTGCGGGTTGTGCGGCGACTTCGGAAACTCAGGTAAAACGCGGGAAAAAAGGGCTGCACATCAACTGCTCCGGGCTATCGTCCTCCTGGGACAAGTGCTACGCCAGTGCCGCCAGTGCCTGCTTGCCGAAAGGCTACAAGGTCATCGCCAAATCCGGTGACGCCGTGGAAGAACCCGGCGACTACCCGTTCGGTCTCAATCCTGCGGGCTACACCAGTCGCAGCATGATCGTTATCTGCAAATAGATCAGCGCTGCCCGGCAATCTGCCGGCCGATCTCTTCATGGCTGGACTTCAGCACAGCTTGCTGAACGTCCGGCGTAGCCAACATGCGCGCTACCACCAATGCCCCGACGCATTGCGACAATACCGACCACGCCAGGGTCTCGCTTTCCAGTATCTGCGCCCAACGCGCCTGAAGCCGACAAATCCACAGCTCGGCCTGTTCGCGCACCTGCACATCCGATCGGGCAATTTCTGCCCCCAGCGCCGGCAACGCGCAACCGGCCTCAGGCTGTTCTACGTGGGCCATGCTCAGATAGTGTTTGAGACAGCGCGCCAGTCGCTCACGATCCTGCGTGCCCTCGCCTCCCAGTCGCTCAAGGCTTTGACCCAACTCGCGCTCGACGATGGCGGTGAACAACGCATCCTTTGACGAAAAGTGACTGTAGAACGCCGCACCACTCAATCCGATAGCCTTCATCAAACCATCGACGCCCACCGTGGAAAACCCCGAGCGCTTTGCTGACAGCGCGCTGCTCTGCAAGAGTTTTTCCCGGGTTTCCAGTTTGTGACTGGCGGAGTAACGCATGTGTTTTTGCCCTCGAATCGACTGCCTTGACGTTGCCTGGATCCTAGCATAACGTTCGTTCACTTAACGATCGTTTAATAAAGGGATTCACCCATGAACAACAAGAAGGTCGTATTGGTTGTCGGCGCTGGCGACGCCACGGGCGGAGCGATTGCCAAACGTTTTGCCAGTGAGGGATTCGTCGCCTGCGTTACCCGGCGCAGCGCCGACAAATTGCAACCGCTGGTGGACGCAATCAAGGCTGAAGGCGGCGAAGCCCATGGTTTTGCCTGCGATGCGCGCAAGGAAGAAGACGTCATCGCCCTGATCGAAGACATCGAAACCCGTCTCGGGCCGATCGAAGCCTTTGTCTTCAATATCGGCGCCAACGTGCCATGCAGCATTCTTGAAGAAACCGCGCGCAAGTATTTCAAGATCTGGGAGATGGCCTGCTTCTCAGGCTTCCTCAATGCTCGTGAAGTAGCCAAACGCATGGTCTCTCGCCAGCGCGGCACGATTCTCTTCACCGGAGCCACCGCCGGACTGCGCGGCGCTTCCGGATTCGCCGCATTCGCCGGCGCCAAGCACGGCATCCGCGCACTGGCGCAAAGCATGGCGCGGGAACTGGGGCCAATGAACATCCACGTCGCCCATGTGGTGGTCGATGGTGCGATCGACACCGATTTCATTCGCAACAGTTTCCCCGAGAAGTACGCCACCAAAGATCAGGATGGCATCCTCAACCCCGAGCACATCGCCGAGAACTACTGGTATCTGCACAGTCAGCCACGGGATGCCTGGACGTTCGAGCTGGATCTGCGCCCCTGGAACGAACGCTGGTAAGACCCCCGCCATAACAATAACGACAGAGACGCGAAAATGACTAAAACCGTGGAGTTCTATTTCGACCTCGGCAGCCCTGCCACCTATCTGGCCTACACCCAGTTACCGAAGATTTGCGCCGAAACCAACAGTGAGCTGATCTACATCCCGATGCTGCTCGGTGGCGTGTTCAAGGCAACCGGCAACGCATCGCCGGCGATGATTCCGGCGAAGGGTCGGTACATGTTTGAGGATCTGGACCGCTACGCGAAACGCTACGGGGTGCCGCTGACATTCAATCCGCATTTCCCGATCAACACACTGATGTTGATGCGTGCGGTCACTGGCATCCAGTTGCGTCAGCCAGAACGCTTTCAGGCGTTTATCGATTGTCTGTTCACGGCGCTATGGGTTGAAGGACGCAGCCTCGACGAGCCAGCGACTGTCGCCGCTGTACTGAGCGAACACGGTTTCGATCCGCTTGAAGTGCTGGCACTGACTAACGACGAGTCCGTCAAAGCCATACTCAAGGACAACACCGAGACCGCGGTTAAACGCGGCGTGTTCGGCGCGCCGAGCATGTTCATCGGCAATCAACTGTTCTTCGGCCAGGATCGGCTCGATTTCGTTGAAGAAGCCTTGCGCCAAGGCTAGGCGATCATTCAGGCGCTGGTAACAGCGCCTGAATTCCACCTGATCAGATGGCGGCAGTGCGGCTGTTCAGCCATTCCAGCGCGGCACCATCAAGTAACGGGCTCAGGCGCTCACGCACTTGCGCGTGATAGTCGTTGAACCACTGCTTCTCTTCCTCAGTCAGCAGCGCCGGCAGCAGGCAACGCGTGTCGATCGGGCACAGCGTCAAGGTTTCGAACTTGAGGAACTCACCGAATTCGCTGCTACCCGCCTCGCGATTCATCGCCAAGTTCTCGATACGTACGCCCCAACGGCCCGGACGATAGGTGCCCGGCTCGATGGAAGTAATCATCCCCGGCTGCATGGCCGTCTGCGGTGCAGGCGCGGCCTGATAGGCGATCACCTGCGGACCTTCATGGACGTTGAGGAAATAGCCAACGCCGTGACCGGTACCGTGACCGTAATCGACGCTTTCGGCCCAGATCGGCGCACGGGCAATGGCATCGAGCAGCGGCGAGAGAATGCCTTTCGGGAACTGTGCTCGCGACAGGGCAATCACGCCCTTCAACACGCGCGTGCAATCGCGCTTCTGCTCTTCGCTCGGCGTACCGACCGGCACCATCCGCGTGATATCCGTGGTGCCGCCCAGGTATTGACCGCCCGAGTCGATCAGCAGCAAGCCATCACCCTCAATTACCGCGTGCTCTTCTTCAGTGGCGTGGTAATGCGGCATGGCGCCGTTGGCGTTGAACGCGGCGATGGTGTTGAAACTCAGCGATACATAATCCGGACGACGTTCGCGGGCAGCGGTGAGCTTTTCGTCGATGGTCAGTTCGGTAATGCGTTCGCGGCCCCAGGCCGATTCCAGCCAGGCGAAGAATTCGCACAGCGCCGCACCGTCCTGCTCCATCGCTTGGCGGATGTGCTGAGCATCGGCTTCACTTTTCTGCGACTTGGCCAACGTGGTCGGGTTCAAGCCTTCGACCAGCTTCACGCCGCTGTCGAGGTTATCCAGCAAACCACTGGTCACTCGCGCCGGATCAACCAACAGGCTCGCGCCACTCGGCACGTCACGCAGGGCATCAGCGACTTCTGTGTAATCACGCAGCGTTACACCATCCGTCTCCAGCACCGCGCGCAAATCTGCGTCGACCTTGCTCAGCGCTACGAACAACGTGGCCTGCTGCTGACCAATCAACGCAAACGAAACAAACACCGGGTTGAACGACACATCGCCGCCGCGCAGATTGAACAGCCAGGCAATGTCGTCAAGGGTAGCGATAAAGTGCCAGTCAGCGCCGCGCGCCTGCAAGGTTTCGCGCAGTTTTGCGAGTTTCTCGCCACGGCTGACGGTCGCTTGCGGTGGCAGATGCTGATAGATCGGTGCATTCGGCAGGCTCGGGCGATCGCTCCAGACTTCCTGCAGCAGATCGATGTCGGTACGCAGACGCGCACCGCGTGCTTCCAGCTTGCTGCTCAGGGTACGCGCCGACGCCACCGCCATCACCGCACCGTCAACCGCGACCACGCCACCTTCCGGTGTCTGCTCGGCGAGCCAGTCCAGCGGGCTCGGTTGACCCGGTTGCAACTTGACCAGCTCGATGCCGCTGCCCTTGAGCTCCTTGGTCGCCTGTTCCCAGTAACGACTGTCGGCCCAGACGCCGGCGAAATCAGCGGTGACAATCAACGTCCCGACCGAACCATGGAAGCCCGACAACCACTGCCGGCCCTGCCAGTAACCCGGCAGGTATTCCGACAAATGCGGGTCGGCGGATGGCACCAACAACGCATGAATGCCTTCGCGGCGCATTAGTTCACGGGTCTGCGCCAGGCGCTGGGGCACCGATCCTTCGGTCGAGGTCTGGGTACTCATCATGTCTCCTGCTAATCACTTCATCGTTATTGTTCGTAGCCGTGAGTCGGCTGGTTTAAAGCCCTGTCGCCCAGAATGCCGGAGCACTGGCGCAGGCGGTCTTGATCAGTTGCACAGCCTTCTCGATATCCTCGGCGGTGGTGAAGCGGCCGAGGCTCAAGCGAATGGTGCGACCGGCCAGATGCGCATCATGCCCCAGCGCCAACAGCACGTGGGATGGCGCGTTACTCGCCGAATTGCAGGCCGAAGTCGCAGAAAATGCGATCGAATGGCTCAACGCTGCGCTGTTGAATTCGCCTTCGCTGAAGGTCAGGCTCAAGGTGTGCGGAATACGTTGAGTGGCGCAGCCGTTCAAGCGTACGCCCGGCAAACTCAGCAGTTGTTCGAGCAAGCGTTCGCGCAGTGCGACGATGGTTTTTTTCTCGGCATCGAACGCCTCGGCGGCCAAGGCAAATGCTGCGCCCATCCCGGCAATCTGGTGCGTCGCCAAGGTTCCGGAGCGCAAACCACCTTCGTGACCGCCGCCGTGAATCTGCGCCTGCAACCGTTGCTGCGCCCGCGGGCCGACATACAGCGCGCCGATGCCTTTGGGGCCGTAAAGTTTGTGCGCGGAAAACGACATCAGATCCACCGGCCATTGCGCCAGATCGATGGCCACCTTGCCGGCGCCTTGCGCCGCATCGACGTGAAACAACGCCTCACGGCTACGCACGACTGCGCCGATCGCTTGAACATCGTTGACCGTGCCCAACTCGTTGTTGACCAGCATCAGCGACACCAGAAAGGTGTCCTCACGCATGGCTTCACTGACCGCTTGCGGCGTGATCAGGCCATCGGCGTCCGGCACCAGATAAGTCACGGCGATGCCGGCGTCCTGCAATTGGCGGGCGGTATCGAGGATGGCTTTGTGTTCGATCTGACTGGTAATGATGTGGCCGCCGGACACCCCGCGCGCCTGCGCCACGCCTTTGAGGGCGAGGTTGTTGGACTCGGTGGCACCGGAGGTCCAGACGATCTGTTCGGCATTGGCGCCGACCAGTTCGGCGACTTGCCGGCGGGCCTGCTCGACCGTCTGCCGGGCCTGTTGGCCGAACGCGTGGGAGCTGGAAGCCGGGTTACCAAAGTTACCGTGAAACCCCAGACACTCGATCATCACCTGGATGACCCGCTCGTCAACCGGGGTGGTGGCGGCGTAATCGAAATACAACGGACGTGTGTTCATAAAAGACTCGCAGAGCGTGTTCCGGGATCAGGAGGCTCGTGTCTGCAAACGGTACGGCGCAGCCTTGTGAGCTGCGCGTCGGTTCGAGAGCGTCATCAATACCTGATCGGATGCCGTTAAAGAAGAACAACTTCATTTAAAAGTGCGTAGGAACGCTCCTGAAGTCGAGCTTAACAGGCATCCGGCCTGCGGTTGAAGCGATGCGTCAGCTAAAGCTTTCGAGAAGTAACGGGTACAGCGAAATCACCAACAGCGCCGCCATGCCCCAGTTGAACACGCGCAACCAGCGCGGATCCTTCAGCACATTGCGCAACAACGTACCGCAGGCCGCCCAGACGCCGACGCTCGGCAGGTTGATGATGGCGAACACCGCAGCAATCACCACGACATTAGTGAAATAACCCTGCATCGGCGTGTAGGTGCTGATGGCCCCGATGGCCATGATCCACGCCTTGGGATTGACCCACTGAAACGCGGCGGCGCCAAGGTAGCTGATCGGCTTTGCCTCGCCTGCAGCGCTGTCACCGACAGGTCCCGAGTGAGCGATTTTCCACGCCAGATACAACAGATATGCCGCGCCGACATAGCGCAGAACCGTATAGAGAATCGGATAGTTCTGGAACACCGCGCCGAGGCCGAAGCCCACCGCGACAACAAGAACGAAGAAGCCACAGGTAATCCCGAGCATATGCGGGATGGTGCGGTTGAAGCCGAAATTCACCCCCGATGCCAGCAACATGGTGTTGTTCGGCCCCGGCGTAATCGAGGTGACAAGGGCAAACAGGGCAAAGCCCAACAGCAGGTCAAGCGAGAGGGTCATGGCAGGCAATCCATCAGGGTCATTCAGGTGTTGACCCTATCCCACACCGCCCGGCAAGCCCACGGACAGTTGGGGAAAACTTCTACCAGTACAGTTTGCTTTCAGCTAGGACGACCGTGCAGCTGTACGGCACGCTCGGCACTCATTTCAGCTTTTTTGTCGAACTGGGTCTGACCGAGCAATTGCGCTTTTTTCGCGTTGTATTCGTCGAAGGACAGGCCGCTGCGATTGAGCGCTTCCATCGCCAATTCGCGGGATTCTTCATCGGTGTAAGGGCGCAGCTCCGGCGAAACATGTCCGGCACAACCGGCGAGTACGGAGACAGCGAGCAACAGGGAAACAGTCAGTAAACGATTCATGGGAGTGTCCTGGCGAGCAATGAGGAGTCGATGGACAAAGGCTACGCCCCGGCACGCCCGCGCAGAAATCAACGCTCTCAATAGTGGCTATCAGAAAATCGACACGCGTCTGCGCATATCTCCTAACGATCTATAAATATCGATTAACGTTCTTTTACGGAATAACAAACAGCCTTTATAACTTCTTCCATGCGCTGACCACTGTTGCTCCAGCAACTGTTGCTCAGCCAACACCGATTCAACAAAGCGCCCCGCTACTCACAGGGGCGACCGCCACGCTAACGCTCAACGCCTTGTAAACCGGGGCTTCCAGGAATTGGTACAGCGCTTGCTCAGATCCGGTGACTCATTCACTGCTCGCTGAGCAACTGTTGAAAAAGGAACTGATCATGTCGCGTCCCCTGAAAGTCGTCGCCCTCTCCGGCGGCACCTGGCGTCCGTCCCGTACTTTGGTGCTGACCCAAGCCTTGCTCGCCGAACTGGCCGGGCACCTGACCATCGAAAGCCATTTGATCGAACTCGGTGATATCGCCCGCCCGCTCGGCGGCGCTCTGTCGCGCCAGGAACTCAGTGCCGAGGTTGAAGCCGAGTTGCAGGCCATTGAACAGGCCGATCTGTTGATCGTTGCCGCGCCGGTTTATCGCGGTTCCTACCCGGGTCTGCTCAAGCATCTGTTCGACCTGATCGACCTCAATGCACTGATCGACACGCCGGTGCTGCTCGCCGCAACCGGCGGTAGCGAACGTCATGCGCTGGTGCTCGATCACCAGTTGCGCCCGCTGTTCAGCTTCTTCCAGGCCATGACCTTGCCAATCGGCGTGTACGCCACCGAAGCCGATTTCGCCGATTACCAGATCACCAGCGAACTGTTGAAGGCGCGCATCCGCCTCGCGGCCGAACGCGCAGCGCCGCTGTTCGCCACCCAAATCAAACCTTTGCTGAAAATCGCCTGAGGAGCCGTTCATGGATGTTTTCTGGTTCCTGCCGACCCACGGTGATGGCCACTATCTGGGCACCACCCAAGGCGCGCGCCCGGTCACGCTCAACTATTTGAAACAAGTGGCGCAGGCCGCCGACAGCCTTGGTTACCACGGCGTGCTGATTCCCACCGGGCGTTCCTGCGAAGACTCGTGGGTGATCGCTTCGGCGCTGGTGCCGCTGACCGAACGCCTGCGGTATCTGGTGGCGATTCGTCCGGGGATTATTTCGCCAACAGTTTCGGCGCGGATGGCGGCGACCCTCGATCGACTGTCCAACGGGCGTTTGCTGATCAACGTGGTGACCGGCGGCGATCCGGACGAGAACCGTGGCGACGGCAGCTTCCTCAGTCACGCCGAGCGCTATGAAGTCACTGATGAATTCCTGAAAATCTGGCGCCGCGTGTTACAGGGCGAGGCCGTGGATTTCGACGGCAAGCATTTGAAGGTGCAGAACGCCAAAGCGCTGTATCCGCCTGTGCAAAAACCCTATCCGCCGCTGTACTTCGGCGGCTCTTCCGATGCCGCGCATGATCTGGCCGCCGAGCAAGTCGATGTCTATCTGACCTGGGGCGAACCACCGGCCGGTGTCGCGGAAAAACTCGCCGATGTGCGCGAACGCGCGGCGCGGCATGGGCGCAAGGTGAAATTCGGCATCCGCCTGCATGTGATCGTGCGCGAGACCGCCGAGGAGGCCTGGAAAGCCGCCGACAAACTGATCGAACACATCAGCGACGAGACCATTGAGGCGGCGCAGAAATCCTTCTCGCGCTTCGACTCCGAAGGTCAACGGCGTATGGCGGCGTTGCACGATGGCCGTCGCGATAACCTCGAAATTGCCCCGAATCTATGGGCCGGCGTCGGTCTGGTGCGCGGCGGCGCCGGGACGGCGCTGGTCGGCGACCCGCAGCAAGTCGCGGCGCGGATCAAGGAATACGCGGATCTGGGCATTGAGAGTTTCATCTTCTCCGGTTACCCGCATCTGGAAGAGGCTTACCGCTTTGCCGAGTTGGTGTTCCCGCTGCTTCCCGAGCCCTACGCGAGTCTGGCCGGGCGTGGCGTGACCAATCTGACCGGGCCATTTGGCGAAATGATTGCCAATGATGTGTTGCCGACAAAAGCCTCGGCATAAACCGGATCTCTTGTGTAGGAGCTGCCGCAGGCTCGGGCCGCGATCGGACGATCTTTTGATCTTAAAAACAACATCAAAAGATCGCAGCCTGCGGCAGCTCCTACATGGGCAGTTTGAATTCAGGAGTGTTGGTGTGACCGCCAAACCGCAAAGTACCTTGTTATCCCCATTGCAAACCGCCCGCCAACTGGCCGCCGAATTTGCCCTGACCGCCGTCGAGCGTGATGAACGTGGCGGCACACCGAAAGTCGAGCGCGATGCCCTGCGCGACAGCGGCCTGCTGGCCTTGAGTATTCCGACCCGCTACGGCGGCCTCGGCGCCAGCTGGAGTGAAACCCTGCAAGTGGTCCGCGAGTTCGCCAAGGTCGACAGTTCGATCGCCCACGTTTTCGGTTTTCATCATCTGATGCTCGCCACCGTGCGCCTGTTCTCGCGGCCGGAACAATGGCAGCCGTGGTTCGAACAGACCGCGCGGCAGAACTGGTTCTGGGGCAACGCACTCAACCCGCTCGACACCCGCACCGTGGTCAAGGATCTCGGTGGCTGGCGCGAATTTTCCGGGAAGAAAAGTTTCTGCTCCGGCGCCAGCGACTCACAGATGCTGATCGCTTCGGCCGTCGATGAAAGCGCCGGCGGCAAGTTGCTGATCGCGGCGATTCCCAGCGGACGCAGTGGCATCACCCTGCACAACGACTGGAACAACATCGGCCAGCGTCAGACCGACAGCGGCAGCGCCACGTTTGAACGGGTGCGGGTCGAAGAGTCGGAACTGCTGCTCGATCCCGGCCCGCTGAGCACGCCGTTCGCCTGCCTGCGGCCATTGATTGCGCAACTGACTTTCACGCATATGTTTCTCGGGATTGCCGAAGGCGCTTTCGAAGAGGCGCGGCAATACACCCTCAGTGAAACTCGGCTCTGGCACAAATCCGCGGCGCGCGATGTGCGTGAAGATCCCTACGTGCTCGCGCATTACGGCGAGTTCTGGGTGGCGCTGGAAGGCATTCGCCTGTTGGTCGAACGCGCGGCGACGTTGCTCG
The DNA here is from genome assembly GCF_014268445.2 of Pseudomonas tensinigenes. NCBI lineage: Bacteria > Pseudomonadati > Pseudomonadota > Gammaproteobacteria > Pseudomonadales > Pseudomonadaceae > Pseudomonas > Pseudomonas tensinigenes. Next base: position 4,767,461 of record NZ_CP077089.1, read on the forward strand.
ATGAAGCCTGGGCCAAAGGCGCGAACCTCAGCGCCGAAGAGCGCGGTCGTGTCGCCACCGCGATTGCCACCGCGAAAGTCGCCGCCAGCCGCCAGGGTCTGGAGATTTGCAGCCGTTTGTTCGAAGTGACCGGCGCGCGTTCGACCCACGCCTCCCTGCGCCTCGACCGCCACTGGCGCAACCTGCGCACACAAACCCTGCACGACCCGCTGGACTACAAACTCCATGAGTTGGGCGACTGGGCGCTGAATCAGTCGCTGCCGGTGCCGACCTTCTATTCCTGACCTGCCTGCATTTGAACTAAAAAGAAGGACGAGCCCATGCAACTGCTGACCCTACCGCCCTCTCCCGCGCTCGCCACGTCGATCCGCGCCACTGCGCAGGTCTTCGAGGATCCTAAATCCCAGGCCCTGCTCGCGCATTTGCAACAGGTCGCGCCGAGTGAAGCCAGTGTGCTGATCATCGGCGAGACCGGCACCGGCAAAGAATTGGTGGCGCGGCATATTCATAACCTCAGCAATCGCCGTCATCGGCCGTTTATCGCGGTCAATTGCGGGGCGTTTTCCGAATCGCTGGTAGAGGCGGAATTGTTCGGTCATGAAAAAGGCGCGTTCACCGGCGCGCTGAGCGCCAAGGCCGGGTGGTTCGAGGAAGCGGACGGCGGCACGTTGTTTCTCGATGAGATCGGCGATCTGCCGATGGCGATTCAGGTCAAGTTGCTGCGGGTGTTGCAGGAACGCGAAGTGGTGCGGCTTGGCTCGCGCAAAAGCATTCCTATCGATGTGCGGGTGCTGGCGGCGACCAATGTGCAACTGGAGAAAGCCATCAATGCCGGCCATTTCCGCGAGGATCTGTATTACCGCCTCAATGTGGTCAACCTGGAATTGAGTCCGTTGCGTGAGCGTCCCGGCGATATCCTCCCGCTCACGCGCCATTTCATCGAAGCCTACAGCCAACGCCTCGGTTATGGCCGGGTCAGCATCAGCCCCGGTGCCGAGCACAAACTGCGTGCCTACAGTTGGCCGGGCAACATTCGTGAACTGGAAAACGTTATCCACCACACCCTGCTGATCTGCCGCAACGGTGTGATCGAGCGCGATGATTTACGCCTGTCGAACCTGCGTATCGATCGCCCGGACGATCATCACAGCAGTGCCGATGATTCACCGGAGGCGTTGCTGGAACAGGCCTTTCAAAAACTCTTCGCGCAGCAGGCCGGCGCTTTGCACGAAAAAGTCGAAGACGCCTTGCTGCGCGCTGCGTATCGCTTTTGCCATTACAACCAGGTGCACACCGCCGCGCTGCTCGGTCTGAGCCGCAACGTCACCCGCACGCGGCTGATCAAGATCGGCGAACTGGCGGTGAACAAGCGGCGACTCTCGGAAAACCTGCAGGGCGAGCGCTTGATCCAGTTGTCGATCTAGCCAACCAGGTGGCAGTGCAGCGCATCGTCGTGACTGCGGGCGATGCTGCTCAGCACCTGAAATGAATTGAAGGTGACGGTTTTCGCCTGATGGGTGTGAATCAGTTGCCAGAAATCCTGCTCGCCGCTCTCGAAGCTGCGAAATGCCGCCTCCCCCGCCTCGCGGGACTGCCATTGCAGAAAACTCAGCACCCGGCGGCCGTCATCGCTGGCCTGCACACTGGCGCTGACAAAACCGTCGTAGCGCTGAGCCAGACGCTCGGTTTGCCTCGACAGTGCGGTGACCAGCGCAGGTTGTTGGCGTGGTTCGATTTCAAACTCGATCAATTGGGTAAAACTGCGGTTGTTCATGGAATGCCCCCACTCAGCGTAAGACGAGCCTTGCGACTCGAAGACCTGCAGGGTAAAACCTCCAGTTAAGTCAAGGTCAAGAGCTGTCTTCAAATGATCAGCAGAGAAAATGTGCACAAACAGTTAACGGTTGGCGAAGTCGCGGCGCGCAGTGGCGTGGCGGTCACCGCCCTGCACTTTTATGAATCCAAAGGTTTGATCAAGAGCCAGCGCAATGCCGGCAACCAGCGACGCTATCCCCGTGAAGTGCTGCGCCGGGTGGCGTTGATTAAAGTCGCGCAGCGGCTGGGGATTCCATTGGCGGAGATTGGCGAAGCACTGAAAATTCTCCCGGATGATCGTGCGCCCAGCGCGGCGGACTGGAAAATCCTTTCGCAGCAATGGCGCCGGGAACTGGATGAGCGAATCGAGCAACTGACGCTACTGCGCGATCGGCTCAATGGCTGCATCGGTTGCGGGTGTTTGTCGATGGAGGCCTGCCCGCTGCGCAATCAGGGTGATGTGCTGGGTGAACAGGGACCGGGGCCGCACTTTCCCGAAGACTGACGCTCGTCGGGCAAAAATCTGCATGGCGAAGACGGTTCTATAGTGAATCTTCCACAAATCCGGTGGAGCCACATCCCATAGAACAACAATCAGGGAGAACGTCATGAGCGTCAAACCCATTCCCGAGGGGTATCACAGCATTACCCCGTATCTCGGCATCCACAAAGCCGCCGAGGCCATCGATTTCTATAAAAAAGCCTTCGGCGCCACCGAAGTCATGCGCCTGGCCATGCCCGACGGCGGCATCGGCCACGCCGAACTGCGCATTGGCGACAGCGCGATCATGCTCGGTTCGCCGTGCGATCAGGGGCCATTGAGCAATCCGGATCAAGCAGTGTCGGTTGGTTTGCATCTGTATGTGACTGATGTCGACAAATCGTTTCAACGGGCGCTGGATGCCGGCGCGACGACGGTGTCCGAGGTCAAGGATCAGTTTTACGGTGATCGCAGCGGGACGTTGAAGGATCCGTATGGGCATCTGTGGTTTCTGGCCTCGCGCAAGGAGGATCTGACTGAAGAGCAGATCAAGCAGCGGGCGATGGAGATGTTTCAGCAGGGTTGAGCATTGCAGTGTCTGGACTGGCCTCTTCGCGAGCAGGCTCGCTCCCACAGGGTTTCGTTGGGTGGCATCGATTGTGGTCACACCGAAAATTCCTGTGGGAGCGAGCCTGCTCGCGAAGGGGCCGCTACAGACAACGCAGAACCTCATCAACACACTTCATGAACCTGCCCACCACGCTTTGCCCCTTGCCGCGAACGCCGGACAATTTCAGGATGCAGCCAACCAGAACCCTGAAAAAGGATCAGCCCGATGTTTGCCGGATTCCGCAAAGACCAGCGCCACGTCAACGGCGTCGACATCGCCTACCGCCTCGGCGGCAGTGGCCCCGGCCTGTTGCTGTTGCACGGCCACCCGCAGACCCATGTGATCTGGCACAAGATTGCCGAACAACTCGCCGAACACTTCACCGTGGTCGCCGCTGACCTGCGCGGTTACGGTGACAGCAGTCGCCCGGCGGCCGATGAGTTGCACATTAATTACTCGAAACGCGAAATGGCTCGCGACAATGTCGAGTTGATGCAGTCGCTGGGCTTCGAAGAATTTTCGATCCTTGCCCACGACCGCGGCGCACGGGTCGCCCATCGTCTGGCCCTCGACCACCGCGCCGCTGTGCAACGGATGATGCTGCTCGACATCGCGCCGACCCTGTCGATGTATGCGCAAACCAACGAAGCCTTCGCCCGCGCCTACTGGCACTGGTTCTTTCTGATCCGCCCGGCGCCGCTGCCGGAAACCTTGCTCGAAGCCGATCCCGAGAGTTATCTGCGCAGCGTGATGGGCAGCCGCAGCGCCGGGCTCAAGCCGTTTACCGATGCAGCCTTCAGCGAATACCTGCGCTGCCTGCAACAACCGGGCAGCGCGCGCGGCATCTGCGAAGACTATCGCGCCAGCGCCAGAATCGATCTGGAGCACGACCGCGCCGACATCGCTGCCGGTAATTATCTGAATCTGCCACTGCGCGTGTTGTGGGGCGCCGAAGGCACCGTCGGAAGCTGCTTCGAGCCGCTCAAGGAATGGCAGCAAGTGGCGACCAACGTCAGCGGCCAGGCCTTGCCCGCCGGCCATTACATTGCCGAAGAAATCCCCGAACCGTTGCTCGCCGAAGCACTGGCCTTTTTGCGCTGAGCCGAGCCGCTGGATCTCGGTGCTATGCTGGCGGCTTCTGCCGCCAGTGTTCGTTTTGACATGTCCCAGAAGAAAGACACCTTGCCCCTGCCCGAAGACCTGCGCGTGCTGCTCACCGTGATCCGCAAGAACGGCTTTGCCGCCGCCGCGGATGAACTGGGCCTCTCACCGGCCTATGTCAGCAAACGCATCCAGATTCTTGAAACCACCCTTGGCACTCGCCTGTTGCACCGCACCAGCCGTCGCGTCTCTCTGACCGAGGACGGCGAGCGCGTGCAACGCTGGGCGTTGCGCATTCTCGATGACTTTCAGCAACTGCACGACGAACTGTCCGACGCCCACGACAGCCCACGTGGGCGTTTGCACATTTGCAGCAGTTTCGGTTTCGGGCGTAATCATGTGGCGCCGGCGCTGTCATTGCTGGCCGAGCGCTATCCGCAACTGGAGATTCGCCTCGACCTGTTTGACCGGGTGGTGGACATCATCGATGAAGGCTTCGATCTGGAGATTCGAGTTGGCGATGACCTTCCAGGCCAGCACATCGGTCGGCGTCTGGTCAGCAATCGGCGCGTGCTGTGTGCCGCCCCCGGTTATCTGCAACGTCGCGGTACGCCGCAAACCCTGGACGAACTGCAGCAGCACGATTGCCTGGTGATCAAGGAGCGCGACAACGCCTTTGGTATCTGGAATCTGGATCGCGATGGCGGACAAGAGAGCGTGCGGGTCAGCGGGCCGTTGTCGTCAAACAACGGCGAGATTGTTTTGCAATGGGCGCTGGATGGGCGTGGGGTGTTGTTGCGCTCGCTGTGGGATGTGAAGCCGTTGCTGGAACAAGGACGGTTGGTGCAGGTGCTGGACGACTACAGCCAGAGCGCCAATGTCTGGGCGGTGTACCCGACACGGCTGGCGCATTCCGGGAAATTGCGCGCGTGTGTGGAGTTTTTGCAGGAGCATTTCAAAGGGCTTTCCGTTTAGCTGAAACACCCGATATCAAATGTGGGAGCGAGCCTGCTCGCGAATGCGTCCAGTCAGTCAACATTGATCTCGACTGAACGACCGCTTTCGCGAGCAGGCTCGCTCCCGCAGGGGATCAGTGGTGTGTCAGCAAAGCCAAGGGTTGTTGGCCAGGTGTTGGCGTTCGAAGGCTTTGATCTGTTCGCGGCGTTGCAAGGTACTGCCGATAGCGTCCAGACCGAGGAGCAACGCAGTCTTGCGTAGGGTATCGATCTTAAAGTCGATTACGCTGCCATCCGCCAGGCCAATGTGTTGGGCCTCCAGATCAATATTGACCCGCGCCGTTTCAGCCTGACCGACAAGCTGTCCGATGCGCTGCACCTGTGCCTCTTCCAGGGTGATCAGCAACACCCCGTTACGCTGGCAATTGTCGTAGAATATCCCGGCGAAACTGCTGCCGATCAACGCGCGGATGCCCATCTGCTGCAAGCCCCAGACCGCATGTTCACGGCTCGATCCGCAGCCGAAATTCGGCCCGACCACCAGAAAACTTGCGCCCTGCCATGCCGGTTTGTTCAACACGAAATTGGGGTCGGGGCTGCCATCGCGCAGAAACCGCAGATCGAAAAACAAGCCGCGATCGAGTCCCTGCCGGTCAATGCCTTTGAGGAATTGCTTGGGCATGATTACGTCAGTGTCGACATTGGCCGCCAGTAATGGCGCGGCTTGACCGCTGACTTGGGTGAAGGGTTGCAGGCTCATGAGCGTACTCCAAAGTGGCGGATATCGGTGAGTCGACCGCTGATTGCAGCGGCGGCGACCATCGCCGGGCTCATCAGATGAGTGCGCGCACCGGCACCCTGACGGCCTTCGAAATTGCGATTGGTGCTGGACGCGCAGCGGTCGCCGGGGGCGAGTACGTCGTCGTTCATCGCCAGGCACATCGAGCAGCCGGACTGCCGCCATTCGAAACCGGCGTCGATAAAGATCTGCGCCAGCCCTTCGGCCTCGGCCTGCGCGCGGACTTCGCTGGAGCCGGGGACGATCATCGCCCGTACATGCCCGGCCACGTGCTGACCGTTTACGACGCTGGCGGCATCGCGCAAGTCTTCGATTCGCGCATTGGTGCACGAACCGATAAAGGCGTGGCTGATGACGATATCGCTGAGCGCCATGCCCGCTTCCAGGCCCATGTAGTTGAGGGCGCGGCGCATGTCCTGACGCAGGATCGGGTCGCTGATCGCCTGTGGGTCCGGCACCCGTGCACCGATGGCGGCGGCCTGATCGGGACTGGTGCCCCAAGTGACCATCGGCTCCAGAATGCTGGCATCAAGGTGAATCTCACGATCAAACACCGCGCCGGGATCGCTGCGCAGCTCCCGCCATGTCTTCAGGCCTTGTTCCCACAGTGCACCAACGGGCACACGCGGCTTGCCCTTGAGATAGGCAAAGACCTTGTCATCCGGGGCCATGAATGCACCGCGCGCGCCGGCCTCGACCGCCATGTTGCAGATGGTCATGCGCGCTTCAACACTCAAGGCATCGATGGTCGAGCCGCTGAATTCAATGGCGTACCCGCTGGCCCCGGAAGCGCCGATGCGACCGATCAGGGCCATGATCACGTCTTTGGAGGTCAGGCCCGGCGCCAAATCGCCGTCGACAGTCACGCGCATGCTTTTCAGACATTTGTAGACCAGCGTCTGCGAAGCCAGCAAATGCTCGATCTCGGACGTGCCGATGCCGAAACCGAAGGCGCCGAGCGCGCCATAGGTGGTGGTATGACTGTCGCCAGCAGCGATGACCATGCCCGGCAGAATGAAACCCTGCTCCGGCGCGATCACATGTTCGATGCCCTGACGTTTATCGAGAATGTCCAGCAACTCGATGCCGAAATCGCGGCAGTTCTCCGCCAGATACGACACTTGCCGCGCGCCGCCCGCATCAGGCATTGCCGCGACGCGCACTGGCGTGGTCGGGTTGACGTGATCAACCACCGCCAGCGCCGTGCCCGGCCGCCAGACCTCGCGCTTGGCCGCGCGCAAACCGCTGAAGGCCTGCGGGCTGGTGTATTCGTTGATCACCTGGCGATCGATATACAGCAGGACATGGCCCTGATCGTCGAGGCGGCACACCGTGTGCGAATCGATGTGTTTGTCGTAGAGGGTTCTGGGGCTCATTCGGGCGCTCACTCAGGGAAATCAGGTGATTCCCATCATAGGGAGCGCGGACTGGCCATCAATTGCCTGCCAGTGATGGCGTAAACCATGAATCGTGTTTGATCCCTTTACGCAGCAAAACCCTGTGGGAGCGAGCCTGCTCGCGAAAGCGGTGGATCAGGCAACGGATGAAGTGACTGACCCGGCGCTTTCGCGAGCAGGCTTGCTCCCACAAGGGGATTCGTGGTGACCGGGGAATTGGGAAACATTTGCTTTCATATCACCTTTCGGGATTTACCTCGCTCATCCGTCCTATAGAGATGCAGGCCGTTCGCGTAGGCAAAAGCCACGTCCGGTCTTCCGGGGACTCCCGTGCTGCGAAGCCCGTAGCTACGCGCCCTTTCACCGCTATCAAGACGCGCAATCATGTCGAAGAAATCCCGCTCCAAACTGTGGTTCCTCGTTCATAGCTGGCTGGCATTACCGATCTGGTTCTTTGTCCTGATCGTCTGCGTCACCGGCACCCTGGCGGTGGTCAGCCAGGAGATCGTCTGGCTGGCCAACCCGCAGATGCGCGCCAGCCAGCCAGCGGACGATGCGCCGCGACTCGGTTATGAGGAAATCATAACGGCCATCAAAACCGCAGAACCGCTGGCACTGGTGCAACGCATCAGCCGCCCGGACGAATCCCATTTCGCTCTTGATGTCACGCTCAGCTATCCGGACGGGCGTTCGTTGGTGACCTACGTCAACCCGTATACGGGTGTTATTCAGGGTACGGCACCGCAATTCAATTTCCAGGCATTCACCCGCGCCCTGCATGGCTGGTGGCTGGTGCCTTTCACCAACGGTTATAGCTGGGGCTGGTATCTGGTATCGGCTCTGAGCTTTCCGCTGCTGGCATCGCTGATTACCGGGCTGGTGGTCTATAAACGGTTCTGGAAAGGCTTTTTCAGCCCCACGCTGCGTTTTCGTCACGGTGCGCGGATTTTCTGGGGTGATTTCCATCGCCTGAGCGGTATCTGGTCGATCTGGTTCATCGCGGTGATTTCCATCACCAGCACCTGGTTTCTGATTGAAGCGGTGCTGTCCGATAACCACATTTCCATTTCCAGCGAAGCGATCATTCCAGCCATGGCCCGTGACAGCGTGCCATTGACTGCCGATGGTCTGCCACCCGCCCGGATCAACCTGGATCGCGCCATCGAAATCGCCCAGCAAAAAATCCCCGGGCTGGAAGCCAGTGACATCAACATGCCGTTCAATGCCTACAGCCACCTCGATATCCGCGGTCGCGGCTGGTATCCCCTGATGTTCCAGAGTGCAACACTCAATCCCTACAGCGGCGATATGGCGTCTTCTCGAGTGCTGTCCGACCGCTCCTCGCTGGAATTTGTCACCGAATCCATGCGCCCGCTGCACACCGGTGATTTTGGTGGACTGTGGATCAAGCTGATCTGGTTCTTCTTCGGACTGATCCTGAGCATGATGGTGCTCAGTGGCTTGTTGATCTGGACCAAACGCACTGCCCTGGCCACCGCTAACGCGCTCAAGCGCGAGAACAAGAAGCAACGCGCCAATGCGCAACCACTCGTCAACCGTGAACCTTCGGAGGCCAGCCTGTGAGCAAGATCACCACCGCCCCTCAGCCTTCACGACTGAGCCTGTTCTGGCACAAATGGCGCTTTCACATCAACGTTCTGTTGCTGCTGATCCCGCTGGGGTTCATGCCCAAATACTTCTCCGACGCGGCGCTGTTTCGCGGTGACGCCGGCCTGGGCGAGCGCGAAATCGGTGAAATACAGGTCGGGCCGTGGAGCCTGCGCCTGGCCGAGCTGCGCAATGAAGCGCCACGTTCCGACGGTCCCGCCGGTTACCTGAAAGCCTTCAGCGCCGCGCTGTGCACCGCCTGCGTCGAGCCGGTCAAGGCAACTTACCTGCGTATCGGCAAACCGCGCAGCCTGCGCGCCGCCGGGGTGATTTTCTTCGGCACGCCTTACCGCATGGGCACGCAACTGCCGGTCCCGGTAAAAACCCCGGCCGACGCCGAACTGTGGATCACCATGGAAGGCTGGGACGGCAGCATGCATCAGGCTTCGATCCCTCTGAGTCAGGCCTCCCCCGCCACCATTGCCTGGTTGAACCAACAAGGAGCCAAACCATGACCCGCCCTTTCCGCCTGCGGCTGAGCGCCGTGCTGCTGGTGCTCGGCGCCGGCTTCAGTGCCAGTGCGCTGGCCCACAACCCGATGTGCGAATGCAAAGCCATCGACGCCGAGCAGATCAAATGCACGGGTGGTTTCTCTGACGGCAGCGGCGCGCCGGGCGTGACCCTTGATGTGATCGGCTATGACGAAACCATTCTGGTGCCGGGCAAGCTCGGCAGTGATTCGACCCTGACCTTCAAGAAACCCGGCGCCGAGTTCTACGTGCTGTTCGACGCAGGTCCGGGCCACGTGGTGGAAATCGACCAAGCGGATATTGAAGCCCCATGAGTACGCCAACCACACAAATCGTGCGTCCGGCCGGTGCCGGTCATGAAACCCTCAATGTGCTGCTGTTGTGCCTGTTGATTCTGGCAGTCGCCGGCTCGGTCGTCGCGTGGCGCGGGGTTTCCCATGAACCGGAGCCGGTGGCGACAAATCAACTCGACGCGCGCCGCGACCTCAGTGCCTCGGAACAAGGCATCTACGCCGACCTGCGGGTGACCCTCGATGAAATCCGCTTGCTGCGCGAAGAACAGCAAGCCCTGCCGACGCCGCAAACCCTGGCCGACGAAGGGTTTGCTCCGTTTGCCCGCGACGCAAGTTCGGTCAGCCGCGGGGGCCACGCCTGGCAGTTGCTGGGGAATACCGCCTATTTCGGCCATAGCCAAAGCACAGCCGTCGCCGGTTCGTTCGTGATGCTACTGAGCGCCGACGACAAGGCAGCGCCGGACATCTGGCTCAACCGCGATGCCAGCCTGCAAGCGCCCACCGAATTGACCGAAGCCGCGCTGTCCGCCGCCGGCTGGAAACAGATCGTCGCGCAATACGATGCCGGGGTTACCCGCGAACATCGCCATTGATTCCTCGCCCTCATCCGAGAGAAGACCGCTTGCCCATGTCTATTTCATCACCTCGCCGTCCATTGTTGCGTCTGTTCCTGCTCGGCCTCTGCGCCTGCCTCCTCAGTCCACTGGCCAGCGCCGATCAGGCCAAACGCCTGCGCATCGGCATCACCCTGCACCCTTATTACAGCTATGTGGCGAACATCGTTGGCGACAAGGCCGAGGTAGTGCCGCTGATTCCTGCCGGTTTCAACCCGCATGCCTACGAGCCGCGCGCCGAGGACATCAAACGCATCAGCGGGCTGGATGTGATCGTGCTCAACGGTGTCGGTCATGACGACTTCGCCGACCGCATGATCGCCGCCAGCGAAACGCCGAACATCAAGACCATCGAAGCCAACGAAAACGTACCGCTGCTGGCCGCCACCGGGGTTGCCGCACGCGGTGCCGGCAAAGTGGTGAACCCGCACACGTTCCTGTCGATCAGCGCCTCCATCGCTCAGGTCAACAACATCGCCCGCGAACTGGGCAAACTCGATCCGGACAACGCCAAGACCTACACCCAGAACGCCCGCGCCTACGGCAAACGCCTGCGCCAGATGCGCGCCGACGCCCTGGCAAAACTGACTCAAGCGCCGAACGCCGAACTGCGCGTGGCCACCGTGCACGCGGCTTACGACTATCTGCTGCGGGAGTTCGGCCTGGAAGTGACTGCTGTGGTCGAACCGGCGCACGGCATCGAGCCAAGCCCAAGCCAGTTGAAGAAGACCATCGACCAATTGCGTGAACTGGACGTGAAAGTGATCTTCTCGGAGATGGATTTCCCCTCCACTTACGTCGAAACGATTCAGCGTGAGTCCGGGGTGAAGCTCTACCCGCTGTCGCACATTTCCTACGGCGAATACACCGCCGACAAGTACGAAAAGGAAATGACCGGCAACCTCAACACCGTGGTGCGGGCGATTCAGGAGTCGGGCGCATGACTTCCAGAGAAAACCTGATTGCCGACAACACCGAAAACCCTGTGGGAGCGAGCCTGCTCGCGAAGGCGCCGAATCAGCCAACATATGTATTGAATGACACACCGCATTCGCGAGCAGGCTCGCTCCCACAAGGATTGGGACCGACTTTGGATTTTGCGGAAGTCTCTCTGACGCTGGGTCGAACGACAATTCTCGACAAAGTCACCTTCCAGGTGCAGCCCGGCAGCGTACACGCGCTGGTCGGCCCGAACGGTGGCGGCAAGAGTTCGCTGATCAAGACCCTGCTCGGGCAAATGCCGCATCAGGGCCGGCTCAGCCTGCAATGGCCCGGCGAACCCGGCACCATCGGTTACGTGCCGCAGGCGCTGGAGTTCGATCGCGGCCTGCCAATGACCGTCGACGATTTCATGGCCGCCATGTGCCAGCGTCGCCCGGCGTTCCTCGGTTTGAGCAAGCGTTACGCCGGTGCCATCGGTGACGCGCTGGAACGCGTCGGTATGCAGGACAAACGCAAGCGCCGCATGGGCGCGCTGTCCGGCGGGGAACGGCAGCGAGTGCTGCTCGCACAAGGCTTGATTCCGGCGCCGCAACTGCTGGTGCTGGATGAGCCGATGTCGGCCCTTGATGAAGCCGGGATTCAGGTATTTGAACGCCTGCTCAATGACTGGCGCGCGGCGGGCATCACCGCGCTGTGGATCGAGCACGATCTGGAAGCGGTCGGACGCCTGGCCGATCGGGTCACTGGCCTTAACCGTCGTGTGCTGTTCGACGCCACGCCACAACAGGCGCTGACCCCGGAACGTCTGCTGACGCTGTTTTCCACCCATCCTCGGAGCGCTGTCTGATGAGTTACGAAGCCTTTCGTTTGATGGTGCAAGGCTGGGCCTCGTCCGGTTATCTGCCGGAAGCGCTGGCCTACGGTTTCGTGGTCAATGCGTTGCTCGCCGGCCTGTTGATCGGCCCGGTGCTCGGCGGCCTCGGCACGCTGGTGGTGGTCAAGCGCTTCGCGTTTTTCTCCGAAGCGGTGGGCCACGCGGCGCTGACCGGTGTCGCCATCGGCATCCTGCTCGGCGAACCCTACACCGGGCCGTACGGCAGCCTGTTCGGTTACTGCCTGCTGTTCGGCATCCTGCTCAATTACCTGCGCAACCGCACCGGCCTGGCGCCGGACACCTTGATCGGCGTGTTTCTGTCGGTGTCGCTGGCACTCGGCGCGAGTCTGTTGTTGATCCTGGCGGGCAAGATCAATGTGCACATTCTCGAAAACGTGTTGTTCGGCTCAGTGCTGACGGTCAACGGTAACGATCTGGCGGTGCTGGCCATCGTCGGTTCGCTGGTCATGGCGTTGGCCCTGCCGCTGTACAACCGCATCATGCTCGCCAGTTTCAACCCGCAACTGGCGGCCGTGCGCGGGGTGGCAGTGAAAACCCTGGATTATCTGTTCGTGATTCTGGTGACGCTGATCACCGTGGCGGCGGTGAAAGTCATCGGTGCGATTCTGGTTGGCGCACTGCTGGTGATTCCAGCGGCAGCGGCGCGTTTGCTCAGCCAGTCGCTCAAGGGCTTCTTCTGGTGCTCGGTGCTGATCGCCACGGTCAGCACGCTGTGCGGGATTCTCGCGCCGATCGTGTTTGACCTGCCGATTCCATCCGGCGCCGCGATCATTCTGGTTGCCGGTATTGCCTTCGCCCTCGCCGCCATCGCGCGCGGGGTTGTCCCGAGTTTGAAAGGGAATCTTGGATAAATGACTTTTTCACTGCGAAAACTGACCTTGGCCATGACCCTGTGCGGCGTGATCTGCACGCCGTTGATGGCTGCCGAAAAAGCTAAGCCGCTGCAGGTACTGGCCTCATTGCCCATCACCTTTGGCTTGGCAGAAGCGCTGCTCAAGGGCACTGATGTCAACCTTGAACGTGCGGCACCGGCGAACCTGCCAGGCAGCCGTCAGACCGCCTATTTCACCGGTCGCGGCGCCCCGGCACTGAGCAAACTGGCGACTGGCGCCGATGCGGTGATTGGCGTGCGCTCGCTGTGGGCCGACGATCCGCTGTACCCGATCGCTCGCCGCAGCAACATCCGCATCGTTGAAGTCGATGCGGCGCGCCCGGTCGACGGCGCCCTGCCGGGCATTGCCGTGCAACCGGATCTGAAGGTCGACAGCTTGAACAGCCAACCATGGCTGGCCAGCAACAACATGGGACGCATGGCGGATGTGATGGCGGCGGATCTGGTGCGCCTGGCACCTAGCGCAAAGCCTGCGATCGAAGCGAATCTGGCGACGTTGAAGCAGCGTTTGTTGAAGCTCAGCGCCGATAGCGAAGCGCGTCTGGCCAACGCCGACAATCTGAGTGTGATGAGTCTCAGCGATCACTTTGGTTATCTGATCGGCAGCTTGAATCTGGAACTGATTGGCGAGGATCCACGACCTGATGCCGAGTGGACGCCGGAGGATCTGAAAAAACTCACGGCAACGCTCAAGGACAATGATGTCGCGGTGGTGCTGCATCATCGGCAGCCGTCGGAGCCGGTGAAAGCGGCAATTGCCGAGTCGGGTAGTCGTCTGGTGGTGTTGAGCACGGATGCGGCGGATCCGGTGGCAGAGCTGGAAGGCAATGTTGATTTGCTGCTAAAGGGTTTGAGCGGGGCTTAGTTTCAGCCGAAACCGCGCTATCGTTCTTCGCGAGCAGGCTCGCTCCCACAGGGTTTTGTGCACGACACAGATCTCATGTGGGAGCGAGCCTGCTCGCGAAGGGGCCAGCCCGGGCAACACAAATCCAAGGCAAAAAAAACCCGCTGACTGTGACCAGTCCAGCGGGTTTCTTTTTGCCCGGCCGCTTATTGCGCGGCGGCCTGCCCGTCCATCTTCTGACGCAGGCTCAGCGGACGCATGTCAGTCCAGGTTTCTTCAATGTAGGCCAGGCATTCCTTTTTCAGGCCGCTCTTACCCACAGTGCGCCAGCCTTCTGGCACGGCTTTGTAATCCGGCCAGATCGAGTATTGCTCTTCGTGGTTGACCACGACCTGAAAGAGGATGTCCTCGCGGTCGAATACTGACGTCATGCTGGTTCTCCATCGTTGTAAGGGTGGGCTGCACGAGGGGTGCAGCCGGGTATGTAGAAAGAACGTTCGGCGCGGCGAAAAATTTACAACGCCGCGGTGGCAGCGGCCAAAGCGCGACCGAAGATTTCCGCAACACGGTCGATTTCGGCAGCAGTAATCACCAGCGGCGGCAGGAAACGCACCACCGCGCCATGCCGGCCGCCCAGTTCCAGAATCAGCCCACGCTTGAGGCATTCGCGCTGGACCAGCGGCGCCAGTCGCGCAAACGCCGGCGGATGACCGAGCGCATCCAGTGGGCCGTTCGGCTCGACCAGTTCGACGCCGAGCATCAGGCCACGACCGCGAATATCGCCCAGTTGCGGGAAGTCGCGCTGCAGGATGCGCAGGTGCTCGCTGAGGCGCTCGCCCATGGCAGCAGCGTGTTCACAGACCTTGTGCTCAACCAGATAACGCATCACCGCAGAACCTGCCGCCATGGCCATCTGATTGCCACGGAACGTGCCGGCGTGCGCGCCCGGTTGCCAGGTGTCGAGCCAGTCGCGATAGACCACCACGGCCAACGGCAGGCTGCCGCCGATGGCTTTGGACAACACCACCACATCCGGGGTGATGCCGGCGTGTTCGAAGGCAAACATTTTGCCGGTGCGGGCGAAACCGCTCTGGATCTCGTCGACGATCAGCGCCACACCGGCCTTCTCGGTGATCCGGCGCAAGCCGCGCAACCACTCGATGTCCGCCGGAATCACCCCGCCCTCGCCCTGCACCGCTTCGACGATCACCGCTGCGGGCAATTGCACGCCGGCTTCGGGATCGTTGAGCAGGTTTTCCAGGTAACTCAGGTTAGCCTTCACGCCTGCTGCGCCACCGAGGCCGAACGGGCAGCGGTAGTCATACGGGAACGGCATGAACTGCACGCCATTGCTGAGCAAGGCGCCCAACGGTTTTTTCGGCCCCAGGCTGCCCATCAGGCTCAGCGCGCCTTGGCTCATGCCGTGGTAACCGCCGGAAAACGACAGTACGGTGCTGCGCCCGGTCGCCGTGCGCACCAGCTTCAACGCGGCTTCCACGGCATCGGTACCGGTCGGGCCGCAGAACTGGATTTTCGCTTGCGCCGCCAGGGCGGGCGGCAGCAGACCGAACAGATCCTGGACAAACTGATCCTTGACCGGCGTGGTCAGGTCGAGGGTGTGCAGTGGCAATTCATCGGCCAGTACCTGCTGGATCGCTTCGATCACCACCGGGTGGTTATGCCCCAGCGCCAGCGTGCCGGCACCGGCCAGACAGTCGATGAAGGTGCGCCCTTCGACGTCTTCGACGTACAGGCCTTTGGCGCGTTTCAGGGCCAGCGGAATACGTCGTGGATAACTGCGGGCGTTGGATTCCTGTTGAGCCTGACGGGCCAGCAATGGCGATTCACTGAACTGGTACAACGTTTCGGCCGGCGCCGAAGTAACCCGAGCCGACGACTCTTCGATAAGGCTGGTGGCGACTGACATCTCTCGACCCCTCAATTGGCTATGGATAGTGACCAAAACAGCACACCGGACAGGTGCGCATTCCGATCACGGGGCGCACTTGCAGGTTTTCCTGTTCTGGAAACGCTTAAGGGGCCCGAGGATTTAGCCCGTGATCGAGTTGTCAGACCGGCGATGCCAACGGCTTGTGCATGGGCAGGGTCTGCAAGCCTTGGTATTCGAAGGGCGGCGCAGACTCGCGATAACCCAGACGCCGATAAAAAGCACGGCCGGTGCGCGTGCTGTTGAGGTCAGCGTGAAGCACTCCGCGAACCCGCAACCAGCCCTCCAGATCCTGCATCAGCGCCCGCCCGACACCGCGCCGAAAGGATTCCGGCTGCACGTAACACAACGAAATGTCGCCACCGGCCTGGGCCATGCCGACACCGACCGGTTTGTCCGCCAGCAATGCGATACACAGATAGAAGTGCGGGTCGGCGAGCCGGGCACTGATGAAATCGGCGGACTGCTGGCCGATCCAGTCACTGACCAGTGACGGGTGGTTACGGTGATCGAGTGCACAACCGATGCGGATCGAACGTTCGATGATGCGGCTGATGATACCGGCGTCGGCCAGGATGGCCGGACGAATGCAGATGGGTGCTTCCATGGCGCAGTTCCCTCAATCCATTGAGTCAAAGCTGCGTTGACCTTACCCCCAGGCCAAGCGGATAGCGAACGCCGAGAGGTTACATTTGATGTGCCTGGCGCGATTTCCTGTAGGAGCTGCCGAAGGCTGCGATCTTTTGATCTTGATCCTGAAAAACAAAATCAAAAGATCGCAGCCTTCGGCAGCTCCTACACAGGCTGTGCTGGAATCAGACAGGCTGCAACGGCATGGTCAGTTCGACGCGCAGGCCATCCGGGCGGCTGTCGAAATGCAGCGCGCAGTCGCAACGCTGGACGATCGCCTGGACAATCGCCAGGCCAAGGCCGCAACCGGTGCTCTGACCGTTGCGCCAGAAGCGTTGCGTCAGGTGTTGCAGATCATCCGGCGCGATCCCCGGGCCATGGTCGCGCACAACAAACCGTACGCGGTTGCCAATGGTTTCCAGGCTCAGCTCAACCGCACAATCCTCGTCGGTATGACGCAGGGCGTTGTCGAGCAGATTGCGCAGCGCCGCAATCGACAGCACGGCTGGCATCTGTAGCGCTGCAGCGGAAAGCTCGGTCGGCAGTTGCAGTTTGATGCGCAGGCGCTCGCCACCCGTGGCGTCTTGAATCGCCAGGCGTGCCACTTGCTCGGCGCTGCATTGCGAACCGTCATCGAACGACAGACTGCCCTCGACCCGCGCCAGCAACAGTAATTGCTCGAGGGTGCGATGCAAGCGATCGGCACCCTCCTCGGCCCGCGCCAGCGACTGATCGCGGGCATTGCCGTCGGTCATGCGCGCAACTTGCAGGTGGGTCTTGATCGCTGTCAGCGGACTGCGCAGCTCATGCGCCGCGTCACCGGTCAAACGGCGCTCACGCTCAATGGTCTTGCCGATACGCTGGAACAACTGATTCTGCGTTTCGAGCAGCGGCTTCAATTCGCTGGGAAAGGTCTGGATCTGCAACGGCTCGAGCGAGTCGGCGTTGCGCCGCATCAGCGCCTCACGCAGACGGTTGAGCGGCGCCAGCCCCTGGCCGATGCCCAGCCACAACAGGCACAGGCAGCCGAGCAGCGCCACGCCCACCGGCACCGATGCCGCCAGCAGAATCGACATGTTCAGGGCTTCGCGCTCGATCTGCCGATCCGCGGTGGTAATCCGCACATCGCCGCGGGCCAGGGTGAAGCTGCGCCACGGTGCTCCGTCGATCATCTGGTCATGGAAGCCCATCTTCTCGGCTTCCAGCGCCTGTTCGGGATTGTTGTGGCTGCGCGCGAGAATTTCCCCGCGCAACGAACTGACCTGACAGGCCATGCCGCCGGGGATATTCAGTTGCTCGGCACTGAAGTGGGTGCCCTCGCCTTTGCTCGGCAGTGTCGGCAACTGTTCCAGCAGCCCGGCGACCATGCGCGCCGACGCCACCAGACGCTGGTCGAGGGAAAACATCATCTGATTGCGCAGGTCACTGAGCATCCAGGCCGCCGCCAACGCCCAGATCAGCGCAAACGCAGCGCCGAGGGTCAGGCTCAGGCGCAGTCGCAGGCTCATCACTTGTCTTGCTCTCCAGCGTCGGCCGGGCCGAGGCGATAGCCCAGACCGCGCACGGTTTCGACGATGCCTTTGCCCAGTTTGCTGCGCAGGTGATGGATGTGCACGTTCAGCGCGTTGCTTTCCAGTTCATCGTTGAAGCCGTAGACACTGTCCTTCAACTGCTCGGTGGACAGCACCCGGCCACGATTGTGCAGCAGCGCCTGCAACAGCGATTGCTCGCGGCGCGACAGGTCCACCGGTTGCCCGGCCAGCATGGTTTCACGACTGCTCGGGTCGTAGGTCAGCGCGCCGTGCTCGATCAGGTTGACGCTGCGCCCGGCAACCCGGCGCAACAGGGTTTGCAGACGGGCGAACAGTTCACGCAGATCGAACGGCTTGAGCAGGTAATCGTCGGCCCCGGCCTGCAAGCCATCGACACGGTCGGTCACCGAGTCGCGCGCGGTCAGGATCAGCACCGGAATTTCCAGGCCGCTCTGCCGCAATTGTTGCAGCAACTTGAGGCCATCTTCGTCGGGCAGGCCGAGATCGAGCACCATCACGTCGAATTCGGCGACCTTGAGCATCGCCCGCGCTTTCGATGCAGTGTTGACGTGCTCGACGGTCAAACCCTGAGCCGTAAGACCGGCAACGATGCCACTGGCAATCAGCTCATCGTCTTCGCAAACCAGTACGTGCATGGGTGCTCCGTGGATAAAAAAGGCGAGTGAAGCAGGCGAGGATTAAGCGGCAATTATGACCGTCACCGGTGTTTACGCAAAGCCGGGCAAAAACATCGGGGCGCCACCTGACGCTGGGACTCACTCGGCTCTGAAACTTTCCCACTAATAAAGAAACACTTTCTCCCTATGTAGTAACCCTTCGATCATTTAGTTTTCGACCGGTAAACACCAACAACTTTAAAGGGACTTAATAAACATGCCTAACCTAACAAACTTCGTCGCGATCGATTGGCGTTCCGGTCCTGATCGTATTTATTTCTTCTTCAAGGACAGCAACACCTATTCCCGATTCGATATCGGTGACAATAAGGTATCCGCCAACTACCCGGCATTGGTCGGCGGTAACTGGGACAGCTTTGGCCCCCATGCCAAAGACTTGCGTTTCGGACTGACAACCACTTCATTCGGCTGGAACACCTCGTCCGATGAAGATATTGCCTGGTTGTTCTTCTATCAGGGAACCACACCCGTGGTGTGTAAATACAACCAGGACGAGGACAAGGTCGATGCCTTCTATAAAGTTGCCGATTCGATCTGGAAGCCGATACTGCCCTACTTCGACAAGATCATCGCCGGTACCTGGTTCCAACTGACCGGTCAGCCGTTTCTGTTCAGGTTCATCCTGAACGACGGACACTATCTATCGTTTAACTACAAGGCAAAGACCCTGACTTACAAATCCTTCGGAGATTATCAACTTGGGGCTCTGAAACCGTACAAGGACCGCATCATCACGGCAGCGCAAAATGACCGGACTTTCGCCGACAGCTACTGGTACATTTTCCTGACCGACAACCAATACCTGACTTACAACATTCAGTCCGACCGTCTGGTCTCCGGCCCGCAAACCATCAATGACCAGAACTGGCCAGGACTGCTGCGCGGCTGATTGGCCGAAACCGGAGGGCCTTGTAGGATAGGGTTAATTATCGGTTAATCGCCGCCGCCCATTCTGCACCTCACTTGCACAGGGACAAGGCTCCTCCATGCGTCATTTTTTTCTCTTTTTTGCTCTGCTGATTTCCAGCCTGGCCCAGGCCGGGAACAATCCATTTGATACCAAACCGGAGTTTCTGCCGGTCGACAAGGCGTTCGTGCTCACCTCCGAACGTCTGGAATCCGGTGAAACCCAGTTGTTCTGGCAAATCACCGACGGCTATTACCTGTATCAGAAACGCTTGAAATTCGATGGACTGAGCGCGCAGCAGCAGCCCGAGCTGCCTGAAGGCGAGTCCCACAGCGACGAGTTCTTCGGTGAACAACCGGTCTATCGCCAGGGGCTGGAAGTGAAAATTCCGGCAACCGCCACAGGCCAGATCAAGGTCAGCTATCAGGGCTGTGCCGACGCGGGGCTGTGCTATCCGCCGCAAACCCGGGTGATTGACCTGGGCGGCAAGGCCGCGGTGGCCGCAGGTGCAGAAGCACCCGATCAGGCCTTGGCCAGCAGCCTGCAACAACGGGCGCTGGGCTGGAGCCTGCTGGTGTTTTTCGGCCTCGGGCTGTTGCTGGCCTTCACCCCATGCACATTGCCGATGTTGCCGATTCTGGCCGGCATGGTGGTCGGCAGTGGTGCCACCCCGCGTCGCGGTTTCGCGCTGGCCGGTAGTTATGTGATCTGCATGGCGCTGGTGTATGCGGCGATGGGTGTGATTGCGGCGCTACTCGGCGCGAATCTGCAGGCGTGGTTGCAGAATCCGTGGCTGCTCGGCACGTTTGCCGCGATCTTCGTGGTGCTGGCCTTGCCGATGTTCGGTTTCTTTGAACTGCAACTGCCGGTGGCCCTGCGTGATCGCCTGGAACACGCCTCGCGCAGTCGCAGCGGTGGCAGCCTGATCGGCGCCGGGGTGCTCGGTGCCTTGTCCGGTCTGCTGGTCGGCCCATGCATGACCGCGCCGCTGGCCGGTGCATTGCTGTATATCGCGCAGAGCGGCAACGCGCTGCACGGTGGCTTGATCCTGTTCTCGCTGGGCATCGGCATTGGTGTGCCGTTGCTGTTGCTGGTGACCGTGGGCAATCGCTTCCTGCCCAAACCCGGCGCCTGGATGAACCTGCTCAAAGGCGTGTTCGGTTTCCTCTTCCTCGCCACCGCGCTGTTGATGCTGCGTCCAGTGCTGGATGCTTCGTTGTGGCTGGGCCTGTGCGGTGCACTGTTATTGATCGCCGCGTTTTGCGCCTGGAAACAGTCCGAAGGTTTTGGCCGCGTTGCCCAGTTGTTCGGCGCCAGTTCGTTGTTGCTCGGGCTGTGGGGCAGTTTGCTGGTGATTGGTGCGGCAGGCGGCAGCGATGATCCGTATCAGCCTTTGCAGGTTTACAGCGCCGGCCGCGCCAGCGCAGCGCAGCCATTGGCGCATGACGCGTTCACCACGATCAAGGAGCCGGCGGCGCTGCAACGCGAACTCGATGCCGCCAAAGCTCAGGGTCAGTGGGTGCTGCTCGATTACTACGCCGACTGGTGCGTGTCGTGCAAGGTCATGGAGAAGCAGGTGTTCGGCAAGGACAAGGTCATGCAAACGTTGAGTGACGTACGCCTGCTGCGCCTCGATGTCACTGCCGACAATGCCGCCAGCCGTGAATTGCTCAGCCGCTACAAAGTGCCGGGGCCACCGAGCTTCGTCTGGATCGGCACGGATGGCGAAGAACGCCGCAGCCAGCGCATCACCGGCGAAGTCGATGCCGATACATTCCTGCAACGCTGGGCTACCACCCGGGAAGCTAATTAATGCTGACTTTGACCCTCGGCACATTCGCCATCGCCCTCAACCACCTGCTGCTGATCAGTGCCCTGGCGCTGGCGACCTTTGTCGGCTGGCGGGTGGCCAAACGTGGCGGCGATAACCCCGAGTCGGCATTGTTCAGTCTGTTTCTGCTGGGCATGCTCGCGGCGCGGATTGCCTTCGTGGTGCTGTACTGGTCGCACTATCGCAATGACCCGTGGCAGATCATTGATTTGCGTGACGGTGGTTTCCTCGCCTGGCCGGGCGTGATCGTGCTGCTGCTGGTGGCGCTGTATCGCGGCTGGCGCCGACCGGGCTTGCGTCGCCCGCTGGGTTTTGGTGTGGCCAGCGGTGTGGCGTTCTGGCTGTTGGCGACGCTGTCGCTGAATATCTATGAACAAGGCACCCGGCTGCCGGACATCTCCCTGCGCAATGCGGCGGGGGAAACCATCCAGCTCAGCGACTATCAGGGCGGCCCGCTGGTGATCAATCTGTGGGCGACCTGGTGCCCGCCATGCCGGCGCGAAATGCCAGTCCTGGAGAATGCCCAGCAACAACGTCCGGACTTGACCTTCCTGTTCGTCAATCAGGCCGAAAGCATGCAAAGCGTGGCGACATTTCTCGAAACCCAAGGCCTGAGCCTGAACAACGTGCTGTTCGACCGCAGCGGCCGGCTGGGTCAGGCCGTCGGTTCCATGGCCCTGCCGACTACGCTGTTCTACAGCCCTGACGGTAGGCTGCTGAGCAGTCACCTGGGCGAGTTATCCAACGCCAGCCTGGCGCGCGCCCTGGAAAACTTCGACACCCCGACACCGAATTCGAACCCGGCCACTGCTCCGGCCACCTCTGCAAGGAAACTGCCATGCCCCGCCTCCGCCACCTGCTGACGCTGACTCTGGGCAGCGCCCTGCTGCACTTGCCGTCAGTGCAGGCCGCTGAAGAATTGCCTGCGGCGATCAAGCAGATCGAAGCCAAAGGCGCGAAAATCGTCGGCCAGTTCGACGCCCCCGATGGTTTGCGTGGTTATGCGGCGCAGTATCAGAATCGCGGCATGGCGCTGTACCTGACCCCGGATGGCAAACACGTGATTCTCGGCAATATGTACGACGCCGACGGCAAAGACCTGAGCAGCGAGCCGCTGCAAAAAATGGTGTATGCGCCGATGGCCAAGGAAGTCTGGGCCAAGTTCGAGGCGAGCAACTGGATTCAGGACGGCAACAAGGATGCACCGCGCACCGTGTACCTGTTCAGCGATCCGAACTGCCCTTACTGCAACATGTTCTGGGAACAGGCGCGGCCGTGGGTGAAATCCGGCAAGGTGCAACTGCGGCACATCATGGTCGGCATCATTCGTGAAGACAGCCCGGGCAAATCGGCCGCGTTGCTCGCTGCGAAGGATCCGGCCAAGGCCCTGGAAGATCACGAAAAGGCTGGCAAGGGCAGCTCGCTCAAAGCCTTGAAAGAGATTCCGGTGGCCGTGCAGAGCAAACTGGCGGCGAACATGCAGTTGATGGAAGACCTGGAGTTGCAGGCCACACCGGCGATCTTCTACATGGATGACAAGGGTGAGTTGCAACAGCAGCAAGGCGCGCCTTCGCCGGACAAGTTGGTGAAGATTCTCGGGCCTAAGTAGCTTCGGGTTTTAAGTAGCTTCGGGGTTGTTGGCGCCTGAAATGACGCCTTCGCGAGCAGGCTCGCTCCCACAGGGATCGAATGTGTTCACAGTCTCTGTGTTCACTGCGGTCACTGTGGGAGCGAGCTTGTCTCCGGGCGGCGTTCCGACGAAGAACGGTCACCCGGTCTAACGGTTGCGCTCGTTCAGAAAGGCAAACAACGCCTCGGTGACAAACTGCGGATTCTCCAGATTGGAGATATGCCCCGCCTCCGGCACCAGCGCCCACGGGCAGCCAATCAACTCGGCCATTTCCTTTGCCTCTGATGGTGGCCGTGGTTTGTCCTGATCGCCACACATTACCAGCGTGCTCGCCGCATTCAATTCGCTCAGCCGTGGCAACAAATCATCCCGGCCAAAGGTGATACGTCCCATCGGCACAATGCTTTCGCGTAGCCGATCCGAGGAGTACGCCGCGAGTTTCGCGCGGAAATCCTGATACAGCGCCGACTGCGGATCGATACCCGGACGGAAGAAAATCGGCACGACGATGTCCAGTAATTGCTCGGAAATCTCGCCGGTTTCTTCGATCTGCTTGAACAGCGAGAAGTAGTACTGCCGGGTGGGTTCAGGTTCGACGCCGACGTAGGTGTCCATCAGCACCAGACCGTTGATGCACTGCGGTGCCGACAACGCCAGACGTACGCCCCACATGCCACCGACCGATAGGCCAACCAGCGTGACGCGGTCGATGTCCAGATGATCGAGCAAGGCCAGTGCCTGACGGGCTATGTCATCCAGTGATGCAGTGCCTTCAGGCAACCGGCCCGATTCGCCATGGCCCCACAGATCCAGCGCAATCACCCGATAGTGCGGCGACAAAGCGGCAATCTGCGGTGCCCACATGGCCTGATCCCACAGATAGCTGCCGGCCAGCAACACCGCCGGGCCTGAGCCTTGATCAATGTAATGCAGCGCTTGTCCGTCAACCGTGAAAAAAGGCATCGACCACCCCCGCGACAAAAAAAGAGAACCGGCAGACTGAGCTGCCGGTTGCTTGTCGTCAACCCTGCAAATGTAGGCGTTTGTACCGCCGCCATTCGCGAGCAGGCTCGCTCCCACAAGGGATTTTGTGAACGCCAATAATCCAGTGTGGGAGCGAGCCTGCTCGCGAAAGGGCCAGTGCAGCCACTAGAGAATCAAAGCCCCTCCAGCTCCGCCATCAGATCATTCAACCGATCAACCTTCTCCTCAGAGATATCACTCGCCGCCAGTCCATCGATGTACTCAGCCAATTCCTCCACCGTGCTGCACTCGAACATCGCACGCAGCGGCACGTCGCGCTGCAGGGTTTTCTGCACGCGCGAGGCGATCTGCGTGGCCAGCAACGAGTGCCCGCCCAGCTCGAAGAAGTTATCGCGGACACCGACCTGCTCAACCTTCAACACCTCGGCCCAAATGTCCGCCAATGTCTGCTCGAGATCATTGCGCGGCGCCAGATAATCCTGGCTCTGCAACTGACCGATCTCCAGCGCCGGCAAGGCTTTGCGGTCGAGTTTGCCGTTGGCATTCAGCGGCATCTGATCGAGCCACAACCAGTGCAGCGGCACCATGTATTCCGGCAGTTCGGCGCGCAGGCGCTGTTTGATCCGCTCCAGGCGTTCGCTCGGATTGAGCGCTGAATCAGCAGCCACCAGATAACCGACCAAGTGCTTGCCGTTGAGACCTTCCTGCACACCGACCGCGCCATCGCGTACTTCCGGTTGTTCGTGCAGACGCGCTTCGATCTCGCCCAGTTCGATGCGATAACCGCGAATCTTCACTTGATGGTCGACGCGGCCCACGTACTCCAACACTCCGTCGCTGCGACGCCGCGCCAGGTCTCCGGTGCGATACAGACGCTCGCCCGGCGCACCGAACGGGCTCGGCACAAATACCGGCGCAGTGCGCAGCGGATCGCTGACATAACCGCGACCGACGCCCGTCCCCGCCACACACAACTCACCCACCGCACCCAGCGGCACCAGCTCCAGCGCGCCATCGACCAGATAGAGCAAGTTGTTGTCGGTCGGCGTACCGATCGGCAAGTAACTGCCGCGCGTCGACGCAAGGTCGACACGGAAGAACGCCACGTCATCGGAACATTCCGCCGGGCCATAAGCGTTGACCAGACCGATGTCCGGGTAACGCAGTAGCCATTGGTGCGCCAGTTCCGGTGGCATCGCTTCACCGGTCGGCAGCATCCAGCGCAGGCCATCGAGGCTCAGGCGCTCCGAAGCGAGCATGCCCTGAATCAGCGACGGCACGCTCTCCAGCACGGTGATGCCCTGCGCCTGCACATGCACCAGCAACCCTTGCGGATCGTGGGCAATCGTATTCGGCACGATGTCCACGCGCGCGCCGAACAGCGGCGCGGCGAGGAACTGCCAGACCGAAATGTCGAAGCTTTGCGAAGCGGTCTGGGCGATCACGTCGGCGTCGCTCAGGTGCAGATACGGCACCTTGCTCAACTGGTTGTTGAGCATGCCGCGCTGCTCGACCATCACGCCTTTTGGCAGGCCGGTCGAACCTGAGGTGTAGATCACGTAGGCGAGGTTGTCCGGGCCGCTGTAAATGCCCAGGTTCTGCGCCGATGTCGCTGCCGCCTGAATCTCCTCCCACACCAGCAAGCGTGGGCGATTGGCGCAGCTGAATTCATCCAGCAACGTCTGCGCCTGTTCAAAGCAGGCTTTAGAGCAAACCAGCACCGGCGTGCGGCTCAGCTCGATGATGCGTTGCAGACGCTGGCTCGGCAGGCCCGGATCCAGCGGCAGATAACCCGCGCCAGTCTTGAAGCTGCCGATGATCATGCCGAGCAGATCAAGGTTACGTTCGGCGAGCAACGCCACCGGTTGATCCATCTGCACCCCGGCCGCGACCAGTGCATGGCCGAGACGGTTGGCATTCTGGTTCAGCTCGGCGTAGCTCTGTTGCTGATCAAGGCACGTCGCGGCGATGCGCTGCGGATGCGCCGTCACCTGCGCTTCGAACAGCGCCACATAGCTCTGCTCCAGCGGATAATCGTGGGCACTCTGGTTGCAACCGTGCAGCAGGAAGTCCTGTTCCTCGGTACCCAGCAGCGGCAGATCGGCCATGTCGCCATGGAAGCCCTCGACCAGCGCCAGCAGCAGACGCTTGAACTCGCCGAGCATGCGCTCGATGGTCGATTCGTCGAAATAACGCTGGTCATACGACAGGTGCAGACCGAGGTCATCGCCCGGGTAGCACACCGCTGTCAGCGGGAAGTTGGTGTGGGTACGACCGGAGTCCGAGGTCGCATTCAGGCTCTGCGCCCGATCGAGTACCGAGACTTCAACCGGCGCGTTTTCGAAGACAAACAGGCTGTCGAACAGCGGCTGGCCTTTCGGCAATTCGCTTTGTTCCTGGATGTTCACCAGCGGCAGGTATTCGTATTCGCGCAGTTGCATGTTGCTGTCGAGCAAACCACTGAGCCACTGACGCACGCTGCTGCGTTCATCATCAGCCGGCATCTGCACCCGCAGCGCGATACTGTTGATGAACAAACCAACGGTGCGCTGCATCTCCGGCATTTCCACCGGACGCCCCGCCACGGTCACGCCGAACAGCACATCACGATCACCGCTCATACGCCGCAGCACCAAGGCCCACGCTGCTTGAGCAAACGTGTTGATCGTCAGTTGATGGGCCTGCGCCAGTTCACGCAGACGCGCGCCGTCCTCGACATTGAGGCGGGTGTAGCGGTCGCCGACGATCATCCCGCCGCTTTCGCCAGCATGTTCACGCAGGAACGGACGATCGCTCGGGATCGGCGTAGTGCGCTCGAAGCCTTGCAGGTTCTGCTGCCACCACTGCCGCGCTTCGGCCAGACTCTGGCGTTGCAGCCAGCCGATGTAATCGCGATAACGCGGCGGCACGGCGAGTTGCGCTTCACGCCCCTCACCCAGCGCGGTGTAAATCTCGAAGAAATCGTTCATCAGTAGCGAACGGCACCAGGCATCGATGAGGATGTGGTGGTTGCTCATCATGAACCAGTAACGCGCTGCACCGACCTTGATCAGGCGCAGGTGGAACGGCGCCTGATTGAGCAGATCGAAACCGGCCTCGCGCTCATGTTTCAGCAGCGCTTGCAGCTTTGGTTCCTGCTCGGTTTCGGCGATGGCGCTCCAGTCCAGGTACTCGATCGGTGTGCGACCCGGTGTGTGAATCACTTGCAGCATGTCTTCGCCAACGTTCCAGCAGAACGACGCGCGCAACGCTTCGTGACGGGCGATCACCGCTTGCCAGGCCTGGGCGAAACGCTCGGCGTCGAGTTCGCTGTTGATGCGGTAGCGATCCTGCATGTAGTACAGACCGGTGCCCGGCTCGAGCAAGGTGTGCAGCAACATGCCTTCCTGCATCGGCGTCAGCGGATAAACGTCTTCGATGTGCGCGGCCGGCACCGGCAAGGCATCGAGTTGCGCCTGGGTCAGCCTGGCCAACGGGAAGTCCGACGGCGTCAGGCCGCCGGCCTCATCTTGCAGGCAGTGGGCGATCAGGCTCTGCAGCTCGCCGAGGTAGGCGTCGGCCAGATCGTTGATGGTTTGCGCGTCGTAACGCTCGGCGCTGAAAGTCCAGCGCAGCAGCAATTCACCACCGTAAACCTGGCTGTCGATGCTCAGCTCGTTCGGCAATGGCGCCTGCGGATCGTGGGCGGCACCGACCGGCTCATCCAGCGGACGGAACAGCGCATCGCTGCCGAAGCTCTGGTCGAACTGGCCGAGGTAGTTGAAGGTGACCGGCGCCTGCGGCAGCGCGGCCATGCTGCGCTGGCTGAGGTCATCGGCGAGATAACGCAGCACGCCGTAGCCCAGGCCTTTGTGCGGCACGGCGCGCAGTTGTTCCTTGATCGCCTTGATCGAAGCGCCCTGCCCGGCGGCTTCTTCGATGTTGTGCGGGGTCAGGCGCAGCGGGTAGGCGCTGGTGAACCAGCCGACGGTGCGGGTCAGATCGATCTCGTCGAACAGGGTTTCGCGACCGTGGCCTTCCAGTTGAATCAGCGCCGACGGTTGACCGCTCCAGCGGCACAACACGCGGGCCAGTGCGGTCAGCAACAGATCGTTGACCTGCGTACGGTAGGCACTAGGCGCCTGTTGCAGCAGTTGTTGGGTGTGCTCGACATCGAGACGCACACTAACGGTTTGTGCGTGACGATTCTGCTGGCCGCCCTGTGGATTTTCACAAGGCAGATCGGCATTCGGGCCGGCCAGTTGGGTCTGCCACCAGTTGAGTTCTTCGCGCAGGGACTCGCTGCCGGCGTAGGCCTGCAAACGCGCCGCCCAGTCTTTGAAGGCACTGGTTTTCGCCGGCAGTTTCACCGCTTGTTCGGCGTCGAGTTGGCGATACACCGTTTGCAGATCGTCGAGCAGAACGCGCCACGACACGCCGTCGACCACCAAGTGATGGATCGCGATAAACAGGCGTTGCTGACCTTCAGGGCCGTCGACCAGCAAGGCGCGAACCAGCGGACCGTTTTCCAGATCAAGGCTGCGCTGCGCATCAGCGAACAGCGCTTCGCACTTGTCCATCGAGGTCACGCGCACTTGCCACACCACGGCCGCTTCGGAGACGGCTTGGTGCGTCGCTTGCCACGCGCCGTTGACTTCGCTGAAGCGCAGACGCAAGGCGTCATGCTGCTCGATCACCGCCAACAACGCCTGCTCCAGACGATGCGGTTCGAGGGTCACGGTCGGCTCCAGCAACAACGCCTGGTTCCAGTGCTGACGCTCAGGAATTTCCGTGTCGAAGAACCAGTGCTGAATCGGCGTCAGGCGCGATTCACCCGACACCAGACCTTGCTCGGCCGTGACCTGCTCAGTGCGGCTGGCCACAGCGGCCAAAGTCTGCACAGTCTGATGCTGGAACAGATCGCGCGGGCTGAAATGAATGCCCTGCTGACGCGCGCGGCTGACCACTTGGATCGACAGAATCGAGTCGCCGCCGAGTTCAAAGAAGTTGTCGTTGAGGCCGACCTGTTCGACGTTAAGCACCTCGCACCATATCTGCGCCAGGGTCTGCTCCAGTTCGTTGCTCGGCGCGACGTAGTCCTGACGATTCAACTCAGGATCCGGCGCCGGCAACGCGCGGCGATCGAGTTTGCCGTTGGCGGTCAGCGGCATGCTCGCCAGCAGAATCAGATGCGTCGGCACCATGTAATCCGGCAGTTGCGCCTTGAGGTGCGACTTGAGGGCTTCGCGCAGCTCGGCCTGCTTGGCTTCGTTTTGCTCAGCGACATCGGTAACGAGGTAACCGACCAGTTGCTTGCCGCTTGGCGCATCGAGTGCGAGCACCACGGCTTCGCGGATCGAATCATGATCGAGCAGGCGTGTTTCGATTTCGCCGAGTTCGATACGGAATCCACGGATTTTTACCTGATGGTCGATCCGGCCCAGGTATTCCACCAAACCATCGGCGCGCTGGCGCACCAGGTCGCCGGTGCGGTACATGCGCCCGCCATCAGTGGCAAACGGGTCAGCGACAAAACGTTCGGCGGTAATGCCCGGACGGTCGTGATAAGCCTGCGCCAGACCGGCACCGCCGACGAACAACTCACCGGTCGCACCTTGTGGCACCAGCGCCAGATCGGCGTCGAGAATGTACGCGACACGCGCACCGATCACGCTGCCGATCGGCACACTGCCGGCGCCCTCCTCCAACACTTCCGGCGCCAGACTGGCCAGTGGCATGACCACGGTTTCGGTCGGGCCGTAGGCGTTGAAGAACATCGCCGGTTTGAACGCCGCGCGAATCCGTTGCAGGTGTTCACCGGTCAACGCTTCGCCACCGGTGATGATCATCCGCACCGGGAGGATTTCGTTTTGCGTCGAAAGGAACTGCGCCAACTGGCTGCCGTAACTCGGGGTGAAACCGAGCACGTTGATTTTATGCGTGCGGATCAAACCGCAGATTTCTTCCGCGTCCCACTGACCTTGCGCACGCAACACCACTTGCGCGCCGCTGAGCAACGGCACCAACAGACGCTCGGTTGCGGCGTCAAAGTTGATCGAATAGAAGTGCAGTTCGCAGTCGTCCGGGCGCATGCCAAACCGCTCGATCACGGCTTGGCAGTGCATGGCGATTTCGCCGTGGGAGACCACCACGCCTTTCGGTTTGCCGGTCGAGCCCGAGGTGTAAATCAGGTACGCCTGATGCTGCGGCAGGCTGATAAATGGCAGCTCAGTGGCCGGGTAAGCGGCGAGTGCCGCGCTGTCCTCTTCCAGGCACCAGCGCGCCACACTTAGCGGCAGATCGCCGAGGGCTTGGAACATCGCGCGATCACTGAGCAGCAAGCCGATGCGGCTGTCTTCGATCATGTAATGCAGACGGTCGAGCGGGTATTCCGGGTCCAGCGGCACATACGCACCGCCAGCCTTGAGAATCGCCAGCAGGCCGATGACCATTTCCAGCGAACGCTCCAGCGCCAGACCGACCCGCACTTGCGGGCCGACGCCACGCTCACGCAGGGCCCAGGCCAAGCGATTGGCGCGGGCATCGAGATCGGCGTAGCTCAGGGTCTGCCCGGCGAAGGTCAGGGCCGGGGCGTCTTTGCGCGCCAGCGCCTGTTCGGCGAACAGGTGATGAATGCACTGGTCGAGGCGATGCTCGCCCGGCTCGATGCCAAGGCTGTCGAGCAGATGCTGTTGCTCGGGCTGATCGAGCAGGGGCAATTCGCTGAGACGTTGTTGCGGATCGGCGATCAACGCTTCGAGCAGATTGCGCCAATGTTTGGCCATGCGTGCGATGGTCGGTTCGTCGAACAGATCGGTGCTGTAAGTCAGGCAGCAACCGAGGCGATGGTCGAGGTCGGTGACTTCCAGGTTGAGGTCGAACTTGGTCGCCCGCGCGTCGTTGGCCAGATATTCGACGGTCATCCCGGCGAGCATGCGGCTCTGCTGGAATTCCCAGCGCTGCACGTTGCACATCACCTGGAACAACGGGTTGTACGCAGCACTGCGCGGCGGTTGCAAGGCTTCAACCAGATGATCGAACGGCAGATCCTGATGCGACTGGCCTTCGATCACGGTGTGACGCACCTGCTCGAACAGTTCACCGACCGACATCATGCCGTCGAGCTGGCAACGCAGAACCTGAGTGTTGAGGAACGCCCCGATCAGCCCTTCGCTTTCCGGACGGATGCGGTTGGCTACCGGCGCGCCGATGCGCAGATCGGTCTGGCCGCTGTAGCGGTAAAGCAACGTGGCCAGTGCGGCGGTCATGGTCATGAACAGGGTCAGACCGTTTTGCGCATTGAACGCACGAACCCGCGCGGCGAGGTCGTCGCTGAGGTCGAAGCGGAACAGTTCGCCCTGATGGCTTTGCACCGGTGGGCGCGGACGGTCGCCGGGCAATTCCAACAGCGGATGTTCACGACCGAGTTGCGCGGTCCAGTAGTCGAGTTGACGCTGACGCTCGCCGGATTCCAGCCAGTTGCGCTGCCAGACGCTGTAATCGAGGTACTGAACCGGCAACGGTTGCAGCGGCGAATCGCGGTCGTCGACAAACGCTTCGTACAACGCACTGAGTTCGCGGGCGAAGATGTCCATCGCCCAGCCCTCGGTGACGATGTGGTGCAGGGTCAGGACGAAGTAATGCTCGTGCTCGGCAGTCTTCACCAGGCAGGCGCGCAGCAGCGGGCCGGTTTCCAGGTCGAACGGCAGATGCGCTTCGTCATCGGCGAATTGCTGAACCTTTTGCTCGCGCACATCAGCGGCGAACTTGGAGAAATCCTTCCAGCCCATGCGCACGCCGGTCTCGGCATGCACCTGCTGACGGGCGACGCCGTCGACGCTCGGGAACGTGGTGCGCAGGGTTTCGTGACGCAGGATCAACGCTTGCAACGCTGCCTCGAAACGCTCGACATGCAACACGCCACGCAGACGCGCCATGCCGCCGACGTTGTACGCCGGACTGTCCGGCTCCATCTGCCAGAGGAACCACATGCGCTGTTGCGAGTAGGACAGCGGCACCGGTTTGCTGCGATCAACCTTGTCGATGGGCGGCTGCTTGTTGGTGCGGCCGCTGGCCTGGATCAGGCGAATCTGTTCGGCAAAATCGCCGAGTTCGCTGTGTTCGAACAAGGCGCGCAACGGCAGTTCGACGTCACAGGCCTGACGGCTGCGCGAGATGATTTGCGTGGCCAGCAGCGAGTGACCGCCGAGGGCGAAGAAATCGTCGCACAGACCAATTTTCGTCAGGCCGAGCACTTCGCGCCAGATCGCCGCGATTTGCTGTTGCAGTGCAGTCACCGGTTCGACGTGTTCGCGCACTTGCCATTGCGGCTCGGGCAAGGCACGGCGGTCGAGTTTGCCACTCGGGCTTAGCGGCATTTCATCCAGACGCATCAGTTGCGCCGGGACCATGTATTCCGGCAGCTCGGCGGCCAGTGCGGTTTTCAGGCGAGTGATTTGTTCGTCGTGATCTGAGCGGTCATCGATCGCGGTGAAGTAGCCGATCAATTGCGCGCCGGCAGCAGTTTCGCGCACCAGCACCACGGCTTGGGCGACGCCGTCCTGTGCGAGCAAGCGTGCTTCGATTTCTTCCGGTTCGACACGGAAGCCACGCAGCTTGACCTGCTGATCGAGACGACCGAGGTATTCGATCACGCCATCGCAGGTCCAGCGCGCACGGTCGCCGGTACGGTACAAACGTGCGCCCTGCTCGCCCAGCGGATCGACGACAAAACGCTCTGCGGTCAGTGCAGGGCGACCGAGGTAACCGCGAGCCAGACCGATGCCACTGATGCACAACTCACCCGGCACACCGGCCGGCACTGGATTGAGATCGGCATCGAGAATGCGGCAGATCACATTGCCCAGCGGACGGCCAATCGGCGAGCGCTCGCCATCGGCCGCGGTGCAATGCCAATGGGTAACGTTGATTGCGGTTTCGGTCGGGCCGTAACGGTTGTGCAATTGCACTGCGGGCAGTTGCGCCAGCACGCGGTTACGCAGTTCGGCCGGCAGCGCTTCACCGCCGGAGAATACCCGGCGCAGGCTGGTGCATTCGGCGCTCAGCGGCTCGTCGATAAACAGCGAGAGCAGCGGCGGCACAAAGTGCAGCGTGGTCACGCCATATTCTCTAACGAGCTGGGCGATGCGATGCGGATCGCGGTGTTCACCGGGACCGGCGATCAACAGACGCGCACCGGTGATCAACGGCCAGAAGCATTCCCACACCGATACATCGAAACTGATCGGTGCCTTTTGCATCAGCACATCGGTGTCATTTAGCGCGTAAGCGTTCTGCATCCATTGCAGACGTTCGGCCAAAGCAGCGTGGGTGTTGCCGACGCCTTTCGGCTGGCCGGTGGAGCCCGAGGTGTAAATCACATAGGCGAGGTTGTCACCGTGCAGGTGTAGACCCGGTGCCTGGCTCGGCCAGTTTTCCAGGTGCAACGCGTCCATGGCGATCACGCTGACGCCATCGCTGGCCGGCAAACGCTCGAGCAATTCAGTCTGGGTCAGGAGCAATTCGACGCCGCTGTCGCTGAGCATGTAGGCCAGACGATCCGCCGGGTAATCCGGGTCCAGCGGCACGTAGGCGCCACCGGCCTTGATGATCGCCAGCAGGCCAATCAGCAGTTGCGGCGAACGCTCGGCGGCGATGGCCACGCAGACATCCGGGCCGACGCCTTTGTCGCGCAGGTAATGGGCGAGACGGTTGGCTTGTGTGTGCAGTTCAGCGAAGTCGAGGCTGCCGCCCTCCCACACCAGCGCGGTGCGTTCCGGGGTCTGACGCGCCTGTTCGTTGAGCAGTTCCGGCAGCCATTGTTGCGCCGGGGTGCACGGTGCGACGCCCCAGTTTTTTTGCTGATCGTGTTCGCCGCCGGTGAGAAATTGCAGGTCGCCGATGGCTTGCTCCGGACGTTCGCAGACGTCGCGCAACAGGTTGCTGAAATGCTCGGCCAGACGCTCGATAGTCGTGACGTCGAACAGTTCGCTGGCGTAGTCGAACGACAGCGTCAGACGACCGTTACGGTCTTCTTCGCTGTGCAGTTGCAGGTCGAACTTGGCTTCACGGCTGTGCCACGGCAGTTCTTCGGCGAGCACACCCGGCAGACGCTTGAGTGCGCTCAGATCGCGTTGCTGATGGTTGAACATGACCTGGAACAGGCCTTGTTCACGGGCTTGCGGAAACGCTTCGAGGAGTTGTTCGAACGGCAGATCCTGATTGGCTTGTGCACCGAGCGCGGCTTGGCGGGTCTGGGCCAGCAGTTCGATAAACGACAGGCGCGAATCGATCTCTGCACGCAGCACTTGGGTGTTGATGAAAAAGCCGATCAGGCCCTGGGTTTCCAGGCGTGGACGGTTGGCGTTCGGTACGCCGATGCGGATGTCGCGCTGACCGCTGTAGCGATGCAGCAGGCTCTGCAACGCCGAGAGCAGCAGCATGAACGGTGTCGATTGGTGAGCCTGAGCCGTCTGGCGGATCGCATCGCTGAGGCTCGCGCCCAGACGCACGGAATGACGCGCAGCGCTATGCGTTTGCTTGGCGGACCGTGGGTAATCGGTGGCCAATTCCAGCGCTGGATGCTCGTCGCCCAACTGCGCTTTCCAGTACGCCAGTTGCCGCTCGCCTTCACCTTGCGCCAGCCATTGGCGCTGCCAGCTGCCGTAGTCGGCGTACTGGGTTGGCAGTGGCGCAAGGCTGGCCGTCGCGCCTTGCGAAGCGGCGGCGTACAGCCGCGAGAACTCGTCGATCAATACGTTCAGCGACCAGCCGTCGGCGATGATGTGGTGCATGGTCACCAGCAACTGGTGATCTTCGTCGTCGAGACGCACCAGCGTCACCCACAGCAGCGGGCCTTTTTCCAAGTCGAACTGAGTACGCGCTTGGTCTTCGCGGATTTGTTGCGCACGGGCCTCGCGCTCATGGGCCGGCAGGTCGCTGATATCGATCAGTTGCAGGTTGAATTCGTAAGCGGTATCGACTTGCTGCAGGGCTACGCCGTCGCGTTCGAAGAAGCGTGTGCGCAGGGATTCGTGGCGCTCGATCAATTGCTGGAAGCTGGCGCGCAAGGCGTCTTCGTCCAGTTCGCCGCGTAAACGCAGGGCGCCGGGAATGTTGTAGGCGCTGCTCTGTGGGTCGAGTTGCCAGGTGATCCACAAACGGTTTTGTGCCAGCGATTGCGGCATCGGCTCGCTGCGCGACAACGCGGTGATTGCACCTTGGGCGCTGCCGCCGTCCTGCTGTTGTTGGGCCACGGCAGCGGCAAATGCAGACAAGGTCGGGGCTTCGAAGAGCAGGCGCAGGTTCAGCTCAAGAGCGAGTTCTTCGCGAACGCGGGCGATGACTTGCGTGGCGGCGATCGAGTTACCGCCAAGCAGGAAGAAATGATCGTCGGCATTGACCTGTTTGACGTTGAGTTGCTCGGCCCAGATCTTGCCGATCAAGGCTTCAAGTTCCGAGGCGCTGGTGATCGATTCTTGAGTTTCTGAAGCCGTCGACGGGAATACTGCGTAGCTGTCGAGGCTGCCATCGGCCAGACGATTGCGGCACGCCGAGCGCTGCAATTTGCCACTGGAAGTTTTCGGCAAGGCGCCGGGATTAAGCAGCACCACCACGCTCGGCGCTTCCTGATACGCCTCGGCCACGGCTTGGCGAATGGCTTTGATCAAGGCTTCCGGCGGCAGGATTTTCTGCACGCTGCGGCTGATTTCTGCGGCAATACCGATGCCCTCTTCGCCATTCTGGCTGACGGCAAATGCAGCGACGCGGCCCTTGCGCACCACTTCCACTTCGTTCTCGACGGTCTTCTCGATGTCCTGCGGATACAGGTTGTGGCCACGCACGATCAGCATGTCTTTCAGGCGACCGGTGATGAACAGTTCACCATCGCGCGTGAAACCCAAATCACCGGTGCGCAGCCAGGTGCGGCCGGCGTGCTGGACAAAGGTCTTGGCGCTGGCCTCGGGGTTGCGCCAGTAACCGTGAGCGATACTTGGGCCGGCAGCCCAGACTTCGCCGACGGCGTTGTCAGCCAGTTCTGCGAGGGAGTTTGGTTCGACGATCAGCACCGCATGCTCGGGTTGGCTGATGCCGCAACTCATGATCGGGCTGCCTTCGCCCGGCTCCGCGCGATTTTGCGCCAATGCCTGATCGTCCACGCGCAGCGCCGGGATGCCGGTGCCGCGCGGGGTGCCGGCGACGAACAATGTGGCTTCGGCCAGACCGTAGGAGGCCATGAAATTGTCTGCGCTGAAACCGCACGCGGTGAACTTCTCGGCGAAGCGTTCGAGGGTGTCGAGACGGATCGGCTCGGAGCCGGAATAGGCCACGCGCCAGCGGCTCAGATCGAGACGCTCAAGCGCCGATTCGCTGACCCGCTCGCTGCACAAGCGATAGGCGAAGTCCGGCCCGCCGCTGATGGTGCCGCCGTACTCGCTGATCGCTTCCAGCCAGCGCAATGGTCGGCCGAGGAAATACGCCGGTGACATCAGGATGCACGGCACGCCGCTGAAGATCGGCTGCAGCAGGCCACCGATCAAACCCATGTCGTGGTACAGCGGCAGCCAGCTGACGATGACGTCGTCGGGGTTCACGTCAATGCCGAAACCATGACGGATCAGCAGTTCATTGGCGACCAGATTGCCGTGGCTGACCTGCACGCCTTTGGGCAATGCGGTGGAGCCGGAAGTGTATTGCAGGAAGGCGATGTGATCTTGCGGCAGGTTTGGTTCGACCCAGTTTTCGGCTTGAGCGCTGTCGAGCGTGTCGACACACAACAGCGGCGGCGCGCCTTCGATCTGCTGCAAGGCGTCGCGCAGGTCGGCACTGGTCAGCAGCAGACGCGGCTCGGCGTCAGCGATGATCGACAGCAAACGCTCCTGATGGTGACGGCGTGCCGATTCTGGCGGATAGGCCGGCACCGCAATTACACCGGCGTACAGGCAACCAAAAAACGCCGCGACGTAGTCCGGGCCGCTGGGAAACAGCAGCACCGCGCGATCGCCGAATTCCGCTTGGGCCTGCAACGCCGCCGCTATCGTACGCGCGCGCTCATCCAGTTCGCGATAACTGAGTACCACAGCCTGCTCTTCGCTTTCGGCAAGAAAACGCAAAGCCAGTCGATCCGGCGTCAGGGCCGCGCGGCGCTGGAGGGCTTGGACCAGGGTGCTGGGGAGTTCGAACGCGTCGGTCATGAGGTTTCCTGCCTGAATTCGGCTTGCTAATGGAATCGGGTTGCTGCGTCACACCCTTCGAAGGGTATGCAGGGCGCGGTCTGTGCCGACCGCGCAAGGCATCGGAATGCTGTCTGGCCGGGGATGTGCACCCGGAACCATTCACCAATGAGAACGGATGACGTCTTGAAATAATTAGTCGGCGGGCGGGATCGCCAATGGGGCCGGGGTGTGGCGGCGTGTCGCAGTTCTCAGAACGCACCTCTGTAGCGCATTACTTCTCTTTCTCAATTGACAATCATTATCATTCAACATAATTTGTCGCTCGATGTGTAGGACGGCCCCCTCCCCAGGCGTCCCACTAACCTATTGGCAGCAAGGTGATTTCCATGACGGAACAAGTATCCACAAGCAGGTGCGATTCACCGCTACTTCAGGCATTCGTCGACAATCGACTGATTCTGGTCAAGATTGCAGCGCGCATTACCGGCTGCCGGTCGCGCGCCGAAGATGTGGTGCAGGATGCGTTTTTCCGACTGCAGTCGGCGCCACCGATCACGTCGTCGATCAAGGCCCAACTGAGTTATCTGTTCCAGATCGTGCGCAACCTCGCTATCGATCATTACCGCAAACAGGCGCTGGAACAGA
The DNA here is from genome assembly GCF_014268445.2 of Pseudomonas tensinigenes. Lineage (NCBI taxonomy): Bacteria > Pseudomonadati > Pseudomonadota > Gammaproteobacteria > Pseudomonadales > Pseudomonadaceae > Pseudomonas > Pseudomonas tensinigenes. The sequence continues at coordinate 4,805,197 of NZ_CP077089.1, forward strand.
AGTACTCCGGCCCTGAAGAGGAAGGGCTGAATGTGGTCATCCAGGGTGCTTCACCGGAAACCTCGCACATCAACTTTTCGACTCTGGAAAACATCGCCGACGCACTGACCGAGCTGCCCAGCCGCACTCGCTATGCGTTCGAGATGTACCGCCTGCACGGCGTGCCGCAAAAGGACATCGCCAAGGAACTCGGCGTTTCGCCAACCCTGGTCAACTTCATGATTCGTGATGCACTGGTGCACTGCCGCAAGGTCTCGGGCAGCCGTCGGGATGCGGTGGCTGTGGGTCGTCGCTAAGATTCAGATTTTGCGTCAAGCCATTCGCGAGCAGGCTCGCTCCCACATGGAATTTGTGAGTGCCACAAAACCCATGTGGGAGCGAGCCTGCTCGCGAAGGCGGCCTCAAGATCACAGAAATCCTGAAGCCAGATCATCACGCCAGCTTGCACCGATCAAAAAACCGCTCACGCCCCAGGATCATCAGCGCCGCACGCTTGTGCGGGAAGTCGAACTCTTTCTCACAGTGAAAGCACTGATTCTGCATATGGCCGATCATCTTCGCGTTGTCGGCCCGAGGCTCAGCGACCACACGCTGAGTGCGCGGATCATCGAGAAACAGGTAATGCACCAGCGCCGATAACCAGCTCGCCACTTTGTGCGGCCCACGGTGATCCTCTTCACCGACCAGCATGTGAATACCGCGATCGTAATTGTCGGCGTCATAAAACGGCGCAATGCGATCTTCCTTGGCCCAGTAGGCTTCGAAATAGGCAAACGGCTGATCATCGAAACAGCCGATCAGCGTCAACGTATGCGGATCGGCATCGAGCTTGCTCAGGTACTCGCGGTGCTTCTCGAGACTGCCCTCTTCCTGCCAGAAACTGGCAACGCGCGGACTGTTCTGCCAGCGATTGAAGCGCGGCAGGTCTTCTTCGATCTCGACCGTGCGCAGGGAAATCCACGCACCAAGACGCGCATCGAAACGCCGATACACTTCACCCCGCGGCTTCACCGGGCGCAGCGGATGACGCTTGCCCTGACTGATGACCATTTGCTGCGGATAGCTGCCCGTCAGCGAAGTGCCGAGCCACGGTTGCGGCAATTGCCAGAACAGCGTGCGTTCGCAGAGGTATTCACCCGCCACTTCGGTGTTCACCAGCAAGCCACTGAGCAAGGCTTCGGTCGGCGGCTGATCCAGTTGCCAGGTCAATTGCTGGCACGCCGGATCCCGGGCGAACAGCCAGTAGCAAGCCGCCCATAGCGCCTGGCCCGCCGGCAGCGCAAAACGTTCATCGAGCTGGATCGGCCCCTTGACCTCCCGATCAAGACGCAGGCGGATCAGCGGTTGTCCGTCCAGGCTAAGGCTCAGACGGCTTTCAGTTGCATCAGCGATCAGTTGACTGCCCGAAGGCAAGGCCAGGGCAGTCAGGTCATTCAGATTGGACATGGGTCGGGCTCACGATAATCGTCGACAGTTCAACGATGTGACGTGAGCCGAAAGGGGAAATTTAGGCTTTGCGGAAAATCAGTGCCTCAGCGATGAGGCACTGGCACCACCGCAATTTTGTAGGGATCGAAAATCTTCAGCATCTCGCCATTGTCGCGCAGGCCTTGCAGCAGTCGGGCAAACGCAGGGCCGGTAATGGGCGCCGTCGCGCGAAGAATGGCGTAATGGTGATAAACCTGATCGATGCGTTGCGACACCAGCAACTCGTCGCGCACCTTCTCGTTGCGCAGCAGGTAATCGCTCAGGTACGAGCGGGTCACCAGGGCAATATCCGCACGCGAGCGCAGCACCATCAGCAGGTTGCTGTCATGGGAATAGGTCAGCGTGGCGTTGAAATTCTGCGCGAGAAACTTTGGATCGGCATTGAAGTTGGCGAATTCGTAGTGATAACCGCTGAACAGCGCCAGACGCTTGCCGGTGAGGCTCGCAAAGTAACTTTGCTGACGACCGTCTTCGCGTTGCGCAACGAAAATCTCCGCATCCTCAAGGCCCATATCGACATCCGTGTGGGGAATTTCCTTCCAGCCCCAATCGGGATTCTCGAAAATCGCCATGTCGATCCGGCCCTGCTTGAAATCCCCGAATCGCCGCGGAATCGAGGTCGGTACCAGGACAAACTGATAGTCGCTTTGCAGGCGATTAAGGGCCTCGACCAGTTGCGGCAAGAGGCCTGTATCGGCACCGTTCTCCGGGCGAATGGTGTAGGGCGGAAAATGCGCCGCGCCCACCCGAACCAGTTGCGCTGCCTGAGCGGGCAATACCCATGATGCAGCCAGCGCTGCGAGCATCAGCCCCGCGGCCGTCCGGATTGGCAAAGACTTCAAAACACCCCACTCCCCGAAAAAATACCGATCAATGCATTCAAGCTAGGCGGTTTCGCCCAGTTAGCCAGTTTCCCGGCCGGATAGAAAGTCGCTCAACGCTCTTCGAGGACCAGAATCAGCGCCTCATCCGCCAACTGATCGAGGCTCAAACTGCCACCTGCACGGAACCAGGTGGTGGTCCAGGACAGTGCACCGGTGAGGAAACGTCGAGTAATAAATACATCACCGCGGATAAATCCGGCGTCCTTCGCTTCACCCAGCACTTGCAGCCATATGTCTTCGTAAACGTCACGCAAAGCGAGAACCTTGGCCTGGCCGTCTTCGGACAACGAACGCCACTCGTAGACCAGCACGGCCATCGCCTCGCCGCTGCCGCCCATGATCGATTGCAATTCGCAACGGATCAGCGCCAACACGCGATCACGCACATTGTTGGCATCGGCCAGTGCGGCGCGCATCAATGCAGTGTTGTAGCGGATGGTTTCTTCCATCACCGCACGGAGAATTTCATCCTTGCTTTTGAAGTGATGAAAAATACTCCCCGACTGGATGCCGACTGCGCCGGCCAGATCGCGCACCGTAGTGCGTTCGTAGCCTTTGTTGCGGAACAGGTGAGCGGCCACTTGCAGCAGTTTGCCGCGGGCGCTGTCCGGGTCGGTCAACTGGCCTTGATCGACCAATTCGCGCATGACCCTCAGGGCTTTTTGCTCGTCCACCCGTTCTCTCCTACAGTCGATCAGTCTGTTGCCCCCTGAAACCGCAGGGTTGCGCGCAATTTAAGCCGCCAACGACGACCAAGCAAGCGCTTGGGCAGAAGATAGTTTCAACTGTTTACAAACCAAGCGCTTGCTTGGTAGCCTCCAGACACTTCTGTCGCAGGTTGCTGAGTCGGAGATAAAAATGCCAACCACCGTTCGCATCGGATGCGCCAGCGCATTCTGGGGTGATACATCGACCGCCGCCGCGCAGTTAGTGGAGGGTGGCAAGCTGGATTACCTGGTGTTCGATTACCTCGCCGAGATCACCATGTCGCTCATGGCCGGCGCACGCATGAAGGATCCGCAGGCGGGGTTTGCCGGCGACTTCATCGAAGTGCTCACGCCCCTGTTGCCGCAGTTGGCCGAGCAGAACATCCGCGTCATCAGCAACGCCGGCGGAGTCAATCCACAAGCCTGCGCTGCCGCCCTGCAAGCGGCATGCGACAAGGCCGGTGTCCCGCTGAAAATTGCCGTGTTACTCGGCGATGACCTGCAACCCCAACTCAAACAACTCAGCGCCATCACCGAGATGTTCAGCGGCGCCCCGCTGCCGCCGATGTGCTTATCGACCAACGCCTACCTCGGTGCGCCGGGCATCGTCGAAGCGCTGCGCCTGGGCGCCGACATTGTCATCACCGGACGGGTGGTCGACAGCGCCGTGGTCAGCGCCGCACTGGTGCACGAATTCGGCTGGTCGTGGCATGACTACGACAAACTCGCTCAGGCCGCGCTGGCCGGGCACATCATCGAATGCGGCGCACAATGCACCGGCGGCAATTTCACCGATTGGCGTGACGTGCCGGATTACGAACACATCGGTTTTCCGATCGTTGAAGTCAGCGCTGACGGCCAGTTCATCGTCAGCAAACCCGAGGGTTCCGGTGGACTGGTCACACCGCTGACCGTCGGCGAGCAGATGTTGTATGAAATCGGCGATCCACAGGCCTATCTGTTGCCCGACGTGGTCTGCGATTTCAGCCAAGTCAAATTGCAGCAGCAAGGCAAAAACGCGGTACATGTGCACGGCGCCAAAGGCCTGCCGCCCAGTGACAAATACAAGGTCAGCGCCACGTACCCGGACGGTTTTCGCTGCACCGCGAGTTGCCTGATCGCCGGTATCGATGCGGTGGACAAGGCGCGGAGGGTCAGTCAGGCAATCATCGCCAAAACGGCGGAAATGTTCAGCCAGCGCGGTTGGCCGCCCTACAGCGAAACCGACATCGAATTGCTCGGCAGCGAAGCCACCTACGGCCCCCATGGCCAGCGCCACGACAGCCGTGAAGTGGTAATCAAACTCGCCGTGCGTCACCCGAATAAACAGGCACTGGTGCTGTTCTCCCGGGAAATCGCCCAGGCCGCCACCGGCATGGCACCAGGCCTGACCGGCATCGTCGGCGGACGGCCAACGGTGTACCCGCTGATTTGCCTGTTTTCATTCCTGATCGATAAAAGTGCCTGCACTTTGCAGATTGATCTGGCCGGCGTTCGCCATCCTTGCGCCCTGCCCTCATTGGCAGCGCTCGACAGTGAAGATTTGCCGATTCCCCAGCAACCGCCGAAACCTCAAGGCCGCGCCGATGCCAGTGTGGCGTTGGTGAAACTGGCCGTGGCGCGCTCCGGTGACAAAGGCAATCACAGCAACATCGGTGTGCTGCCGCGCAAGCCCGAATACCTGCCGTGGATCGCTGAAGCGCTGACCCCGGCCGTCATCGTCGACTGGATGAGTCATGTGCTCGACCCGATCCACGGCCGGGTCGAACGCTGGTATCTGCCCGGCACCCACAGCCTGAATTTTCTCTTGGAAAACGCTCTTGGCGGGGGTGGCGTGGCCAGTCTGCGCATCGACCCGCAAGGCAAAGCCTTCGCCCAACAACTGTTGGAAATCCAGATCCCGGTGCCGCAGAGCATCGCCGAACAGCTCGATTAGAGGATGGTTTGCATGGCTTACGCGTCGATTTTCAACGCCGATCTGTTCAGCGGCCAGACCATCATCGTCACCGGCGGCGGCAGCGGCATCGGCCGTTGCACCGCGCATGAACTGGCAGCGCTCGGTGCCAATGTGCTGCTGGTCGGGCGCAAACCGGAAAAACTGCAAAAGGTCGCTGCCGAAATCGCCGAGGACGGCGGCCGCGCACACTGGAAGGCTTGCGATATCCGCGATGAAGAAGCGGTGAAACAACTGGTCAAGGAGCTGATCACCGAGCACGGGCCGATTCACGGTCTGGTCAACAATGCCGGTGGCCAATACCCGTCGCCCTTGGCCTCGATCAATCAGAAAGGTTTCGAAACCGTACTGCGCACCAATCTGGTCGGCGGATTTCTGATGGCGCGGGAAGTGTTCAACCAGTCGATGAGCAAACACGGCGGCAACATCGTCAATATGCTCGCCGACATGTGGGGCGGCATGCCCGGCATGGGCCACTCCGGCGCGGCGCGCTCGGGCATGGACAACTTCACCAAAACTGCCGCGTTCGAATGGGGTTATGCCGGCGTGCGGGTCAACGCGGTCGCGCCGGGCTGGATCGCGTCGAGCGGCATGGACACTTACGAAGGCGCGTTCAAAGCGGTGATTCCCACCCTGCGTGAACATGTGCCGCTCAAGCGCATCGGCACCGAGTCAGAAGTCAGCGCCGCGATTGTGTTTCTGCTCAGCCCGGCGGCAGCGTTCATCAGCGGCAGCACCTTGAAAATCGATGGCGCAGCCAGCCTTGGCAGCCGTGCATGGCCACTGCACAAGGCCACTCACAGTGAGTCATTCAATGGCTTCCACCGGGCGTACCTTCCAGACGTGTTGAAGGACAAGGAGTAAGCCATGCCGCAGATCCAGTCCCTACTCGACCCGCACGGCGAAGCTTTCGCCCGCAACCGTGCGGCCATGCTCGCGGCCATCGCGCAAGTCCAGCAACTCGAACAGAACCTCCTGAACAAGGCTGCCGAAGCCAAGGCGAAATTCGACAAGCGCGGGCAATTACTGCCGCGCGAACGCCTGAACCTATTGCTCGATCCCGGCGCGCCGTTCCTCGAACTGGCCAGCCTCGCCGGCTACAAGTTGCACGACGACAAGGACGGCAGCTCCGCCGGTGGCGGGCTGATCGCCGGTATCGGTTACGTCTGCGGCATCCGCGCGATGATCGTGGCGAACAACAGCGCGATCAAGGGCGGCACGATCTCGCCCAGCGGCCTGAAAAAATCCCTGCGCCTGCAACAGATCGCTCAGGAAAACAAACTCCCGGTGATCACCCTCGCCGAAAGCGGTGGCGCCAATCTCAATTACGCCGCAGAGATTTTCGTCGAAGGCGCACGCAGTTTTGCCAATCAGGCGCGGATGTCGGCGCTGGGTTTGCCGCAGATCACCGTGGTGCATGGCTCGGCCACAGCGGGCGGCGCTTACCAGCCGGGACTGTCGGATTACGTGGTGGTGGTGCGCGGCAAGGCCAAGCTGTTTCTCGCCGGTCCGCCGTTGCTCAAAGCCGCGACCGGCGAAGTCGCCACCGATGAAGAACTGGGCGGCGCAGAGATGCACGCGCAGGTCGCCGGGACGGCTGAATACCTCGCGGAAAACGATGCCGATGGCGTGCGTCAGGTCCGCGAAATCCTGCGCATGCTGCCTTGGAATGAGCAACTGCCGTGGCTGCCGGAGCCGCAATACAAAGAACCGCTCTACCCGATCGATGAATTGCTCGGGCTGATCCCCGACGATCCGAAAAAGCCTTATGACGTACGCGAAATCATCGCGCGCATCGCCGACGAATCCTGCTTTCTCGAATTCAAGGGCGAGTTCGATCAACAAACCATCTGCGGCCAATTGAAGATTCAGGGCCGCGCCTGCGGATTCATCGGCAACAACGGCCCGATCACCCCGAACGGTGCAAGCAAGGCTGCGCAGTTCATTCAGTTATGCGATCAGAGCCAGACGCCGCTGCTGTTTTTCCACAACACCACCGGTTTCATGGTCGGCACCGAATCGGAGCAGCAAGGCGTGATCAAACACGGTTCGAAACTGATTCAAGCGGTGGCGAATGCGCGGGTGCCTAAACTGACCATCGTCGTCGGCGGCTCTTATGGCGCGGGCAACTATGCGATGTGCGGGCGCGGCCTCGATCCGCGCTTCATCTTCGCCTGGCCGAACAGCCGCACGGCGGTGATGGGCGGCGCGCAGGCCGGCAAAGTCTTGCGCATCGTTACCGAAGCCAAGCAGTTGAAGGACGGCCTGACGCCAGACCCGAAAATGCTCGACATGCTCGAACAGGTCACCGCGCAAAAACTCGACAGCCAGTCCACCGCGCTCTACGGCAGCGCCAATCTGTGGGATGACGGGCTGATCGATCCACGCGACACGCGCACCCTGCTCGGCTACTTGCTGGATATCTGCCACGAGGCCGACATTCGCACGTTGCAACCCAACAGCTTCGGCGTCAGCCGCTTCTGACCGCCACGGATTCTACGGAGAACAAGAACAATGATCTTCACCCCGGAACACGAAGCCCTGCGCCGCACCGTCCGCCAGTTCGTCGAGCACGAGATCAATCCGCACGTCGAAGAATGGGAAAAGGCCGGGCGCTTTCCCATCCACGAGATTTTCCGCAAGGCCGGCGACCTCGGTTTGCTGGGTATTTCCAAACCGGAGAAATTCGGCGGCATGGGTCTGGACTACAGCTATTCGATTGTCGCGGCCGAAGAGTTCGGCACCATTCATTGCGGCGGCATTCCGATGTCGATCGGCGTGCAGACCGACATGTGCACCCCCGCCCTCGCCCGCTTCGGTTCCGATGAATTGCGTGAAGAGTTCCTGCGTCCGGCGATCAGCGGCGAGCAGGTCGGCTGCATCGGTGTCTCCGAAGTCGGTGCCGGCTCGGATGTCGCCGGGCTGAAAACCACCGCGCGCAAGGACGGCGACGACTATGTGATCAACGGCAGCAAGATGTGGATCACCAACTCGCCGAGCGCTGACTTCATTTGTCTGCTGACCAACACCTCGGACGACAAACCGCACATCAACAAGTCGCTGATCATGGTGCCGATGAACACGCCGGGGATCAGCCTCAGTTCGCATCTGGACAAGCTCGGCATGCGCAGCTCGGAAACCGCCCAGGTGTTTTTCGACAACGTGCGCGTGCCGCAGCGCAATCGCATCGGCCACGAAGGCGCCGGGTTCATGATGCAGATGCTGCAGTTTCAGGAAGAACGCCTGTTCGGCGCGGCGAACATGATCAAAGGCCTAGAATATTGCGTCGACAGCACCATCGAGTACTGCAAGGAGCGCAAGACCTTCGGCAATGCGCTGATCGACAATCAGGTCATCCACTTCCGCCTCGCTGAATTGCAGACCGAAATCGAATGCCTGCGCGCGCTGGTCTATCAGGCTACCGAGCAATACGTGAAAGGCCAGGACGTCACGCGGCTGGCGTCAATGGCCAAGCTCAAGGCCGGGCGCCTCGGCCGCGAAGTCAGCGACAGCTGCCTGCAATATTGGGGCGGCATGGGCTTCATGTGGGACAACCCGGTGGCCCGTGCCTATCGTGATGTGCGGCTGGTATCGATTGGCGGCGGCGCCGACGAAATCATGCTGGGGATCATCTGCAAACTGATGGGCATCCTCCCGGGGAAAAAGAAATGAGCGGCCTGCCGGATTGCCAGACGCTGTTGCTGGAGCTGCATGGCGGCGTGCTGCACATCACCCTCCATCGACCGGACAGCCGCAATGCGATGAGCCTGCAGATGGTCAGCGAATTGCGCGCGGTGCTGACGGCTGTGCGCGATGACCGTGCGGTTCGGGCGTTGGTGCTCAGCGGTGCCGGTGGGCATTTCTGTGCCGGCGGCGATATCAAGGACATGGCCAGCGCTCGCGCTCAGGGCTCCGAGGCTTACCGCGATTTGAATCGCGCGTTCGGTGCCTTGCTGGAAGAAGCGCAGCACACGCCGCAAGTGCTGATCACGGTGCTGCAAGGCGCGGTGCTCGGCGGCGGTTTCGGGCTGGCCTGTGTCAGCGATATCGCGATTGCCGATCATCAGGCGCAATTCGGCCTGCCGGAAACCAGCCTCGGCTTGCTGCCGGCGCAGATTGCGCCGTTTGTGGTGCAGCGTATCGGCCTGACCGAAACCCGCCGACTGGCGCTGACCGCTGCGCGCTTTGACGGGCATCAGGCGCGGCGTCTGGGGCTGGTGCATTTTGTCGAGCAGGATGCGCAGGCGCTTGCCGAGCGGCTCGATGAGGTGTTGCAGCATGTGCTGTGTTGCGCGCCGGAGGCGAATGCGATGACCAAGAAATTGTTGTTGGCGAGTGCCGGGCAGCCTTCGAGTGAATTGCTTGATGAGGCCGCGCAGTGGTTCAGCGAAGCGGTGACTGGCGACGAAGGGATCGAGGGCACTATGGCTTTCGTGCAAAAGCGTAAACCGCGGTGGGCCAGCTAAAAGCTTCGCGAGCAGGCTCGTTCCCACAGGTTTTGTGAACGATGCAAACTCCTGTGGGAGCGAGCCTGCTCGCGAAGAGGCCAGCCAACCCACCGCCAAATACTCAGGAAGATCATCATGCCCGCCATCCACAAAATCCTGATCGCCAACCGCGGTGAAATCGCCTGCCGCATCCAGCGCACCGCGCAAGCGCTCGGCTATCGCACCGTCGCCGTCTTCAGCGACGCCGACGCCGAGGCGCTGCACGTACAAATGGCCGATCAAGCCGTACACATTGGCCCCGCCCCCGTGCAGCAGTCGTATCTGAATATCCCGGCGATCCTCGACGCCGCCCGCCGCAGCGGCGCCGACGCCATCCACCCCGGCTACGGTTTCCTCTCGGAAAACGCCGAGTTCGCTCGCGCCTGCGAGCAAGCCGGGATGATCTTCATCGGCCCCAGCGTCGAAGCCATCGAATTGATGGGCAGCAAACGCCGTTCGAAAATCGCCATGCTCGAAGCCGGCGTGCCCTGCATCGCCGGTTATCAAGGTACCGAACAGGACGATGCGACCCTGCTGCGTGAAGCGGAGCGCATTGGCTATCCGCTGATGATCAAGGCCAGTGCCGGCGGTGGCGGGCGCGGTATGCGCCTGCTGCACAGCGGCGCTGATTTGCCGGCGCAATTACGCACCGCGCGCTCCGAAGCACTGAACGGTTTCGGCAGCGACGAATTGATCCTCGAACAGGCCTTGATCGAACCACGGCACGTCGAAGTGCAGTTGTTCGGCGATCAGCACGGCAACCTGATCTATCTCGGCGAACGCGACTGTTCGATCCAGCGTCGCCACCAGAAAGTCATCGAAGAAGCGCCCTGCCCGGTGATGACCGCCGAACTGCGCCAAGCCATGGGTGAAGCGGCATTGAAGGCCGGGCGCACAGTGAACTATGTCGGCGCCGGCACCGTGGAGTTTCTGCTCGACGCGCGTGGGCAGTTCTACTTTCTGGAGATGAACACACGCCTGCAAGTCGAGCATCCGGTGACTGAGTTGATCACCGGGCTGGATCTGGTCGCGTGGCAATTGCTGGTCGCCGAGGGGCAGCCGTTGCCACTGACTCAGGACCAGGTGCAGCTCAACGGACATGCCCTGGAAGTGCGGCTTTACGCCGAAGATCCCGCGCAAGACTTCCTCCCGCAAACCGGTCGAGTAGAAGCCTGGGAGCCGGCGCTGCAGCAGGGTGCGCGAATCGATCATGGCTTGCTGGAAGGACAATCGATCAGCCCGTTCTACGACCCGATGCTGGGCAAACTCATCGCCTTTGGCGCCACTCGCGAAGAAGCCCGGCGCAAACTGTTGCGCGCGGTACAGGACACGGTGTTATTGGGCGTGCAAAGCAATCAACGCTTGCTGGCCAGCCTGTTGCAACATCCGCAGTTCATCAGCGGCGAATTCAGTACCGCGTTCATTGCCCGACACTTCAGCGAACACCCTTGTTTGCACCGTTACATTGCGAATGCCGAGGAACTGGCGATTGCAGCGATGCTTTTCTATCAATCAAGCGCCCTCGCCCACCGCGCGCCGCTCACCGGCTGGCGCAACAATGCCAGTGTGCCGCTGCATTATCGACTCGGGCTTGATGATCAGAACTGGACAGCGCAACTGCTCGCTCACGCGCAAGGCGCCTTCACCGTGCAGGTTGCCGAGCGCACGCTCGAGTTAACACTCATCGATCAGGACGCGCAGTCGCTTACACTGGAAATCGACGGTTTGCGCCAGCGTCACGCGTATCGACTGGTTAACGGGCACCTTTGGCTGTTCACCCACCCCGGCAGTCTGCGCCTGGAGGATCGAACTCACGCGGTAATCGACAGTCAGACCAGCGTCAACTCTGGCACCCTGAAAGCGCCGATGGACGGTGCCATCGTCGACGTTCTCGTCAGCGAAGGCAGCCCGGTCAGCAAAGGTCAGTTGCTGGTGGTACTGGAGGCAATGAAAATGGAGCACCCGCTCAAGGCCGGCATCGACGGCGTGCTCAAGCGGGTGCAGGTCAAGGTCGGCGATCAGGTAAAAAATCGTCAGGTTCTGTTGCAGGTCGAGTAGTCGCCCACACACGCATGCGGGTTTTGACTACGCTCTGAGTTATCAGAACGCGGAAATCAGGAACCCTGCGATGCCCCACTGGCTGGTCATAGATCTGGAAGCCACCACCGATGAGGGTGGCTGGCCGGTCACCGAAATGGAAATTATCGAGATCGGCGCCACCCTGGTCGATCGCGCCGGGCGCGAGCAGGATCACTTCCAGCGCTTCGTCAAACCGACACGACGGCCATTGCTGACGCCATTTTGTCGTGAACTGACGCACATCACCCAAGCCAATATCGACTCGGCGCAACCGTTGAACGAAGTCTGGCCGGCGTTCGAACGCTGGCTCGCGCAACATCAGACGCGCCTCGAAGGCTGGGCCAGTTGGGGCGATTACGACCGCAAGCAATTGCTCCAGGAATGGCAACGCCTGCAAATCGACAGCGCCTTGAGCCATGTGCCGCACATGAACCTCAAACAACGCTTCGCCAAGGCTCGACGCCTGGAGCGGCCCCTGGGTCTCAACGGCGCACTGCAACTGGCTGGCATGCAGTTCAGCGGTCAGCAGCACCGGGCGCTGGAGGATGCGCGCAACACCGCGCGACTGTTGCCACTGGTATTGCCACTCTAGGGTCAATTCGAGAACTCACTGGACAGACGTCGGGCAGGTGACGGCACCAAAAGCCTTGTGCATACTGGCCGCCTCCAATTTTCAGCCCTTTTCGAGGAATCGCCCATGTTTAAAGTCAACGAGTACTTCGACGGCACCGTCAAGTCGATCGCCTTTGGCACCGCTGAAGGTCCGGCGACCATCGGCGTCATGGCCCCGGGCGAATACGAATTCGGCACCGCTCAGCGTGAAATCATGCACGTGGTGTCTGGCGCACTGACCGTCAAACTGCCAGACAGCAGCGACTGGGAAACCTTCGCCGCTGGCAGCCAGTTCAACGTCCCGGCCAACAGCAAGTTCCAGCTGAAGGTTGCGGTCGACACCGCTTACCTGTGCGAATACCGCGGCTAAAGTAACGGTTTCACTGCACCAACAAAAATGCCCGCGTCCAAGGACACGGGCATTTTTCGTTTCAGGGGCGGTTTATTCGAGGATTTCCACCGGCATTCCGACTTCCAGCCGACCATTGCTGTCGTTCACCAGATTCTGGCCGAACATCGCGCCATCGGCTTCGGCACGATATTTCTGCAAGGTTGCCAGCGGCTCGCGATCGGCACTGCGCTCACCGGTTTGCGGGTCGATGGTGGTGAGAATGCAGCGCGAGCACGACTTGACCACGCGGAACTCGACGTCGCCAATGCGAATGCGCTTCCAGCCGTCCTCGGCGTATGCCTCGCTGCCCTCGATCACCAGGTTCGGCCGAAAGCGCAACATTTCCAGCGGGCGTCCAACCTTTTGCGAGAGATCCTGCAAAGAGGCTTCGCCGATCAACAGCAGAGGAAATCCGTCGGCGAACGCGACCTGATCATCTTCGTAGCCATAGCCAGCTTGCGTGGTGCGAGCGCGATCCAGCGGCACCTGCACCAGACGGGTCGGTTTTCCAATGAAATCGCTGACCCACCGGGCAGCCTCATCACCGGCATCCGGCACGCGCAAGGTGTCACGCCAGATCGTCACACCGCGTAGTTCGGCGTCACTGCCCGGCAAGGCGATGTCGATGGGAGAGTGTTCAGGTGCGTTCAAGGTCAGACCGCCTTGCGCATTCCACAGCGCCGACAACTGACTCATCTTCGCTTCGGCGCGCTGGGTCAGGAAACGGCCGCTGGCTTCGTCCACGAGCATCCAGCGTCGGTCGCCATCAAGCCCCAGCTTGTCGAGATCGGCGCTTTTTAGAACGTCGACTTTGCCGGATTTCAACGGGTAACGATAAAGCGCGCTCAGACGCAGCATGGCCAGCTCCCTGGAGAATAAAAACGCCACCCTATACGAGCTTTATCCGCGAATCAAAGGAGTTTGTGCGCTGCAAACCTTGTGGGAGCGAGCTTGCTCGCGAAAGCGGAAATTCATTCAACACATGTGTCGACTGGGAATCCGCCTTCGCGAGCAAGCTCGCTCCCACAGGAGGCTGAAGCGTTAGGATCAAGCCGGAACTTCGTCGAGCATCAGGCGCTGGCGCACCACGTCAACCAGTTTGTCCGGCTGGAACTTGGAGAGGAAGTTGTCGCAGCCGACCTTCTTCACCATCGAGTCGTTGAAACTGCCGGACAGCGAGGTGTGCAGCACCACGTACAGACCACGCAGACGCGGGTCGTTGCGGATTTCGGTGGTCAGGCGATAGCCGTCCATTTCCGGCATTTCCGCATCGGTGAAGATCATCAGCAGCTTATCGGTCATGTTCACGCCGGTATCAGCCCAGCCCTTGAGCATGTTCAACGCCTTCAGGCCATCGCTGGCAATGTGCATTTTCACGCCGAGCTGACCGAGGGTGTCACGCAGTTGCGAAAGTGCCACGTTGGAGTCGTCCACCAACAGCACTTCACGGCCACGGGCGCGCTCAAGCACCGGATCATCGAGCTTTTCACGCGAGACCTTGGCGTTGTACGGGACGATTTCAGCGAGGACTTTCTCGACGTCGATGATTTCCACCAGTTGATCGTCGACCTTGCTGATAGCGGTCAGATAATGCTGACGCCCGGCACTGGTCGGCGGCGGCAGAATGGCTTCCCAGTTCATGTTGACGATGCGATCCACGCCACCAACAAGGAAGGCCTGTACCGAGCGGTTGTACTCGGTGACGATGATCGTGCTGTTCGGACCCGGCACCAATGGACGCATGCCGATCGCCTGCGACAGATCGATCACCGGCAAGGTCTGACCGCGCAGATTGACCACTCCGCACACAAACGGGTGACGCTGCGGCATCAAGGTCAGCTTTGGCAGTTGCAGCACTTCCTGAACCTTGAACACGTTGATCGCGAACAACTGACGCCCGGCCAATCGAAACATGAGAATTTCCAGGCGATTCTCACCCACCAGTTGCGTGCGTTGGTCTACCGTGTCGAGAATGCCGGCCATCAATGACTCCTGGGCTTGTTCTGATGAATTCACTATGTGAGGTTATCGGCGGCAAATGGCGGTTCTTGATTGCCAAGCCAGACCCCGTCAAAAATGCCATGATCGGGCATTGATGTCACATTAACATCATGCTTTACTGGCGCAGTGATTTTCATCTGCTACATTCTCTGCGGCGCGACCTCGGTTTGCACGGTAGGTTCCCGCGCCTAAGGGATTCCCCTAGTAACAATCAGGCCCAACCTGATATTCGCAATATCCAATAGCCATTAATGTGACGCCATTCTCATTGCATGAACGGAGTCAGGCTATTGTGTGCGATCGCAATTCAGCGGAAACAAGCCCTCTGGAACCCCTCAGTCTGTGCACCTGCACGTCTGGGCGCGATCTCCCGACGATCCATGACCGTCGCCACAAATGGCATTCCCCCATCAGACATGACGTTGTGGAGATAAGCATGCCGATCGACCGTAAAGAGTGGGCGCAAAGGTTCCCCGAATTTCTTGTCGAGGCTGAAACGCTCCTGGCCAAGTCCGAAGAATGCCTCAGCCATTTGCAGTTGATCAGCAATGACAAGGACGCCATCGACTGCATGCTCAGCACCCTCCTCAAGCTCGCGAGCAGGGCTGAAGCACTGGCGCTTGAAGCCATTTGCGAGTTCTCCCTGCACATTTACAGCTTGCTCAATCTGGCGCAGGATCACGTCGATCTGCACGAACAAGCCCTGGATGCCTTGAAGGATTGCTTTACGTTGATGGCCTGGCAACTTGAATTGGTCGATCAGAGCACCGGACAGCTGAGCCTTGATGAAAGCGAGCAGATTTCGCTGATTGAAGCGTTCGCCTTCCAAGTCGGCCAGCCGCAATTTCAGCCAGCCCTTTCTCCCAAACGTTTGCATTTGCCCAGCTACGCAGAGCGACAAGCCTGACAGCGCGCCTCCCTGTCCCAGGAACTCGTCGCCTTACACAGCCCTGTCGTTATTGAATAGTTCATACCTGCCAGCGACAAATCGAATTAAATAATCACGCCTGACTCAAGCGGATATTTTTCGCCGGACTCAGGGTTTGCCTGTGTCTGAAGAGCACAACTTCAGGTAACGCCGATATCTTTTAATCGACTTCTCCATTATGGAACTCGCGTCCAACATGGCGTAATTCCTGACCCTTTGGACATATATAGCAAACGCGACCAACGGTATGTTAAGTGGTATTATGCCGCCCACTAGTTGCTTTCAAGTTAATGGCACAGTGACTTCAGAGACAGCCATCCAGCAAAGTTGGCGGCCCAATACATTCACTGAACCGCGTTGAAATCAATAACATAATTGACAGCATTTTCAGACAGAGATCCGCCAGCCACCGGCCGGTCTGCCCGCAGCGAACATCCATTGGCTCCATCCGCTATGTACGCCAGCCTCAAGTCAATCTCCACATGGCCACCCTCCCGGGAAAACGCACGCCGGTTCACGCTCATACTGTGTGTGGCAGCCACACTCGGGAGCCTGTTGACCTATGGTTTTTCCGCGCAACTTTGCCTGGGGCTGCTATTGCTGAACATCGCAGCCACCGCCTGCGTCTGGGTGCAATATCGGCTGTCACGCAAATCGATCAAATTTCAGCCACAGGAACTCGCTGATCGCCTCCTGGAAGTCCAGGAAAACGAACGTCACCGCCTCAGCCGAGAGTTGCACGACGATATAGGCCAACTGCTGACCGCCGCCAAACTGCAGAGTGACTGGCTCAAACGGCGCATGCCGGAAGACTTGCAGGAACAATGCACAGCGCTGTGCGACACGCTCGAAGAAACCCTCAACAAGGTGCGCGACGTTTCGGCCATTCTCAATCCACGCCAGTTGACCAGTCTGGGTCTTGAGGCGAGCCTGCGTGCGCATCTGCTCAAGACAATGGCCAATACCAGCGTGCACTGGAGCCTTGATTGCCAGCAACGCCTCAACGGCATTCCGGAAGAAATGGCCGTCGCCGCCTTTCGCATCACCCAGGAGGCAGTGACCAATATCCTGCGACATGCGCAAGCGAAGAATCTGGTGATACGCGTACAGCGCCTGCCGAAAGGCTTGACGCTGATGATCAGCGATGACGGTCTGGGGTTTGCCCCGGCGGCCAATCCTGGTCGTGAAGGACAGCGGGGCATGGCCGGGATGGCCGAACGGATCGAGCAATTGGGTGGCACCCTGAGCGTCGTCAGCGAGCCGGGCAAAGGCACTCGAATCGAAGCACTTTTCCCCTGGGCGCCCCGTGCACTCGAGCGGGCCAGTACGAATAAGGTTATGCGTTGACTTGCAACTTACTTCTGGTGGATGACCACTCGCTGATCAGGGCCGGCGTGCGTGCTCTGGTTATGGATATTCCCGGTTACGCGGTGATTGGCGAAGCCAATGACGGCTCGCAACTGCTCGAAATGGTCGAGCAACTGAGCCCCGATATCGTGCTCCTGGATATATCCATGAAAGAAACCGGCGGCCTTGAAGCCCTGCAACGGCTCAAGCGTGTGCGGCCGCAAAGCAAGGTGCTGATCCTGTCGATGCACACCGACCCGGCGTTGATCATGCAGGCGCTGGAGTCCGGCGCCTATGGCTACCTGCTGAAGGACACCACAGCCACTGAACTCGAACACGCACTGGAGGCCTTGCGCAACAACGAGCGCTATTTGAGTCCTGCCATCGCCCACACCGTGATCAACCAGGCATTGACCCGCAATCAGAAGCAGCAGCCGGAAACCGCCGACTCGCACAACCTGACCGCGCGACAACTGGAGATCCTGCGCCTGATCGTGCGTGGCAAATCCACCCGGGAAATCGCCAATGGACTGGGCCTGAGCATCAAAACCGTCGAGACCCACCGCTCGCAGATCATGAAGCGTCTGCAAATCTACGACGTGGCAGGCCTGGTGCTGTTCGCCGTACGCGAGCAGATCATCAGTCTTGATGACTGATTGACGATTTAATGGTCAATAGCGGCGAGTCCTTTGGCAGATGGACCTGCAGCGCCGCCGGACGCGCCTCGAAACGCATGCTGTCGCCTTCCAGCGGCTCACCATCAAGATTGATGTAAAGCCCTTCGGACATTTTGATTTCGACCCACGGCAATCGGGTTCGCACGAACATGTTGTCGATGCCGAAACCGTCGCTCAGCAGGTTCTTCAATGTACCGACAAGCTCCTGGGGCGCCGGCAGAATGCTGATATCCAGCAGTCCATCGTCGGCCAGCGCTTGTGGGCACAACACATGCCCGCCTCCGGCCTGACGGCCATTGCCGATGCCCAACGCCAGCAGCTCGCCGCTCCAGTGAAAATCAGGGCCTTGCAACTCGCCGTAAGCGGCATGCAGTTCGCTGAATCGTGACAAACCAGTGAACAGATATGCCGCTCCCCCGAGTACTTTTTTCAGATCCTCTGAAGTATTGGCGGTGACCTGACTGCCGAAACCACCGGTGGCCATGTTGAGGAAGATTTGCCCGCCCACCTGACCCAGATCAATATCACGCGGCGCCACCTCCAGAAGCTCGAGGGCCTCCGCCGGTTCCAGCGGAATGCCCGCGGCACGGGAAAAATCGTTGGCGGTTCCCAAAGGCAAAAGTACCAGGCTGGCTTTGTGCGGATGTGCCGCGAGTGCTTCGGCAATATCGCGCAACGTGCCGTCGCCACCCCCCGCAATAATCTGTGTGTAACCCTCCGCCAGTGCTTGCTCCACCCATCGCTGGGCATCCCCCGCCTCCCAGGTCAGGCGTACAGCCAGGTCCCAGCCTTGTTGGCGCTTGTTCTCGACCGCGGTGCGAACCGCCTCGTTGAGTGCCTGCTTGCCATGCAGGATCAACAGTGCCCGGCGTTCACTCATAGCGTCACTCCCTGAATTGACTTGGTTAGGTCATCTTGACCGCTGAAGCACGCAAAAGAGCCACCTGTGGCCTAATTAATTCAAGCTCGGCAGAGCGGCGTCCTACATAACCGGTATTTTTTCTTACAAAACATGAGGAATCGGCTCAATTGACCATGCATGGCCATTGGTTCACCGTGTGCTGGCGGTATCAATCATCAATCCAACAACACAAGGAAGTGCAGGTAATGAATGGATACGCCCCCAGGGCTCCGGACAATTCGATTCGTATAAACGTCGGCCAGCATGCATTTGAAGCAACCAGTGGATGTTTTTATGCCAAGCCATGAAGCCAGAATTCCAGTGAGCCCGGTCGCCCCTCTCGGCGAAAGTCGCGCGAATCAAAAGCCCAATTTCAAAAACAGCGCCAAGACCACCGGAGAAGTTCATATGGAACCTCGTGTGACCGAACTCGAAACCCATTTGAAATACATTCGACGGGACATGGACGAAGTCCGCAGTGACGTCAGAACAATCAAACACCGCCTGGCCTACTCCGCAGGCGCGACCGCGGTAGTGCTGGGTCTGTTGGGTTGGGTGGCGAATAGCCGATTCGACCAGCTTGTGACACTGGTCAGCAGCTGACCGAATTGCACACGCAGGTGTCGGCTGAGTCGTCCGGCACCTGCACACGCACAACGGGATCAGCCGAGAAGGTCACTCAGCGGAATAAATGCGACCTGGTCTCCTTCGCTCAGCGTGCGGCCCTCCAGGACCTCTACCAGACCGTCCGCCCAGGCTGCGCTGCGTAGCACACCGGAACTCTGATTGCGGTAGACAATCGCCCGCCCTTGCTCGAGACGTCCTCGCAGGTATTCACGGCGATTGCCCGCAACGGGCCAGGCAAAGCCCGCCGGCACCGGGAATTTCAAAGGCTCGACGCCCTGCACACCCTGACGACGCAACAGATAAGGCCGAGCCAGCAGCGCAAAGGTCACCAACGTAGATGCCGGGTTGCCCGGCAAGCCGATGACCGGCACATTGCGAAAATGTCCGAATGTCAGCGGTTTCCCGGGTTTGATGGCCAACTTCCAAAGGGCCAGCTCGCCCTCTTCCCGTAAGGCTATGCCGAGAAAATCAGCTTCACCCACCGATACACCACCAGTGGAAAGTATCAGGTCAACATCCTGCAGATCCGTCAAACGGGCACGGGTCAAGGACAGATCGTCCGGGAGAATTCCGGCATCGATCACTTCACAGCCCAAACGTTGTAACCAGCTGCACAGAACCACGCGATTGCTGTTGTATATCTGCCCAGGTCCCAGCGGCTGACCCGGCTCGACCAATTCGTCGCCGGTGGAAATCACCGCCACTCGAACCTTGCGTACCACCTTCACACCAGCGCAACCCAATGACGCGCAGAGGCCTTGCTCGATAGGACCGAGCCGGGTGCCAGCCGTCAGGATCAACTCGCCTGCGGTTGTTTCCTGGCCTTGCGGGCGAATGTTCTGCCCGACTGTCATCCGTTCGACGAAGCGCACGCAGCCATCGGCCTGAACCTCAGCGTTTTCCTGCATTTCTACACAATCGGCACCCGCTGGAACCGGTGCACCGGTGAAGATCCGCACACAAGTTCCAGGCTGCAAGGGTTCAGGAAATTGTCCGGCAAATACCTTTTGACTGACCGGCAGTGGGGTGCCCGTCCAGTCCGCCAGATTCAGGGCATAACCATCCATGGCGCTATTGGGCCAGGGCGGTAGATCCAGGGTTGAAACCAGATCTTCGGCCAGCACTCGACCCTCGACCCGAGCCAGCGGCAAAAACTCATGCTCGACAATGGGCGAGGCCTCGGCCATTTCCAGCAGGCGCGCCAGCGCTACCTCGACCGGCATCAACGAGCCCGTTTTGCCCGTTTTACCCGCGCGATTCACAAGGTGCCGCCTGTTTCAAATGAGGTACGAAATTGCATGGTCGATGGCGGGCGTCCAGTTGCTCACCCAGAATGCCATCCCACCCTGTACGCACAGCATTGGTCGAACCTGGCAGGCAGCAAACCAGCGTGCCATTGGCCAGACCGGCCAGCGCTCGGGATTGCACGGTCGAGGTACCGATATCAGCCACAGATATCTGCCGGAACAACTCGCCGAAACCATCCACTTGCTTGTCGAGCAGGCACGCCACGGCTTCCGGCGTGCTGTCGCGCCCGGTAAAACCGGTGCCACCGGTGATCAGCACAACTTGCACTACATCGTCGGCGATCCAGTTGGCGACTTGCGCGCGAATTTTATAGAGGTCATCTTTGAGCAGAACCCGCTCTGCCAGATGGTGACCGGCGGCCGCCAGGCGATCGACGAAGACTTGGCCTGAAGTGTCGGTTTCCAGGGTTCGGGTATCGCTGACAGTCAGCACCGCAATATTAAGCGGCACGAAAGGTACATCAGCCTTGGCTTTCATAGGCTCGTCCAGTTGTAGGAGAAACAGCCCGGTGTTATATCACAGCGCCCCATTTCTTTGCCGCCCCTCTGGAGAGCTGCCATGACTGTGAATTCGCAACTGCCGCCCTGCTCCATTCTGCTTCTGGCGGGCGGGCGCGGCCAACGTATGGGCGGTCAGGACAAAGGTCTGCTGCAGTGGCAGGGTGAACCGTTGATCGCGCACTTGCAGCGCCAGACTCGTCAGCTGACCGATGACTTGATCATCTCCTGCAATCGGAATCGCGAGCGTTATGCACCGTTTGCAGATCAATTGGTGGGAGATGACGAAGAAGATTTTCCAGGGCCCTTGGCTGGTATCCGCGCAGGCCTGAAAGCCGCGCGTCACCCCCACCTGCTGGTACTGCCCTGCGATGTCCCGAGGATCGATGCCACGTTGCTGCAGGACATGCGCGAAACCGCCAATCTGAATCATGACAAACCTTTAATGTTGCGCCATGACGGGCACTGGGAACCTCTGCTCTGCGTAATTCCGGTGGCCTTGTTGCCGGCCTTTGAGGCAGCGTGGAGTGCTGGGGAGCGCAGCCCCGGACGGGTAATGCGCAGTCTCGGCGCCACCGCGTTGCAATGTCCCGACAATGACCCGCGACTGGCCAACCTCAACACCCCCGAACTGTTAAATGCGCACAACACTGTGTCAGACTGACACCATTCAAGGAACTCTCACGCCTTGTATACGTCTCAAGCTCAGTAACCAAAAGAATTCCCATTCGGAGACACACCCATGACTCAACGGACCCTCGCCACTTTCATGCTCGCACTGGGCCTTGCCACCCTCGCCGGTTGCTCGTCGCCTACAGTGATCACCTTGAATGACGGTCGCGAAATCCAGGCCGTCGACACCCCGAAATACGATGACGATTCGGGCTTCTACGAGTTCAAACAGCTGGACGGCAAAGAAACTCGCATCAACAAGGATCAGGTTCGTACCGTTAAAGAGCTGTAAGCTCTGGGTCGATACCGGATACAGAAAAGCCCGCATTGATTGCGGGCTTTTTCATGGGCGCTCGAAAAACGGCTTCGACATCACCATTGCAACGTGATCCGGCTCTCGAACTCGCGCTCTGCGCCGGTAACCGGATCAATGAACCGCAACCCCTGCGCCAGCAGTTTCAGCGGATTGGCGTAGTCGTCCTCGACGTCCTTCAACACATCCGGATAAAACGGATCGTTGCAGATGCTCGCGCCCAACGCCGTCATGTGGACACGCAGTTGATGTTTTTTGCCCGTCACCGGAAACAAGCCGTAGCGCCACAGATCGCCATTCTTTTCTCTGACCTCCACCGCCGTTTCGGTATTGCTGGCACCGGCGCCTTCCTGCATGCGGAAAAACGGTTCGCCATCCACCAGGCGGCTCTTGTGCACCAAAGGGAACTTCAGATCAGGCAGCGCCGGGGCGATGGCTTCATAGCGCTTGTCGATCTGCCGCGTCGGGAACAACGACTGATAGGCTGATCGGGTTTGCGGATTGGCCGAGAAAATCACCAGTCCCGCCGTATGCCGGTCGATGCGGTGCAGAGGCACCAGGTGTGGATTGTCCAGGCGACGAATCAGCCTGCGCAACAAGGTTTGCTCAACGTATTCGCCGGCAGGCGTGACCGGCAGAAAATGCGGTTTGTCAGCCACTACCAGATGTTCGTCGGCATACAGGATCGACTCGACCACCGGGATCGGCTTCTCGTCCGGCACTTCACGAAAATAGTGAATCCGCAGACCTTCCTTGTAGGGCAAATCCACCGGGATCGGCTGGCCATGGCCGTCCAGCACACGTCCCCGAGCGATGCGGTCCAGCCACTGCTCACGGTCGATGGCGCTGAAATGCTCGCACAGGCAATCGAGTACGGTCAGCCATTTACCGGGCGGCAGATAAAGTGTGCTCGCCTGATTCTGAGCAGCAGAGAATGTAGATGTGGACATACGGAAATCGAACCCTCAATGCAGGGCGGCATTATCCAGCAGTGAGGGAAACGAACCTAGCGCAGAATGTTCAGGCCGGAATTGTTTTCAGCGCTGCGGCATCGGTGAATTCCTTGAGCCAGCGCAAGACATCGACTGCGTCCCAGCGTCCCGGATCGTATAAGGCGTAAAGCAACCCCTGATAACCGACCACATCCAGTTGCTTGTGGTAACCGGCACGCTGAAACAAGGCCTCGATCTCGGCAAAGCAGGTGTTGAAGTGCAGTTTGTTGAAGGGCGTCTTGCCTTCGGTGACCAACCCGTCCAGGCGCAATTCGAGAACGGCCTCGCGCACCACGTCAACCGACATCCGGTTCACGCTGTTCTTCAACTGTTCGACATTGACCACGGTTCATCCCTCTGACGCATTTACTGTATGAACATACAGTAACCGAACAATCCGCAAAATGCCAAGGAATGGATGGCAGCGGCGACCGGCGGGATGAACCACAAAAGCGGATTAACCCAGAAACGCGACGACTTCATCAGCACTGAATGGCCAGCCCAGTTCAGCCCCGGTGTCGACACGACGCAGCACCGGAATTCTCAGGCTGTATGCCGCATACCAAGACTCATCCTCAGCAATATCGACCAATTCAACCAGCAGGCCATGCTCGACAAGAGGCATCAGTTCGGCCTCGGCGACTTCACACAGATGGCATCCAAGGGTGCCAAACAGCTGACATTCAGGAGGCATGATTGCTCAACCAAAAAATGAGTGGGCCTATTCTAGGCCCCACCTGAAAACCCGTCGAGCCACCGCCGCCCAAAGGCTCCAGCGCCCCGACAAAGGTTCACAGGCAAAACCCTGACGCAAATCAGTCCGCAGAAAAACCTTTTACGCGATCCTCCCGGACTTTTTACCTCTACGCTTGAAAAGCCTGAATCTGACATCGGAGTGTCCAGTGTTTGCCAATCTGTTGATCATCCTCGCCTCGTCCCTTGTGGTGATTGCCCTGTTCCGTCGCCTGCGGTTGCCACCGGTTCTGGGTTATCTGTGCGTAGGATTGCTGGTCGGACCGAGTGCGTTCGACTGGGTCAACGAGAGCGAACACTTGCCCGACGTCGCGGAGTTGGGGGTGGTGTTTCTGTTGTTTTCACTGGGTCTGGAGTTCTCCCTGTCGAAGATGATCGCGCTGCGCCAGGTCGTGTTCCGTCTCGGCAGTCAGCAGGTGCTGGTCAGCACCGCGCTGCTCGGGCTGCTATTGATGCTATTGGGCATGCCGATCACACCGGCGCTGTTGCTCGGCGCCGGGCTTTCGCTGTCATCGACTGCGATTGTGACCAAAGAGTTGGGCAGCCTTGGCGAGGTGTTCAGCAGCCACGGCCAGAATGCCGTTGGTGTTTTACTGTTTCAGGACGTTGTCGCGGTATTGCTGCTGACATTGGTGCCCGTGTTCGCCGGCAGCAGCGAGCAAGCCTGGTACTGGGCGCTGCCGCTGACGCTGGCAAAAACCGTTGTGCTGTTTGTCGGGCTGCTACTGGCCAGTCGCTGGATACTGCCGAGGTTGTTCCATGAAGTGGCGGCGTCACGCTCGGCCGAGTTGTTCGTGCTGCTGGCACTGGTGATTGTGTTGTTGACCGCCTGGCTGACTCACCTGCTGGGCCTGTCCCCCGCCCTCGGTGCATTTCTGGCGGGGATGTTGCTCGGTGAAAGCCACTATCGTCACCAGATCGAGGCCGACATCCGGCCATTTCGCGACATCCTTCTAGGTGTGTTTTTCGTCAGCATCGGCATGCTGATCGACCTGCAACTGTTCGTCAGTCACAGCCTGCTGATTCTCGGACTTACCGTCGGTTTGATGGTGATCAAGGGCATCGTCGTCGCCTTGTTGGTGAAGTGGCGCGGCAGTGACAGCGAAACAGCGTGGCGCAGTGGTCTGGCGTTGGCCCAGGGAGGCGAGTTCTGCTTTGCCCTGATGGCGCAGATGCAACAAAACAGCATGATGCCCGAAGGGCTTGGCAACCTTCTGCTCGCGGCGACGTTCTGCTCGATGCTGCTGACGCCATTGTTGTTGCGCGCAGCACCCCGCGTCGCTGCAGGGCTGCACCGCAAACCCAATCAAGAGGCACAGATCGAAGAGATCAGTGCGCTCAACGCCGACCTCAACCAGCACGTGGTGATTTGCGGCTACGGCCGGGTCGGCCAATCCATCGGTCGTTTCCTGCGCAATGCCAAACAGCCTTATATCGCGCTGGACAATGACCCGGTACGGGTACAGGAAGCCGCCAGTGGGGAAAGTGACGTGCATTACGGCGACTCGTCGCGCGGCGAACTGCTGACTGCCGTTGGCCTGCTGCGCGCACGACTCTGTGTGATTGCCGTGGATCAAACCGACGTCGCCCTGCGCATTCTCAAGGAAGCACGCCGCCTCAATGATCAGGTGCCGATTCTGGTGCGCACCCGCGACGACAGCCAATTGGCGGAGCTCAAAGCCGCAGGCGCCACCGAAGTAGTGCCTGAGCTATTGGAATCCAGCCTCATGCTCGGCTCTCACGCCTTGATCATGCTCGGGTTGCCGGCGCGTCAGGTTCAGGAAAAAGTCGACCAGGTGCGAAGTGACCGTTATCGCCTGCTCCACGGCTTTTACCGTGGAGCCGACGATGAAGAGACCTAATCCTGGCTCACTGCGCCGATCTTGTGCAGCGACAGATCCGCGCCGTAATACTCTTGTTCCTGACTCAGGCGCAGCCCGTGCAACGCCTTGATCACGCCGTACACGACGAAGCCACCGATCAGCGCCACAGCGACACCGAGCGCGGTGCCGATCAACTGGCTGATCAGGCTGACGCCGCCAATACCGCCAAGCGCAGTCTGGCCGAAGATCCCGCAGGCAATCCCGCCCCAAACACCGCACAAGCCGTGCAATGGCCATACGCCCAACACATCATCTATGCGCCATTTCACCTGCGCGGCGGTAAAGCACCAGACGAACAGCGCGCCGGCAATTGCACCGGTCACCAGCGCCCCGACCGGATGCATCAGATCGGAGCCGGCACAGATTGCGACCAACCCGGCCAATGGGCCGTTGTGCAGAAAGCCCGGGTCATTGCGCCCGACGAGCAGCGCCGCCATGGTGCCGCCGACCATCGCCATCAACGAATTGACTGCTACCAGACCACTGACGCCCTGCAGCGTCTGCGCGCTCATCACGTTGAAGCCGAACCAGCCGACAATCAGAATCCACGAGCCCAATGCCAGAAAGGGAATGCTCGACGGTGCGAAGGCCACCAGGCGACCGTCGCGATAACGGCCATTGCGCGGCCCCAGCAACAGCACCGCCGCCAGCGCCAGCCAACCGCCCATGGCATGCACCACCACGGAACCGGCGAAATCATGGAAAGCGGCACCGAACTGCGCCGTCAGCCACGCTTGCAGACCGTAGTTGCCGTTCCAGATCATGCCTTCGAAAAACGGATAGATGAACGCAACGATCAACGCCGTGGCGCACAATTGCGGCACAAAACGCGCGCGCTCGGCGATACCGCCGGAAATGATCGCCGGGATCGCAGCGGCAAAGGTCAGCAGGAAGAAAAACTTCACCAGTCCATAACCGTGATCGGCACTCAACACCGCCGCCGGCTGCATGAAGGTCACACCATAGGAGATCCAATAGCCTATAAAGAAATAGGCCAAGGTCGAGACGGCGAAATCACTGAGAATCTTCGACAGCGCATTGACCTGGTTTTTCTGACGGACCGTACCAACCTCCAGAAAGGCGAAACCGGCGTGCATCGCCAGTACCATCACTGCACCGATCAGAATGAACAGGGTATTGGAGCTGTGAACCAGGGTGTCCACAGCGCTTTGCAGATTTTCCATAAGCAGGCAGACCTAAAGGCGAAAAAGGCACCAAAGCGGTTCATGCGCACATTTCATGCACCAAGTTGCGACCACGCAGTCATGGAACCGGATGTCCGGCGAACTGCTTTGGCGCACAAGGTCGATGTCCTGACACGAACCGGCATTGTTTGGGATAAGGTTTCTCAAGGCGCACGCCCGGCAACAGCGCACAACCGCAGGACGACGCACCACGACACAGCAAAAGTTGTACCAGTCATTTGTACTGAACCTTCGCGCAAGGCTCATACTCGAACGCTTCAGACGTCACTTACGGAGATCCACCCATGGCCAGCATCAAGGCAAAGACTGCTCAAGAAATTCTCATGAACGACTTCCAGACCCTGGTCGCCGACACCGAACGCTTGCTCGAGCACACCGCCACCCTGGCCGGCGATCAGGCTGATGAGCTGCGCGAGCAGATCCACGACAGCCTGCTGCGCGCCCGCGAAACCCTGAAACTGACCGAAGACACCCTGCGTGATCGCGGTCAGGCTGCGGTCACTGCCACTGAAGATTACGTGTCGGCCAACCCTTGGCAGGCCGTCGGCATTGCTGCCGGTGTCGGCTTCCTGATCGGCCTGCTGGCCACTCGGCGCTGATTATGTCGATCGGTGAATCCGGCCCGACTGCGGGCACCGCCTCTTCCACGCGGCGCTTGGGCGCCGCCGTTCTGGGTCTGCTGCACAGCCATGTCGAGTTGTTCGGCATCGAATTGCAGGAGCAGAAATCCCGGACCGTCAGCCTGTTGCTGTTTGCAGGTCTGGCCTTGGTCTTTGCCCTGTTGCTGCTGGTGGGTTTATCGACCTTGGTCATGATCGTGTTCTGGGACACTTATCGCCTGGCCGCGATCATCGGCCTGTGCGTTTTCTATACCTTGGCCTCGATCTTCTGCGGACTGCGCCTCAAGGCTGCAATCTTCGATGAGTCCTCGCCTTTCCACGGCACGCTCGAAGAGCTGGCCAACGACCGGGAGCGCCTGCTGCCATGAGCCTGCCTGAACTGCCACACAACAGCTCTCGCCGGGAAATGCGCAAGGCGCTGATCCGCCTGCGCATGGAAATGCATCGACAGGAAATTCGCCATGAAGCCGGGCAAGTCCTGCAACCACTGCAACGCATGCGCGGCATGACGCAAAACTTGCAGGGCGGTCTGGGGATCAAGCACGCGCCGTTATGGGGTGTGGCGGCTGTGACGCTGCTGGGTTTCATCACCGGCAAAGGTGCCAAAAGCGGCGGCGTGGGTGGTTTGACCCGATTGGTTCGTCTTGGCACAAGTCTTGGCCCGCTGATCAAAATGGTCATGCAAAACTCCGGCAAACGCTGAAGTACCGCATCTGGCCACATTCTTGCAACATTCCCGGGATGGACCTCTTTGACCAAGAGGTTCAATCCTGAACGCCTATCCGGTCGACAGGTTCAACCAGAACAAGAACGACTAAGGAGGCTCCGTGATCGACGGGCAACCGCTCGCCTGCTTTCAACCCTTCATCGATACCGCCACCGGCCGGATTGCCGGCGTCGAAGCACTGGGCCGGCTGCGCCAGGCCGATGGACAACTGGTGTCGGTCGGGCCGCTGTTCGCCGACCCGCGCACTCCCGCCATCGCCTTGCGCCGTCTCGACCGACAGATCCGCGACAATGCCTTGAGCCGCCTGCATGAAGCGCCCTCGGACTGGTTTCTCAGCCTCAACATGTCGCCGCGCTGGATCAGCCGCTTGCGCCCCGAACAAGCGCTGCCAAGTCTCAAGCAAATCGCGCGACACCTTGTCGATCCACAGCGCATCGTTTTCGAGATCACTGAACTGGGCGGCAACGGCCAACGTCTGGCCGAAGTGGTCGCGCGTTATCGCGAGGCCGGGGCACGAATCGCCATTGATGATTTTGGTGCAGGCTATTCACAACTGGATCGGGTACTGGCGCTGCAACCGGACATTCTCAAACTCGACATGCGCCTGTTTCAGGCCGCCGCACTCGGTGGGCCGAGCAGTGATGTGGTCAAGGCGTTGGCGCAGATGGCCGAAAAGACCGGTTGCTGGATTATCGCTGAAGGCGTCGAAACCGAGGCGCAGTTGAATTTCGCTCTGGAGTGCGGATCGCGGTACGTGCAGGGTTTTCTGTTCGCTCGGGCGCAGGAAGCTTTTTACCCCACAGACGCTTTTGTGCAACGCTTCGCCGAACTGCGTCAACGCTATGTCCGGCAGAAACTGGCAGAACGGGCCCGCTTGATGCAAATGCGTCAGCAACTGGGCGAATTGATGACCATTCTGCAGAACTGGGCGCAAGCTCACGCACCGCTGAGCGCATTGCCACAACTGGACGCCTTTCCATGGCTGCTGCGGTTCTATCAATGCGACCGCCACGGCACGCAACTGACACCTAATCTGGAATGGCGGCACAGTGGCTGGATCGCCGACAATCGCTATCTGGGGCACAACTGGTCATGGCGTCCGTACTTCTATCATTTACTCGCTGAAGGCTGGGAGGAGCGGCGCCTGACGCTGTCCAACACCTACCGCGATGCAACCAGCAACCAGTATTGCCTGACGGCCGGGCAGTTCTTCGACAATGGCGAACGTCTGCTGCTGATCGACATTGATGCTGCAGGGCTGTAGTTGCGCTTGCAGGCTCAGAGCCGAACCGGGAAGCTAGGGCGAGCGTTGCCCATTAAGTTTCCACACCACAACGGGGAAACTAATTGGCCCCCAGTCACCTGTCGGAGAGAATCAGCCTTGGATTGGCAAACCCTGCTCAACCGCGAACGTCTCGGAAAGCCCCTGCACAGCCCGCAAGAACTTGGCCGCAGTCCTTTTCACAAAGACCATGACCGCATCATCTTCTCCGGGGCCTTTCGGCGTCTGGGCCGAAAAACCCAAGTGCATCCGGTCACCAGTAACGACCACATTCACACACGCCTGACCCACTCGCTGGAGGTCAGTTGTGTCGGCCGCTCGCTGGGCATGCGCGTCGGCGAAACACTGCGCAGCGCCCTGCCACAATGGTGCGACCCCAGCGATCTGGGCATGGTGGTGCAATCGGCATGTCTGGCCCATGACATCGGCAACCCGCCGTTCGGTCACTCCGGCGAAGATGCCATTCGCCACTGGTTCCAACAGGCAGCCGGGCGTGGCTGGCTGGACGGCATGAGCGAAGCCGAGCGCGGCGACTTCCTCAATTTCGAAGGCAACGCCCAAGGCTTTCGCGTGCTCACTCAGCTTGAATACCATCAATTCGACGGCGGCACCCGCCTGACCTACGCCACCCTCGGCACCTATCTGAAATACCCGTGGACGGCCCGTCACGCCGACTCCCTCGGTTACAAGAAACACAAGTTCGGCTGTTATCAGAGCGAACTGCCGCTGCTGGAGCAAATCGCTCAGAAGCTGGGCCTGCCGCAACTGGAAGAGCAACGCTGGGCGCGCCATCCGCTGGTCTACCTGATGGAGGCGGCGGACGACATCTGCTACGCCTTGATCGACCTGGAAGACGGTCTTGAAATGGAGTTGCTGGAGTACGCTGAGGTCGAATCGCTGTTACTCGGATTGGTGGGCGATGATCTGCCGGAAACCTATCGTCAGCTAGGCCCGCAGGATTCACGACGACGCAAGCTCGCCATCCTGCGTGGCAAGGCCATCGAACATCTGACCAACGCAGCGGCGCGAGCGTTTGTCGAGCAACAGGACGCACTGCTCGCCGGCACGCTGCATGGCGATCTGGTCGAGCACATGCATGGCCCGGCCAAGCGCTGTGTGTTGAACGCCAAAGACATTGCCCGCAAGAAAATCTTTCAGGACAAGCGCAAGACCCTGCACGAAATCGGTGCCTACACGACGCTGGAGATTCTCCTCAACTCCTTCTGCGGCGCCGCGCTGGAGCAACACAACGGTCGCACGCCATCGTTCAAGAGTCGGCGCATCCTCGACTTGCTCGGTAATAACGCACCGGATCCGCAGGGTTCTTTGCATACGTCGTTTTTGCGCATGATCGATTTCATCGCCGGCATGACCGACAGCTACGCCAGCGACATGGCGCTGGAGATGACCGGTCGTTCCAGTCACTGACCCGAACGCATTCAACCTGCCGATAGCGTCGGCCGGTTGAATGCGCAATGATCACTTTCTTGACCGGGAACCTGGATTGACACTTGCCTATTTCGAATAATTCTGTGGCAGGATGCAGCGGCGAAAAATACAAACAACAAGCGACTGTCCCGACCATTTAAACATTGAACAAAAAGCCATTTACAGCCAGCACTTGCAAAACATTCACGACCAACTATAAGCCGATGAACACCCTGCACTTCCTTACGTCATACCTAGTTTGATCGTAGTCCCTTTCCTCATTAGCTGTAGGAACAATCCGATAACACGACTGGAGCCAAGTCAGCTCATGCGAGCGCTCATTCAACTGAGCTAAGGTGCGCGCTTTATTCGTGCTTGTATGGGACTTGATTATGAAGTCCATAGGCCACGCCAGATTTCAGCGACCACCATCATAAACCCCGTAATTGCTGGGATATTTTCGACTTCACGATCTCAAAATACCCCTTTTTTTCATTGTTCGCTAGAAAATTATGGGGTACTTTTGGGGTATCCATCGCCAGACAACCCCGCGGATACCCCAATGCAGAAACCACTTACACCAGTCATCCGGCGTCAGGCCGACAGCGATGAAAACATTGCACTTATAATCAAAGAACTGCAAAAGCCCGGCAAGTATTCCGAAGGAACTATCCGAGGCCTTTACTTGCAAGTTAGTGGCACTTCCCAACTTTGGAGATTCAAGTTTCTGCTGGACGGTAAAGAAGGTCTGTTCGCCATCGGTGCTTACCCGGACATATCGATCGCCAAAGCGCGAGAACTTGCACAGGAAGCGCGCACCGCAGTTGCCAATGGCATCGCACCGAAGCGCGCCCGAGCGATCAAGGAAGAAGCACAACGCATTCAGGAGGGCTGGATCTTTACCAAGATCGCCGAGCAATGGCTCGAATTCAACGCCGGCCTGGCACCGAAGACCCTTTCCGGCCACCGCGGTGTACTGAAGAACCACCTCTACCCCGTTGTAGGCAACATGCCGGTGGCCGACATCGCCGTCAGCCAGGTGAAGACCATCCTGGATCGCCTCGCCCACTCGCCGACCATGGCCCGCCATTCACTGACCTTGCTACGCATGATCCTCGACCACGCCATGAACCACGAACTGGTCGACAAGAACGTGGCCGTGGGGCGAGGCGGGCTGCTGAAGAAGCACAAGACGGTGCACCGCGCCGCTCTTGAATCCCCGGAAGACCTCACCGAGTTCCTGCGCCGGCTGAACAACTTCGTTGCGTACAACGACAGCGTGATTTCAGCGTTGTGGATGCTGGTCCTGCTGCCCGTGCGCCCCGCCGAACTCGCCGCGATGAAGTGGGAACAGATCGACCTCGACAAGGCCGAGTGGCGCTTCGTGGTGCCAAAGACCGGGCAACCCCTTATTGTTCCCTTACCATCGCAGGCTGTCGGGCAATTGCGTGCACTGCAAGAACACAGCCGGGCACTCAACAAGAAAGCAGTGCCCAACTCTTCACCTTTCGGCAATACCGCCGCGAGCGAACAAGTCGACCCGCCGACCTGGGTATTTCCTTCCGCAGCGAAGTTCGGCGTGCCCATCTCCGCCGATACGCTGCTGGTGCGTATGCGCACAGGGCTTGGCTATGAACGCGGCACCATCACCAGCCACGGCTTCCGCTCGACATTCCGCACCCTCGGACACGAGATTTTGAAACTCGACCCGATCGTCCTTGAGCTGTGCCTGGGCCACCGCATGCCCGGAGCACTGGGCGCCACCTATGCACGGGCACAGCTGCTAGATCAGCGACGCGAGGCGATGCAGAAGTGGGCGGACTATATCGAGGAACTATGGGCAGAGGTCACTGGTGTGGCTTGAGTGCCGTAAATGACAGGTACGTGAGGGTGAACGCGGAAAATCTGCCCTTAGAGTCAGGAAAAAAGCATAGCTTAGATCGATCTAAGAAATTAGCTCTTAGGACTTTTTAGCACAAGGGGCGGAATTTTATTACCTGAGGGCCGCCGATTATTAGGCTGCTGGCACAGGTGATAAAAACTTGGGAGGCCTGGAATAGAGGCTCTGGCACAGGGCAGATTATCCCTTTTATTACCTTTATTACTCTTAGTAGTAGTAGAAGTAAAAAGAAGTGAATGTACAGGTTTGTACAGGCTGTATATAGGCCGTAAAAGGCTAAAAGCGCTGGAATGCGTTTCAGGTAATAAAGGTAACAACGACTTTTGTGCTGACATCTCTATTCCGGTGCTTTCAGGCCATTATTAGCTCTGTATTACCCTAATACAGAGCTAATAGACCCTTCAGACTGTAAGAATAGACAGCCGCCGTCATTGCCTCATTGCTCGCTGTACTGTGCTGAGCGACACGCCCAAGCCCTTCGCTGCTTCTCGGTAAGACATTCCGTTCTCGATCGCCGAACGGATCGCACCATCATCTACGGACTTCGCCCTACCTTTGTAGGCGCCGGCTTCCTTGGCCTTGGCGATGCCTTCGCGCTGCCGCTCCCGGATCATGCTCCGCTCGAACTGTGCCACGCTGCCGAGCAAAGAGAGCATGAGCTGCTGCATCGGATTAGCTTCCCCGGCAAAAAGCAGCTGCTCCTTGTGGAACTGCACGGCGACACCCTTGGTGGTCAGCCCCTCGACCAGCGCCAGAAGATCCACCAGAGACCGCGCCAGGCGGTCGATACTGTGAACGTGCAGGGTATCGCCCTCTCGAGCAGATCGCAGCAGGGCCTGCAGCTCTGGCCTGTCCACCGTGCTGCCGCTGACTTTGTCAGTGAACACCTGATCCAGGTGCACACCATCCAGCTGCCTGACTGTGTTCTGGTCCGCCGAACTGACCCGAATGTAACCAATGTCCATCGCATCACCTGTATTCATTAGGTTCTAGACATAATCATTCTGGTGAGCAATGGACCGTAAAGCAAGTGTCATTTTCAGAAGACGACTGCACCAATTGACGGGGCGTAACGCCAGATGTGCAGGCGACTCCTGACAACGCAATATCAGAAGTCATCTGCACCAATCTCGACTATGCTCAATACTCGTGTGCACCAAAGCGAGGTGTGAGCATGGCGTCAGACACATCATTGATTGCCGAGCAAGGCGTGGCCACCCTGCCCGATGCGGCTTGGGCGCAGGCCCGGCAACGGGCGGAAATCATCGGGCCGCTGGCAGCGCTTGATGTGGTCGGGCATGAAGCCGCCGATGCCGCTGCTCACGCGCTTGGCCTGTCCAGGCGGCAGGTGTATGTCCTAATCCGCCGTGCCCGGCAAGGTGCTGGGCTTGTGACGGACCTGGCTCGCAGCCGATCCGGCGGCGGAAAAGGCAAGGGACGCTTGCCGGAATCAGTTGAGCGCATCATCCGCGAGTTGCTGCAAAAGCGCTTCCTGACCAAGCAGAAGCGTAGCCTGGCAGCGTTCCACCGCGAGGTCGCGCAGGCTTGCAAAGCGCAAAAGCTGCGGGCGCCGGCGCGCAACACCGTGGCTCTGCGGATCGCCGGCCTCGATCCGCTCAAGGCCACTCGCCGCCGGGAAGGTCAGGATGCGTCCCGCAGCCTGCAAGGTGTCGGTGGTGAGCCTCCCGCCGTGACCGCGCCACTGGAACAAGTGCAGATTGATCACACGGTCATCGACCTGATCGTGGTGGACGAGCGCGACCGGCAACCGATTGGCCGTCCGTATCTGACCATCGCCATCGACGTGTTTACCCGCTGCGTGCTCGGCATGGTCGTCACGCTGGAAGCGCCGTCATCTGTTTCGGTCGGCCTGTGCCTTGTGCATGTCGCCTGCGACAAGCGTCCCTGGCTGGAGGGTCTGAACATAGAAATGGAGTGGCCGATGAGCGGCAAGCCCAGGCTGCTCTACCTGGACAACGCGGCCGAGTTCAAGAGCGAAGCGCTACGCCGAGGCTGCGAGCAGCATGGCATCCGGCTTGACTATCGCCCGCTCGGGCAGCCGCACTACGGCGGCATCGTGGAACGGATCATCGGCACGGCGATGCAGATGATCCACGACGAATTGCCAGGGACGACCTTCTCCAACCCTGACCAGCGCGGCGACTACGATTCCGAAAACAAGGCCGCCCTGACGCTGCGTGAGCTGGAGCGCTGGCTCACATTGGCGGTCGGCACCTACCACGGCTCCGTGCACAACGGCCTGCTCCAGCCGCCGGCAGCGCGCTGGGCCGAAGCTATCGCGCGGACCGGCGTGCCAACCGTCATCACTCGCACCACGGCTTTTCTGGTCGATTTTCTGCCCATCATCCGCCGCACGCTGACCCGCACCGGCTTCGTCATCGACCACATCCATTACTACGCCGATGCGCTCAAGCCGTGGATAGCTCGGCGCGACCGCTTGCCTGCGTTCCTGATCCGGCGCGACCCGCGCGACATCAGCCGCATTTGGGTGCTGGAGCCGGAGGGGCAGCACTATCTGGAAATTCCATACCGCACCTTGTCGCACCCGGCTGTCACCCTCTGGGAACAACGACAGGCGCTGGCGAAATTGCGGCAGCAAGGGCGCGAACAGGTGGATGAGTCGGCGCTGTTTCGCATGATCGGCCAGATGCGCGAAATCGTGTCCACCGCGCAGAAAGCTACGCGCAAGGCGCGGCGCGACGCGGATCGACGCCAGCA
The DNA here is from genome assembly GCF_014268445.2 of Pseudomonas tensinigenes. Classification (NCBI taxonomy): domain Bacteria; kingdom Pseudomonadati; phylum Pseudomonadota; class Gammaproteobacteria; order Pseudomonadales; family Pseudomonadaceae; genus Pseudomonas; species Pseudomonas tensinigenes. Next base: position 4,840,599 of record NZ_CP077089.1, read on the forward strand.
TCTCAAGGCAACGGCAGTTCTTTTCAAAACCACGCCACCACCGGACGCGGACATGGCTGACCCGCAGGCAGACAACCAGCCACCTGCCAAACCGTTCGACCAGATTGAGGAGTGGTAGCCGTGGAAGAATATCCCATCATCGACTTGTCCCACCTGATGCCGGTGGCCCAGGGCTTGGCCCGTCTTCCGGCGGACGAACGCATCCATCGCCTTCGCGCTGACCGCTGGATCGGCTATCCGCGAGCAGTCGAGGCGCTGAATCGGCTGGAAGCCCTGTATGCGTGGCCGAACAAACAACGCATGCCCAACCTGCTGTTGGTCGGTCCAACCAACAACGGCAAGTCGATGATCGTCGAGAAATTCCGCCGCACCCACCCGGCCAGCTCCGACGCCGACCAGGAGCACATTCCGGTACTGGTCGTGCAGATGCCATCCGAACCGTCGGTAATCCGCTTCTACGTCGCGCTACTTGCCGCGATGGGCGCGCCATTGCGCCCGCGCCCACGGCTGCCGGAAATGGAGCAATTGGCGCTGGCACTGCTACGCAAGGTCGGCGTGCGCATGCTGGTGATCGACGAATTGCACAACGTCCTGGCCGGCAACAGCGTCAACCGCCGGGAATTCCTCAACCTGCTGCGTTTCCTCGGCAACGAGCTGCGCATCCCGCTGGTCGGGGTCGGCACACGCGATGCCTACTTGGCGATCCGCTCGGACGACCAGTTGGAAAACCGCTTCGAGCCGATGATGCTGCCGGTGTGGGAGGCCAACGACGATTGCTGCTCACTGCTGGCCAGCTTCGCGGCTTCGCTCCCGCTGCGGCGACCCTCGTCGATTGCCACGCTGGATATGGCCCGCTACCTGCTCACGCGCAGCGAGGGCACCATCGGCGAGCTGGCGCACCTGTTGATGGCGGCGGCCGTCGCTGCCGTGGAGAGCGGTGAGGAAGCGATCAACCATCGCACGCTCAGCATGGCCGATTACACCGGTCCCAGCGAGCGGCGGCGGCAATTCGAGCGGGAACTGATGTGAAGCCAGCGCCACACTGGCCACTGCATCCGGCTCCCAGGGAAGGCGAAGCCTTGTCTTCGTGGCTCAACCGCGTGGCCCTTTGCTATCACATGGAGGTGTCCGAGCTGCTGGAGCACGATCTTGGTCACGGCCAGGTTGATGACCTGGACACCGCGCCACCACTGGCGCTGCTGGCGATGCTCTCCCAGCGGAGCGGCATCGAGCCGGACCGGCTGCGTTGCATGAGTTTCGCCGGCTGGGTGCCTTGGCTACTGGACAGCCTTGATGATCAGATTCCAGATGCATTGGAAACCTATGCGTTCCAGCTCTCGGTGCTGCTGCCGAAACTCCGCCGTAGGACGCGATCCATCACGAGCTGGCGTGCCTGGCTGCCCAGCCAGCCGATACATCGCGCCTGCCCGCTCTGTCTGAACGATCCGGAGAACCAAGCCGTACTGCTCGCGTGGAAGCTGCCCCTGATGCTGAGCTGCCCACTGCATGGCTGCTGGCTGGAATCCTATTGGGGCGTGCCAGGGCGGTTTCTCGGCTGGGAGAACGCCGACGCCGAACCGCGCACTGCCAGCGACGCGATTGCGGCGATGGACCAGCGTACCTGGCAGGCACTGACGACCGGCCACGTGGAGTTGCCGCGCCGACGCATCCACGCCGGATTGTGGTTTAGGCTGCTACGCACGCTGCTCGATGAGCTGAACACCCCGCTTTCGACGTGCGGCACCTACGCGGGGTATCTCCGCCAAATCTGGGAATGCTGCGGGCATCCGCTGCGTGCTGGGCAAAGTCTGTGGCGACCGTATGAAACCCTGAACCCGGCAGTACGGTTGCAGATGCTGGAGGCGGCGGCAACGGCAATCAGCTTGATTGAGGTGAGGGATATAAGCCCGCCAGGCGAGCACGCAAAGCTATTCTGGTCCGAGCCCCAAACCGGGTTCACCAGTGGCCTGCCGGCGAAAGCGCCGAAGCCCGAACCCGTCGATCACTGGCAGCGTGCAATCCAGGCCATTGATGAGGCCATCATTGAAGCACGACACAACCCCGAGACGGCACGCTCGCTGTTCGCGTTGGCTTCCTATGGTCGGCGCGACCCCGCTTCCTTGGAACAGTTGCGCGCCACCTTCGCGAAGGAAGGCATCCCCCCGGAATTTCTGTCACATTATGAGCCTAGCCTACCCTTTGCATGCCTTAGACAGAATGACGGGTTAAGTGACAAATTTTGACGTGCAGAGCTTCCCGATGCAAACTGTCACATAATCGAACGTATATGTGACAGGTACAAGATGCTGATTGGCTACATGCGAGTATCGAAGGCGGATGGCTCCCAGGCGACGGACTTGCAGCGCGATGCGCTGGTCGCGGCCGGTGTTGATCCGGCGCATCTCTATGAAGACCAAGCGTCCGGAAAACGCGAGGATCGTCCCGGTCTGGCGAGCTGTCTGAAGGCACTACGGCCAGGCGACACGTTGGTCGTTTGGAAACTGGATCGGCTCGGGCGCGACCTGCGCCATCTGATCAATACCGTCCATGACCTGACCGGACGCGGCATCGGCCTCAAGGTGCTGACCGGGCACGGCGCGGCCATTGACACCACGACCGCCGCCGGCAAGCTGGTCTTCGGTATCTTCGCCGCGCTGGCCGAGTTCGAGCGCGAGTTGATCGCCGAGCGCACCGTGGCGGGCCTGGCCTCAGCACGGGCACGCGGCCGGAAAGGCGGCCGGCCGTTCAAGATGACCGCCGCCAAGCTGCGGCTGGCGATGGCGGCAATGGGGCAGTCAGAGACCAAGGTCGGCGACCTGTGCCAGGAACTTGGCATCACGCGGCAGACCCTGTATCGGCATATTTCACCCAAGGGCGAGCTACGTCCAGATGGCGAGAAGCTACTCAGCCGAATTTGATGCCGACATGAGGCGACGTAGCGAAAGCGTGGTTTGTCTCAATTTGACGGCGGCGAACCGCAAGCGTTCGGTTCGCCGCTCGTTTCGGTCGCAGTGCTGGCCCGCGCCTGGAAACGTTGATAACACTCCAGCCCGCAGAAGTGCTCGACGTACTCCGCGCCTTCCGGTGTGAAGGCGGCATCGAGCGGAATTTCCTTGCAGCACACGCAGCAACTGGTGGCGGTCGGATCATTTGCATTCATGGTGGCACCCCTCCATTGACTGACGAAGACGGCGAATGCCGCCGCCGGCATCGGCTTTGCGAACAGAAAGCCTTGCCCGCGCTCGAACGCTTGGGCCCTCCGCCGTAGTCCATCCATCCGGCCGGGAAGCGCTCATGATCTTTCCCTGAATGCCCGCAACGCCCGCGCCAGTGACAGAAGAAACAGGCCGGTCAAACCGAGCGCCGTGATGACCCAATACTCGACAAGGAATGCACCGGCGGTTGTGCCGGCCAGCACGGCAGCGAGGATGGACAGGTGGCAGGGGCAAGTCAGCACGGCCAGCGTGCCCCACAGGTAGCCGGTGAACGGTTTGTGCGTCTCGGCCGGCATGCGCTCGGGGCTGTTCATGGCAAACTCTCCGCATGCTGTGCCGGCGCGGTCGGCATGGCGGCCAACTGCACTTCCAGATTGGCCAACGCTTCGCGCCGGCGTTCGACGAACTGACGCAGCACAGCAAGCTGCGCGGCAGTTTCATCGCAGTTCGCCGCATCCAGCGCCCGGCACAGCCGCGCCAATGCGCCGAGGCCGATGCCCGCCTCGAAGGCGGCCCGCACGAAGCACAGTCGCTGCAAGGCGGCGTCATCGAACAGGCCGTAGCCACCCGTGGTGCAGGCGACTGGCCGCAGCAATCCGCGCAGCAGGTAGTCGCGCACGATATGCACGCTCACCCCGGCATCAAGGGCCAGCCGGGACACCGTGTAGGCGTTCATCGAACACCTCCTTTTGGTCGGTTCACGGCAATGCATATACCGTTTCGCCGAGTTCAATCCGCGCGCTGCGAATCCGATGCCGGTGCCGTAGAACATTGGGTCGATATCCGATCACGGTGTCCTAGATGACATGGTCTGCAACAGATGTCGATTAAACTCCTGGCCCAAGCCGAAAGCCTCGTGGACACTGACGATCGCCAATCCTTCCAATCCTTGATGCTTGGAGGCCCAGTCTTCCGCCGTCGGGACAGATGCAAAGAAATGTACATGGCAACAGAAGGACTGACGAACGTCGGCTGCTTCCTGCGGCAATACCAAGGACACCGCCATGCCGGCAGGTTCGACAGCCTGTATCTCGCTGGGTGAAACCGTGAGTGAAACGGGTGCTCCGGTTGCAGCGCAATGCGATGAGACGCGAGCTGTACGGCCGATCAGCGCCGGAAATATCAAGGTGTCCAGCGCGCACCAGGCATACAGACGGCGGTCGTCAATTTCAAAGACATACGAAGTCTCGCGCAAGGTGAGGCCGTAGCCGATGATGTTCCCATCTTTGTCATATTCGGTACTGGTGGCCTGTTCGAGTACGGCGGCCACTCGCTCAGCGGGCCAGTCGAGAATCCCGGCAAGTGTCGTTCGTGAAACCGGACGCCCCTTGGCGAGTTCCCGCAGTAGCGGGACCAAGAGATCCGCAGTACCATTGGTACGATTGACCGAAGTGAGACGTTCTAAAATATATGGGGCGAGCTTCATGGTTCCATCTCCTTTCATCCTGCGCAGCAGGACAATTGTTTGACATCCTTGGTGAAGGTCTGCGCCGCGAGCTTCAGCCCCTCGACCATCGTCAGGTAGGGGAACAACTGGTCAGCCAGTTCCTGTACGGTCATGCGGTTACGGATCGCGAGCACCGCCGTCTGGATCAGCTCGCCCGCTTCCGGGGCCACTGCCTGTACCCCAATGAGTCGTCCGCTACCTTCCTCGGCTTGTCCTTTCGAATTTGAATTGGATAGCGTAACCTTACTTCCGTACTCATGTACGGAGTCAAGCGGTATGGAAAATAATTTGGAGAACCTGACCATTGGCGTTTTTGCCAAGGCAGCCGGCGTCAACGTGGAGACCATCCGGTTCTATCAGCGCAAGGGCTTGTTGCCCGAGCCGGACAAGCCCTATGGCAGCATTCGCCGCTATGGCGCGGCGGACGTGACACGGGTGCGATTCGTGAAATCGGCCCAGCGGTTGGGCTTCAGCCTGGATGAAATCGCCGAGTTGCTGCGGCTCGACGATGGCACCCACTGCGAGGAGGCCAGCAGCCTGGCCGAGCACAAGCTCCAAGACGTGCGCGAGAAGATGGCCGATTTGGCGCGCATGGAGGCTGTGCTGTCTGACCTGGTGTGCGCCTGCCATTCGCGGCAGGGGAATGTTTCGTGTCCGCTGATTGCGTCGTTGCAAGGTGGAACGAGCTTGGCAGGGGCTTCCACAGCTTAGCGTGCTTTATTTTCCGTTTTCTGAGGTGCCCCCTACCAGCAACGCACCGCCGAAGACCGGCAGCAGGAGCGCGAGCAATTCCAGATGGTTAACCGGGGCCTGAAAGACCAGATTCAAGACCTGCAAAACCGGCTCATCCAAGCCGAGTCAAGAGCGTCCGAGCTGATAGACACTAATGCGCAATTACAACGACAAACGCATGAGCTCGAACAGGCCAATGCGATGCACAAAAGCACCTTGGATAGGCAAGTGGCCGATATCCAGAACTTGGAGCATCAACTTAACGACGCCTCGGCAAAAAACCGGGAGCGGAAGCATGAAAGCAAACAATTGGCGGATAATATTGCCGCACTCGCAAGCCAGAAAGCAGATGCCGATAAGCAGGTGGCCGTACTATCCCAAGCATTAGAGGTCACCAAAACGGATCTGAAAGCCTCTCAGAATAGAGCGGAAGTTCTGTCCGATGAGAACAAGTTGATTCTTCAGGAAAAAGCGGTGATTCAGGGGCAGTTTAAGCAGCTTCAGGAGTCACTGTCGCGATAAAGGCTTTAGTCAAACATTCATCGAAAAAGCTATATTAATCAATATATTATATACGAAGTGGCTAATTCCAACGCTTTTACCGGCCGGACCTCAAGTAGCTGCACCGGCCGCCATTTCATTCAAAGAGGCCTCGACGACAGTCAAAACTGTTCGACGCACGTCGATCTTCCATCGCACGCGCTCGACGCATCGGTCCAGGCTTTCGCTATCGTCTGCGTCCAATGCTTTGCAAAGTCGCGCCAGTTCGTCGAGCCCAATTCCGGACTCGAAGGCTGCGCGGAGAAACCGCAGCCTTCCGAGTGTTTTGTCATCGAAAATGTTCTAGCCACTTTCGGTTCGCCGAGCAGGGTGCAACAAGCCGCGTATCATGTAGTCGCGCACGACATGCACGCTGACGCAAGCATCATCAGCCAGCTTCGATATCGAGTACGCATTCATACTGGGCTTTCCTCGCAGTCCTCTAGCAGCTTAAGCGCGACATCATGACCAAGGTCGAACGCACTCTCGACAGGCACGACCTCAATCCCTTGGTGGGTCGAAGCCCACGAATTTGCAATAGACGGAGACGCAAAGAAATGCACATGACAGCAAAACGAACAACGAATGTCGGGCGAAGTATCCGGAGTTCGCAGTGAAACCATTGCTTCTGCCGGTTCGACATGAAGCACTGCTTCTGGTGCAACGGTGAGAGTGATCGGCCTACCGGTGGCGGCGCAGCGGGAAGTGACACGGGCAATCTTGCCGGTCAAGGCGGGAAACATCAAGGTGTCCAGCGCACACCATGTGTACAAATGACGGCCATCCACCTCAAAAACGTGAGAGGTTTCACGTAGTGTCAGCCCCAGTCCAATGATATTGGCCTCGTCGTCATATTCCGTACCAGGTGCCTGCTCAAGTACCGTTGCAACTCTCGCTCCAGACCATCCGAGTGCGCCGGCGAGCTTTTCGCGTGATACAGGTCCCCCCATCGCTAGCTGTCGGAGCAGCGCGACAAAGAGCGTTGCGAACTCTTTAGGATGATTGCCAGATGAAAGGCTTTCGGCAATCTTTTTGGAATAAATAGTCTTGTCCATTTTCCACCTGTTATATCGGGCAGCGATCAACCGGGATAAACCTTACTCGGCGGTTACGTCCTGCGCTTAACAAAGACGAATTACTTTGTGCCTTGCCGGCGTTGCCATTCCTCGGCCAGCAGCTGGGCTTGCTGTAACTGTTCGGGCTTCATTTGAGCTGCATAGTCTGCAACGACTTTTGCTGCTGTCGGTTCTCCCGACGCTGCGGCCAGACTCATCCACTGGTATGCCTGCACCTGGTCGGGCGCGATGTCGGTAAGACCCTTTGCAAACAGCTGGGCCAGCCTGACTTGAGCCTGCGTGTGTCCCTGCTCGGCAGCGAGGCGGTACCACTTGAAAGCCTCTGCATCGTTGGCAGGAGCCGCACGCCCATTCTTATACATACCGTCGACTTCACTTCCGTAGAGGCGCCCGAGGTTGAACTGTGCATCGGCTTCACCCTGCTCGGCCGCCCTGCGGAACCACTGGATCGATGCCGCGTGGTTTTGCTTTACGCCCATACCGCATTTGTACGCAAGACCCATGATGTTCTGAGCCATGGCATCGCCAGCCCTGGCCTTCTTTTCCCAATCACTGACGGTCTCTGGCGACAATGTTTCAATCGCGGCGCCGAGCTTAGAAAAATCATAAGCCGCCAACGCTTGGTTTGGCATGCCTAACGTTGCGGTACTTGCCAGTACGATCGTCAAGCACGCGCGTACACGGCGTAATTTAAGTCTGATGTCACAAAACATAAAAACTCCTCTGTCCCTGTTTTGGTGCCCAAGGTTTAGCCGGCACAGCACGATAGCTGTGTCACATCCTTCGAAAAAGTCTGTGCCACCAGTTTGAGACCTTCAACCATGGTGAGGTAAGGGAAAAGCTGGTTAGCCAGATCCTGGACGGTCATGCGGGCCCGGATGGCAATCGCGGCAGTCTGGATGATTTCGCCTGCTTCCGGTGTCACAGCCTGGACTCCGAGAATGCGTCCGGACCCTGCCTCAGCAACAAGCTTGATAAAGCCGCGGGTATCGAAGTTGGCGAGTGCACGCGGCACATTGTCGAGCGTGAGCGTACGGCTTTCGGTTTGCAGACCAATGCGCTGGGCCTCTGCTTCACTGTAGCCTACCGTGGCAACTTGCGGATCGGTGAACACGACTGCCGGCATGGCGTCGAGATCGAGCTTTACGTCGCCGCCGGTCATATTAATGCCAGCCCGGGTACCAGCCGCGGCTGCAACGTAGACGTACTGAGGCTGGTCAGTGCAGTCGCCAGCTGCGTAAATGTTCGAAGCACTCGTGCGCATGCCTTGATCGATCAGGATGCGATGTTGCGAGTCAAACGTCACACCTGCGCGCTCGAGATTCAGGCTTGCGGTATTTGGCGTGCGGCCGGTGGCAACAAGCAATTGATCCACCTTTAACTCGCCCTGCGCGGTCGTCAGGATGAATTGGCGGTCGCAATAGGTCACGGCACTCGCCTGCGTCTGTGTCAGCACCGTGATGCCTTCCGCACGGAAAGCTGCAGTCACGGCCTCGCCAATGGCAGGGTCGTCACTGGCAAACAAGGTGCGCCGGGCCAGGACCGTCACCTCGCTGCCCAAGCGCGCAAACGCTTGTGCCAGTTCCAGTGCTACGACCGAGGCGCCAATTACTGCCAGCCGTTTAGGAATGGCTTCGCTAACCAGGGCTTCGGTGGACGTCCAATATGGCGTTCCTGCAAGACCAGGCAACGGCGGGATGGCAGCGCTTGCACCAGTGGCAATGAGACAGCGATCGAAGGCCACTTCGCGAGTGTCACCTTCTGCCGCTTCCACGATAAGCGTTTGGCCATCCTTGAATCGGGCGCTGCCTCGCACCAGATTGATCGACGGATTGCTTTCGAGGATGCTTTCATATTTAGCATGACGCAGCTCGTCCACACGGGCCTGCTGTTGCGCCAGCAGACGGTCACGCAGGACAACTGGGGGCGTTGCCGACAGTCCCACGTCAAAAGGACTTTCGCGTCGCAGATGAGCGATATGCGCTGCCCGAATCATGATCTTAGAAGGGACGCAGCCCACGTTGACGCAGGTGCCGCCGATAGTTCCCCGCTCGATCAGGGTGACACGGGCACCGTTTTCAGCTGCCTTCAGCGCTGCTGCCACAGCGGCGCCGCCAGTACCGATGATCGCCACATGCAGCTGACCTGCCGGTTTCTCCACCGCGCGCTCGCCGCTCAGCCACTGGGCGGCTTTGCCAAGGAGTCCTGGCTGTTCAACACTGCGCTCTTTGCTTTCAAATTCGTCTGTAGGCGTAGCACCGTAACCAAGGGCGCCCACTGCTGCTACGAGCGCGGACACGTCAAGCCTATTGCCTGTGACTTGCGCCTTGTTCGATGGATAATCGACAGCCGCTCGCGTTACGCCGGGGACCGCCAGCAGCGCGTCCTCAACGTGCCTTGTACAACTTGGGCAAGTCATTCCCGCCACGCTCAAACCAACTTCGTTTAACTCTTGCATTCCGCTCTCTCTTTTATCCGTTGTGCCCAAGCCAACTAGTACGACGCCTCGGTCACTGAATCGGTTGTGCGCTTCAGGGAACAGGCTCCGTGGGTCGTTTACAGGCTGCTCACGCGATGACGACCGGCAGAATCGCCTGAGCGGCATCTCTGCCGTGGTTCTAGCGATGCTGCCGTTATTTGTTGCCTTACTTCTTCAGCTCAGATGGGTAGCCTACATCCGTCGTCGCCTTGCTAAGCGCCTGGACGTTGGTCTTCGCATCGTCAAACGTTACGACGGCAAGCTTGGTTGAGAAGTCGACCTCGGTCTTGCTAACACCGTCGACCTTGCTCAAGGCCTTTTTAATGGTGATAGGACAAGTCGCGCAGGTCATGCCAGGAACGGCCAAGGTGACCGTCTGCGTGGCGGCCCACACCGGGGCAACAGCGGCGGCGAGGGCAAGGGAGGCAAACAGTTTCTTCATGATGAACTCCTGGTTAATAGAAAAATGGAACGACATAGGGAAATCCAAGCGCGACCAGGACCAGCACGGCCACGATCCAGAAAATCAGCTTGTAGGTGGCGCGCACCTGCGGAATCGCGCAGACCTCACCTGGCTTGCATGCCTGCACGGGCCGGTAAATCCGCTTCCAGGCGAAGAACAGCGCCACTAGCGCCGCGCCGATGAACAACGGTCGATAGGGTTCCAGCACCGTCAGGTTGCCGATCCAAGCACCGGAGAAGCCCAGGGCGACCAGTACTAGCGGCCCCAGGCAGCAGGTCGATGCAAGAATGGCGGCCAGCCCGCCGGCGAAGAGCGCACCGCGCCCGTTTTGTGGTTCAGACATACGTTGGCCCTTTTGAATTTGGATTGGATAGCGTAACCTTACTTCCGTACTCATGTACGGAGTCAAGCGATATGGAAAATAATTTGGAAAACCTGACCATTGGCGTTTTTGCCAAGGCGGCCGGGGTCAACGTGGAGACAATCCGCTTCTATCAGCGCAAGGGCCTGTTGCCGGAACCGGACAAGCCTTACGGCAGCATCCGCCGCTATGGGGAGGCGGACGTGGTTCGGGTGAAATTCGTGAAATCGGCACAGCGGCTGGGGTTCAGTCTGGACGAGATTGCCGAGCTGTTGCGGCTCGACGATGGCACCCACTGCGAGGAGGCCAGCAGCCTGGCCGAGCACAAGCTCCAAGACGTGCGCGAGAAGATGGCCGATTTGGCGCGCATGGAGGCTGTGCTGTCTGACCTGGTGTGCGCCTGCCATTCGCGGCAGGGGAATGTTTCGTGTCCGCTGATTGCGTCGTTGCAAGGTGGAACGAGCTTGGCAGGGGCTTCCACAGCTTAGCGTGCTTTATTTTCCGTTTTCTGAGACGACCACAGATCAGAAAAGACTGTGCAGCCGACTCTTGATATTCCGTGCAGTCACCTTCTGAAAATGACAGCAAGGCTGAAAGCCACGTAACTGTATTCATCCGACGCGCGGTCAATAGAGTGTACCCAATTGAATACGTCCCGAGCCTAGGAAATAAGACTGCGCCCAGGAAATCATTGTGCATCACACACAACAACTCGTTCGCTGATTGTCGATGCCGCCAATGCTGGCAGAAGGCACGGTTGCGGGGTGAGTGCCTGGAGGGAGGGACGGGTGAGATATCGAGGGGGCGGGTGTGGGGCGCTATCGTCCTTCTCGCGCCGCTCACTACACATAACAGCGGCTGAGATTTCAGATCTTCTTCCCCAGGATCGAAACCGTGAGAACTGAATTTTCCACCCCGAAAATTCCCCCGGATTTTCATAGGCTTAAGCCACTATTTTACTTCCCCCCAGCACGCCAATCGCAAGATCATTTATCACTCTTTCATAACAACGTCAATATAAATATGCGACCGCTCGTCTAATGACGCTATCGTGCCGCCATCGTCGTCGATAAAATTTAAAACATTGGAAAAAGTTCAACCAATCAGGGGGATTGGGAATGTTTAGCCAGCCGCCAGAAAAATCACAGACAGCAGCGATCACGCTGAGCCAGCTCGCGGCCATCACTGGGCGAGACCCCTCCTACTTCAGTCTCCACAAAGACGAGCTGCCCGAGCCTGTGCCGGTGCACGTGGGTACGCATGGACGGCCGCAGAACGCCTACTCGATCGAACAGCTCGCAGAGCTGGTCATCCAGCGCACCGGGCACCTTTCCGACTCAATCGTAAGGCTGCGCCTGGCTTTGTCCGGCCATCGTCCACCCGTCGAAAGGGATCGTAACGCCATGCTCAATCTGAAGAATCTGAGCCTGTTCAGCTTGTACGAAGTTGGTGATGAGCTGGTCGTTCTACCAAACGATCTCAGCGAGCTGTCGCCAAGCCTACAGACCACAGTCCGCGCCGCCCTCGCTCGAGAGCACGCCGATACCCGAGCACGTCGCACTGCACGCCGCCAACTTCGTACACGTTCCGTCAATACCGAAGGAGTAGAGCCATGACTTTCGCCGAGATGTTCTGCCATTACCCGAACGGTCTGCCTCCTACGGCAGATCCAGAGTTGTCAGCAGCCCTTTCTGCCGACTTGGCTGCTCAGACGCAATTGATCATCGACGCCGAAGATCGCGCTCAGGATCGTGCGTGGATAACAACCTGTGCCGCCCTCGACAAGGCTGCGCGTGAATCACGTAGTTAAAACTGCCGGCCGGTGCCGGGGGAGATACCGAAATGGCGACCATCATGGAAATGCTAAACCAAGGGATCGGCGGGCTGAATACGCCGCTCGGTCAGCTCGGTACGCAACTGCTCGCCCAGTCCGGGCCGCAGCAAGGCAACCCGAGCGGCGGTGCTCGACTCGGTCAGGCATTGGCCGGCATGTCAGAAATGCAGCGCGCTCAAGCCCTGCAGCAATATCGCGACCAAATGATCACGCAGCAACAGCAGGCAATGGCGCTGCGTCAGGTACAAGCCCAGGCGAAGCAGGAAGCGGCCCAGCGCCAACAGCAGGCGTTTGCAGACCCTGCGTTGCAAGCTCAGCTCGGGCCGATGGCCAAGCAGCTGGCATCGCTTGGCATCGATCCTGACACCATCCTGAAAGCGAACAGCAGCGACGCGCTGCAGGCCCATCGGGCGGCGCAGCTCCAGCAGCAGGCCAGCCAGTTTGCCCAGGCGCAAGCCACCCGCAGTGCCGGCGGTGGCAGTCAGTCGGCGGGACCGAAAGTCCCAACGCCGCGCCAGGTCCTCGAAGAGCCGTTAGAAAACGGCATGTTGCAGAAGCACATCTTCGACCCAACGACCAACACCTACAAGCCCTACGGCAAGCCTTACCGGCAGTACGCCCCAGGCAAGGCCGACCCGATGCAGGCACTGCTCGGCGACGTCGCGCCCGATGATAACGCTGGCGCGGGTCCTGCCGTACCTGGGCTGCCGGGTGCGACCGCGTCTGCGGCGCCGCTGCAGGGTGCTGATTTGCTCATGTATGGCAGCGGTTCCAGCCCGATGGCGAAGCCCGCAGCTCCTGCGCAAACCAGTCCTCGGGGCGGTATGAGTGCTGATCTGGCTGCTGCAAAAAGCGCCGTCCAGTCCGGCAAGTCTCGGGAGGCCGTGGTTAACCGCCTGATTCAGGGTGGGTACACCCCTCAGCAGATCCAGGCGGCGGGGATCTAAACCATGGCGCTTTCATTCGATGACCTCCCGGACGAAGCCCCGGCAGCTGTGCCAGCGGCGCAGGCCGGGCCAGTAGCGGGCGGGCTGAGTTTTGACGATCTTCCCGACGCAGCGCCCCGGGCAGATATCTCTGACCGTACTGCCGGCCAGTGGGTAACGGACATCGGCGGCAATGTCGGGCGCGGTGCTTACAACCTATTCGATAGCCTTGCAGGGCTGGGCGACATCGCCACGGGCGGCGAGGTTACACCGTGGCTCGCCCGGCATGGCTTGGACTCCAAGGCTGCACGTCAGGTACTGGATGACGAGATGTCGCCCCAAGCCAAAGCGCAACGTGATGAGGTCGTGAATGCGCAGGGGTTCGGCTCGACCATCGCCGCACTACTGCAAAACCCGGCGTACGCCGCGGGCCAGGTCGTCGAGTCGGTGCCGACAATGGTAGTCGGCGGTGCTGCAGGCAAAGGCGCGGCACTCGGCGCCAAGGCACTCGGAATGAATGCAGGTCGCGCTGCACTGGTCGGCGCTGGTACGGGCGAGGGACTCGCAACGGCGGGTCAGCAGGCTGCCAACACAGTCCAGCAAACCGGCGACCTCACGCTCGGCCAGACGGCTGCAGCACTCGGCGCAGGTGGACTCACGGGCCTGATTGGTGCCGGTTCCGCAGGGTTGGGCAATCGCCTCGGAGCGGCTGATATCGATGCCATGTTGGCAGGCGCATCTGGCCCAGCAGTTGGGCGCAACGTCCTGTCGCGCATGGGTATCGGCGCCGGGATGGAAGCGGGCGAAGAGACACTGCAATCCTCTCAAGAGCAGGCCATGCAGAACGCCGCACTCGGCAACCCGCTGACCCAAGGCATCGGAAACGCCGCCGGCCAAGGCGCGGTGCTGGGCGGGTTCATGGGGGCGGCAGGCGGACTGCGTCGCCCGACCATTGCTGATCCGCAGCCAGCCCCGGTGCCACAGCCCGTGCAACAACAGCAAGGCATGGCGCAACCACAACAAGCCGTCACCCCCACGTCAGAACCTGTCACGGAGGCGCCAAGCCCTGCGGCCGCGCCGACACCGTTCGCCAAATCGCAAGACATCAACCCGCTGATGGATAACCTCGGTGTGCAGGGAGATGCCCGCGCGCAGACGCTGGATCTGTTGCGCCCGGCGGAAGCAGATATTGAAGCCCGTCGACGCGGAGTCGTCACGCTCGAAGAACAGCGCCGGCTCGCTCGACTGATTGGCATTGATGGCTCTGACGGCAAGATCGACAACGTGTTCTCACGCAAGATCGGCAAAGCCTTCAACGCGGAAGAAATCATCGCGATGACGGATCACGTCAGCGACCGACTGAAGTCTGTGCTCGAACAACAAGCGCAGATCACCAGCGGGCAGGCCAACGATATTCAGCGGGCAGAATTCGTGCAGAGCGTGGCGGATCTGCAAAATACATTCGGTGCACTTGCAGGCGCCCGCGCGGAATCTGGCCGAGCGCTTGCGGCTCAGCGCCGTCAGGTATTCGACTATCGCCAGGCGCAACACATCCTCGAAGGCATAGGCGGTGTTCAAGGGGCTGATGATTTAGCGCTTGCCTTGAGCAAAGCCGTTCAGAGCGGCGGGGTCGCCAATGCGTCCAAGCTTATCGCCAACCGCAAGCCGGGGCTGTTCGATTACTACTACCGCGCAGCACTGCTGAGCGGCGTCCGCACCCACGCGGTGAACATCCTCAGTAACACGATGACGCTCGGTAACGAAATGATCGAGCGCGGTATCGCTGCCGGCGTCGGCGGAGCGAAGCGCCTGGCCACGGGCGGCAAGTCCGGTGAGACATTATTTGCGGAACCGCTGGACCTGCTGATCGGTTCGGCCAAAGGAATGAACAAGGCAGGCATCGCCGCATACGACGCTTTCAAGTCCGGTGAGTCGCCTATGCTGGGCGTCGGCAAAGCTGAATCCGGCGTGGGCATCAGGGCTGCGCAAGGCATCGCGGAGAAAGCGTTTTCGCTGCCATACCGTGCGCTGGGAGCCGAGGACGCCTGGTTTGCGACGCTCAACTATGAGGGCGAACTACGGTCACTTGCACGTCACCAAGCAATGGCAGACAGGAAGTCTGGCGCAATTCCTCAGGACACCAAACTCAGCCAACGCATTGAGCAGCTTGTGCAGAACCCTACGCCCGGGATGATCGAAAAAGCGGGAGAGCATGCTCGAACCAACACCTTCAACAACAAAGCCGGTGCGTTCGCCCAAGCGATCATGTCTGCAAAAGCCAAAGCGCCGTGGTTGAACATCATCGTGCCGTTTGTACGCACGCCCGCGAACATCGTGAAGTTCGGCCTGAAGCGTACGCCCCTCGCTCCAGCGTTCGCAGATGTCCGGGCTGACATCAAAGCCGGAGGCGCCAAACAGGAGCGCGCTATCGCTCGGGTACTCTGGGGCACCAGCGTGATGATCGGTGCCGGTGCACTGGCTCAGGCGGGATACATCACCGGTGCTGGCCCTGAAGACAAGCAAGAGAAGGCGGCGCTAATGGCCACAGGCTGGCGCCCGTACAGCATCAAGGTCGACGACACCTACCACGAATATTCCCGACTCGACCCATTTGCACAATGGCTCAGCATGGCTGCCGACTTGGCGACCACTGACTACCAGCACAAGGACGCTGGCGACATCGCCGCAGGTCTGCTCGGAAGCTTCGCGAACGCCACGATCAACAAGACCTACATGCAAGGCCTGTCGAACTTCAGCGAGTTCCTCAGCGACCCGAAACGCAACGGCGGTTGGTATCTCCGGCAGCAAGCCGGCACCCTGGCACAGCCGTTCACACTGCTCAGCAACATCGCCAGCGAAAACGACCCTTACGGCCGTGAAACGAACTCTGTGCTGGATGCGATCAAGTACCGGGTACCGGGCCTACGTCAGGACTTGCCGATCAAGCTTGACCACTTCGGCGCCCCTGTCGCGAACCGCACGTACCCTGGTGGCCCGCTCTCTATTGCCGCACCTATCGCACAGTCGAAAGAGACGGCCGACCCTGTACGCCTGGAAGCCGCCCGAATCGGTTGGGCGCCGGGCAAGACCCAGGACCATTTCACGATCAAGAAACAGCGCTACAACCTCAGCGACGAGCAGATGAGTGAGTTCAACGAGCTGGCCGGGAAACTGACCAGCAAGACGGTGCTGCGCGCCATGCGCTCGAAGGGTTGGGCTGCGTTGGACGACGACGAAAAGCGCGATTTTCTGGATGCCGAACTGAAGAAGGCCCGCACCGCTGTGCGTGTTGCGTTCGTCCCATACCTGGCCAACGGCAACCGCCGCGCCGTCGAAAACTTGCGCCGGCTGACCGGGCAACAGGAGGGTAAATGAGCACCAACCAACAAGCGATCGAGGCCGCTGCGGTCGTGACAAAGGCACGGGCCGACCTCGACGAACTGCTGCGTATCAAGCGACTGCTTGAAACCGAGCTACCCGCCGCCCGCGCTGCGCTTCAGGCAGCAGAAAAGAAGCTGCGCGAGGCCACTCGCCCAGACAAAAAAGCTGAGCGCGAAGCCGAGCTGAATCTGCTGCGCGCCAAGATCGTCAACGCTCGTCAACCCGAGGACTGCACCCATGTTTGACTTGAAACGGCTTGAACAGCTTCGCCACGAGGCAGAACTCAACAACATCGATTTTTCCCGTGGGCACATCCGTGAGTCCCAAGGCGGTGGCTACACGGTGACCTTCGATAAACCTTTGTTCGACTGCTCCCCAGTGCTTGCGCATGACGATGTGCCGACCGAGCGCGACGCACGTACCGCCGGCAATGCCGAAGGTGAGCTGCTGAGCGGACTGCTGCTGATCCAGCGAGCCGAGCGCCAGAAGCTGCGCATCGGCCGCTGCTTCGGACTGAGCGGCGACCAGATCAGCCGTCGGCCACTGACAGCTGCCGAGGTTGACGAGTACCTGGCCGACCTCGCTCACAGGAAGCAAGTCAGCAAGCTACAAAAAGAGCTGGCACAGGTGTTGGAATCCAACGCCGCGAGCGCCGCCAACACTGCCGGTGCCGACAGTTTGAAAGATCGATACGGGCTGTCTGGAAAGGCTGCTCCGAAGTCATCCAAATCATCCCCTAGCGCCAAGCCTCAACGTGCGCCGTCCCGTTCTGGAGTGAAGTCATGAGTGAAGAATTCGATATCAGCCAGACAATGGCCGCAGAACTCACAGGTACGGTAGGTGTGCCAGACGCTGCCGATTCAGGCGACGAACTCCCGGAAGGCCTCGCCAACGCTGTCGCCGAATTCGACCTGCACGCCGTCGAGAAGGATCTGTCGCTGCCGACTGACCTGGACGACACGCGCCAAGGCGAACTTGATCGCGAGGCTGAGCAAGATGCTGGCCGTCAAAGTAAGCGCAAAGTGCCACTTGCTGCGTTGCATGAAGAGCGCAGCAAACGTCAGGCGCTTGAGCTGCAGCTCCAGGCACAGGCGCAGCAGTTGCAGCAGCTTCAAGCTCAGTGGCAGGCCACGCAGCAGGCACAGCAACAAGCTGCCGAACAAGCGGCCATCCCGGACTTTGACGAAGATCCCCGTGGATACATCGAGGCGAAGGAGCGTCAGTTCGCGCAGGCGCTCGACCAACTGCAGAACGGCCCCTCTCAACAGCAGCAGGCAGCTCTGCAGCACCAGCAGGTAACAGCCGCCGTCGTCAATCTTGAACAGCAGTTCATGGCGGCGGTGCCGGACTACGAACAGGCGGTTGACCTGGTACAGCGAAACGCTGACGCACAAATACGGCAGCTGTACCCGCAGGCGACTGAGGAACAATTTCAGATGATCCGCTCGACTGCTCTGGGTGAGTTCGCCCGCCAGTGCTTGGCGAACGGGGCCAACCCGGCTGAAAAAATCTACGCGAAGGCACAAGCGTTAGGGTTCAAGACCTCCGGCCAGACCCCACGACGCGAGCCACCAACCAGCTTGGGCAGCCTCAGCGGCAGTGCACGCGCGCCTGATGAAAAAGGCGCTGTCAGTGCATCCGACATTGCGGGCATGAGCGAAGCCGAGTTCGACAAGTACTGGGCCGGGCTGAAGTCCGGCAGTGCAATCGGGCCGGCGTTCTAGGGGTGGCGCCATGGGCGAATCGAGCGAATACAAGACACGCAAGCGGCCCGTTACCACCGCGACGGCGCTTGAGGCACTGCTGCGTGACTTCCAGGCGGACGCTGAGGAACGTGGTAGCGAAGCCACGAAGCAACGCAGACGGTTGCTGCTGCGTGGATTCCGGGCTGGTTTGTGGGTGATGGCCGACCGGCCAGACCTTAATGAGGTTGCACAGGCACTGCGGGCTGAGTTGTTCGGGCATCGCTTGCCGGCAGTTGCTGACGAAGAAAACGAACTGTGCCAATCCGGCACCGAAGAAGAGGTGGTGAAATGATCGACAAACGCGAGGGTGTGAGCAAAAAACCGGTGAAGACGCAGGAGTACTTCCCGCAGTCGAACCCAGGCAAACCGCCGAAAGGCAAGGCCGAGAAAGGTAAGGGGAAGTGAAAGTAGGGGCAGAGAATGCCCCTACTTTAATACCAAGACGGAATTTAGGATTTGACCTTTACCCATGGATCGGCGGCGCGGATTGAGTAAACGAATTTCTCCTCTCGATCCTTGGCATCAGCGCCTTTGTAATTCAGTGTAATAAAACCCAAAACATCCTCAGACGGGTTTGCGAAGACCAGTGGTATTTTAAACTTTCGACTTTGAGTTATTTGCTCGGACTCGACTGATACTGTGCTTCCTATTGGCGGCTCAAATACAATACGGACGTCATAAGCGTTAGCACCAGAACAACCGATTTCCATACTTGTGTCCACCTTCGAACCCGGTACACCGCCGCCTCCTCGAACTCCGTGACTGAAAACAAAGTTTGCCCGGTTACCACGCTCGATCTCATCCAGCTGCAATTGCAGTGCGGCTCGTTGCGCGTCTATTTGCTGGGTCGCTGCAGCTGCCATAATTGACTGTTGCGCTACTGAATTCTTGAGTTCAAACGCCTGCAGTTTCAGCGCCTCGGTGCCTTGCCGCAGTTCATCGCCCTGCTGGAGGAAGCCGAATACCAGCCACAGAAATGCGACTGGCCCGAACGCACCGGCTAGAAAATCACCGACCTCGTTTAGCGGCATAGTCATGAGGGTATCTGCACGCCCCCAAATTACCACAACGACTATGACCAGGTACGTGAGAGTCAATGCGCCGCCGATCTCCCCTAGATGCTCGCGCAGGTGCCAGCCAGCAGGCTTGATCTTCTTCGCAGTGCACTTCAATGCTGCCGCGAAAGCGAAAGCTGCTACCAGTGCAGCGATGATGGTCACTGACAGCGGCCACCCCTCGTCCGGCACAGCTGGGGACACTCTCCAAAACACGCCGTTCACCGGCTCCCATAGACCCGCCATCACAGCCCCTCTCATGCCCCGCCGCGATCCATTCGTGGCAAATAGCCAGCGATGATAGCGGTGGCGTGCTGATCAGTCACCTCTGTGCTGGAGGACGAGCTTGGCGATGCCTTGTTTGATGTGCCCAGCGTTCTCCCCAATCGCGTAGAGGGCACCACGCACGTTCTCGCCGACCTCGGTATGGCCCTGCTGCTCGATGAGCAAAGTCAGCTCCATGATCGCGGCTTCAAGCGCCAATTGATTGGTGTAGATACGATCGAGGGTGTCGGGTAGGGAGTATTCGGTGGGCATCGATTCGATTCCGTTCGAGAAAACCGAAGCGTAGCACCGTACTTAACGCATTGTGCCGAATACACAGCTACGCTACTTCGGCATGGCGACGAGGCAGGCTATCTTCCATCCTTGGAGTAAGAACGCATGAAACGGACCCTCGTTTTAATAGGCCTGATTATGGTCCTCGGTGGTTGCGCCATCTCTTCTAAGACATACACACCTGACGGCCGCGAGGGGTTCAGCATCGATTGTTCAGGGAGTGCATTGAACTGGGGTAAATGCCTAGAAAAGGCCGGTGACTTATGTGGTGCGCGCGGGTACGAGGTTCTGGAAAGATCTGGCGACACAGGGAGCGTGGTCGGGGGTGGCCAGTACAGCCTGTACGGCGGATCGGTCATAACCAGAACCATGCTCATAGTCTGCAGGTAGGGATTCGGTGGTGTCCTAGCCATGACCCCTATCAACTTTCATCGCCTTCACCCTCGAACGGCGGCATGCCCTCGGGGGCGATGCCGTCTTTGATGTAGTCAGTCCAAACAGTGTCCGGCCGTTGATCCCACCAGTCAGCGTTATCAGAGCACCAGCACTTGCGGTTCGGGTTGGTGGAGGGTCTGCCCTCTTTGTCTGGCTTGAACAGCTGCTTAAACCCCAACTTGGACAGCATGCCTGGGAGCGTTTGGGGGCTGATCCCGTAGGCCTTCATGGTTGATTCGTAGGTGGGGATCGCCGCCAACTGAATGAAGATGCTCTGGCAGCGGACGATCTGTTTGGCGAACGGGCCTTCACGCCCCGCGACGCGCTCTTCAAGCCAGTTGATGCCATGCCCCCGCGCCGCCTTCTGCATGGCCCGCGCCGCTTCTGTCTGCGGCACTGGTGCATACGGGTCCCAATCCTTGGGAAACACCCATGTGGCCAGTACCTGTGCCAGCGCAGGTGCACCGGGGCCGTCAATCCAGTCAATCAGGTCTTTGTAGTACTGGTCGCTTTGGCGCTCGGCGAGGCAGCGCAGTACCGCGATCCGCCCGTCCTTCTCCATCAACGGCAGCGCGTCTGCGTGGTTGGACGTGATGATGTAGTGGGCGATGTTCTTGATTTCTTTCGACGCAACGCCCTTGCCTTCGAACTGCATGGTGGGTTCGGAGATCGTGTTCTTGAATTCCTCTACCGCATCCTTGTCCTTCGGCCCGATCCGTACCTCATTGATGAAGATGATTCGCTTGTGCAGGATGCTGTCGTTGAACTTCGACGTCAGGATCTTGCTGCTGCCGCTGGTCAGTACCAACGGGGCGCCGAACACCTTGGAAATGAGTCGGCCGAGCAGGTTTTTGCCCACCCTCCCCTGTTGCGAATACAGCAGCACAGCGGTCGGCATTTTGATCTCAGGTGTTTGGTACAGCTGCGCCAGCCAGCACAGAAAGAACGTCACGCCAACCACATCGCCGCCGGCCAGGTACATCAGGTGATTCGTCAGGATCGTGACGTCCTCCGCTGTAGCTGCCGGGTTTCGTTCAGCCATGGTGATTTTCAACTGGTGCCAGCGGTTGAACACGTCAGGGCAATCATCGGCATCCTGAAAAGCCGCCTTGCTGGTGGGCTCCATCACGATGCGGCGCACCACACGGCGATCCGGTTCGTTCCACTGCCACCAGACATCCCCTGCAGGCGCTTGCTTCCACGCCATGCTTCCATCCTTGTCGGCAGCCAGTATCTGAATGCTCCCGTAGTGCTTCGCGCAATGCTGACGCATGCCTTCCTTGCAGAACGTATCGCCGCTTTCGATGTGGTAGGCGACAACCTTGCCGCCGGAGGTGAGCAGCACAAAATCTTCGCTGATGTAGCGAAGAATTTCACGGGACTCAAGGTCGATATCTCCCGCCTTGGGTTGCCGATCGGAGGGTTGTGGCGTCACTTGCTGACTCTGGCCAACAGGCGCAACTAATAGGCTGGCGGCATTCGTGCCGAAAGGTGCCTCTACATTCGGCACGGGGCCTTCCTGGACATCATCCTCTGTCTGCTGGAGGCTGTCCTCGCGCGCGGTTCTGGCCTGCTTGGCTGCTGACTGGATCGATTGCACACAAACCTTATCGCCGCGGCGTTGTGCGTCCTCCATGGCCTGCTTGGCGTGTACCGCGAGCGCGTCCTGCTGTTCGCCGTCGTCGGTAGCCAGCGCCAGGTCAAAAGCAGAGAGCCACGCCTCGGCGTCCCACACGACGGCTTCGTTGGCTGCTGGCTGTGGATCCGCTGCGAAGGCAATGGCGGGCGTGGTAGCTGTGGCAGTGATTGATCGCTCGGTCATTGTCAGCACCGAGGGTGCGACGTTTCGCTTGGCCTGGAACTGCGCGGCGAGGTCGAAGATTGACGGCGGCAGTCGAAGACTTGCGGACGCAGTCGAGCTATAATTACTCATCAGGAAATACCCCTTAACCCCTTCGAGTTCGCGCTCCTTGGGGTTTTCTTTTGTCCGTAGAAAATTCAGGCAGGCTGATTGGCACCGTCGAACGCAGCCAGCGGATTGGGCACTGGTCGTGCCGCTGCGCGTGCGAGGATCCAGGCGTCCACCTCGCTCTTCAGCCAGGCCACACGGCCGGCATACCCGCCGGCGCGGGTCATGCCGATTTCCACGGGGGCGGGAAAATGCCCGGCTGCCACCCAGTTGTCCAGTGTGTTGCGACTGACACCGATCGCCCTCATCAGGTCATCCGGGTGCAGAAAGGTGTCGACGGTCTTGGCGATTTCTCTGGCTCTGGCTCTGCTCATGTCGGGGCGCTCCTGCCGGGGTAGCTTTCGGGGTAGATCATCGCGCGACCAGCAGTAGGAGCCTTGTTCTAGAGCGCCTTTTTGCACCTGTGCCGCAGTTGATTATGAACTCCGTTTTTATTGTCGACGATCACCCGGTCATCCGTCTCGCCGTTCGAATGCTGCTGGAACATGAAGGCTACAAGGTCGTCGGCGAAACCGACAACGGGGTCGATGCCATGCAAATGGTGCGCGAGTGCATGCCGGACCTGATCATTCTCGACATCAGCATTCCAAAACTTGATGGCCTGGAGGTACTTGCCCGCTTCAACGCCATGAGTTCGCCGCTCAAAACCCTGGTGCTGACTGCTCAATGTCCGACGTTATTCGGTATTCGTTGCATGCAGTCCGGTGCTTCCGGGTATGTCTGTAAACAGGAAGACTTGAGCGAACTGGTCAGTGCGATAAAAGCGGTGCTGTCCGGTTACAACTATTTCCCCAGTCAGGCGTTGAATCCGGTTCGCAGCGACGATACTCGTTATGCAGAACTGGAACTGTTCAAATCCGTCAATGATCGCGAATTAATGGTTTTGCAGTTATTTGCCCAAGGCCGTACCAACAAGGAAATAGCCAAGGGCATGTTTCTCAGCAATAAAACGGTCAGTACCTATAAAAAACGCTTGATGCAAAAACTCAAAGCCAAATCCCTTGTAGAACTTATCGAGATGGCCAAACGCAACGCACTCGTGTGAGACCCCGCATGCCCAGTCGTTTGAAAGACTATTTAATTGCATTGAGCACAGGTCTGTACCTGAGTGCCAATGTGTTTGCCATGCCCGTTGATTCACCGGACTATGCCTTGCTCAGCCGATCGGCAGGCGAGCCGGTGCCGGTTGTATTGGAACAGTCTCAACGACAGTGGCTGCAAACGCGCGACGAGTTGATACTCGGAACGTCCGCTCCTGACTATCCACCGTTCGACATGACCGTCAGCGGTCACGATTATGAAGGTCTCACCGCCGACTATGTCGGGCTTGTCGCTCAAGCCACCGGTTTGCCGGTCAAGGTCAAACGTTTTGCCTCCCGGGATGCTGCCATTCGCGCTCTGGTCGATGGCCAGATTGACCTGCTCGGGACAGCCAACGGCTATGAATCCGCCAATGCCAACCTTGCGCTGTCCGAACCGTATGCCAACGATCAACCTGTGCTCGTTACCCGCGAAGGCGAAACCCGCAGCCTGAGTAAAGGCCTGGCAGGATTGCGCCTGAGCATGGTCTACCACTATCTGCCTCTGCATGAGGTCAAGGCGCTGTATCCCAAAGCGCTCATCACCTGCTATCCCTCCTACCAGAATGCCATTAACGCCGTGGCCTTCGACCAGGCCGACGTGTTTCTCGGCGACACGATCTCCACCCACTACATGATCAACAAGGGCTACCTCAATAACGTGCGCATGGCCAATTTCGGCAAACAGGAAGCCCAGGGGTTCAGCTTCGCCGTACGTCGAAACAATCCGCAGTTATTGAATATCGTCGACGCCGTGCTTAAAGCGGTGCCGCGTAGCGAGCGCGAGAACATCGCCAAACGCTGGAGCGCCGGCAGCGACCTGCTGCTCACCGACCAGAAACTGCAACTGACCGAACGCGAAGAAACATGGCTGCAGCAGCATCCGGTAGTGAGCGTGGTGGTGAATGAGGCCTATGCGCCGCTGACCTTCTTCGATGACGCAGGCAATTTTCGCGGGATCAGCGCCGATCTTCTCGAACTGATTCGCCTGCGCACCGGCCTGCGCTTCGAGGTCCATCGCAGCCGCAACGACGCCGAGATGATCAAACAGATCGATGACCACCAGGCCGATCTCATCGCGGCCTTGCTGCCAACCGCCGAGCGAGAAAAAACTCTGAGTTTCAGTCGGCCCTATCTGGAAAACTCCTATGTGCTGCTGACGCGCAAGAGTGCCGACAGTCCGACTAACCTGGGTCAGCTCAAAGGCAAGCAACTGGCGATCGCCCAAGGCAATCCCCTGGTCGAGTACCTGCGACGCGAATTTCCACGGATCCAGTTGATCGAAACGGCAGATACCTTCAGCGCCGTCTCGCTGCTCGCCAAAGGCCATGTCGACGGTGCGGTGAATTCACTGGTGATCGCCAACTACTTCATTTCTTCGCGAATCTTCGAGCAGGCGCTGCAGATCACTACCACCATCGGCACCGGTCAGGCCGAGTTTTCTCTGGCAACCGCACGTGACAACACGGAACTGGGCTCGATCATCAACAAAGCGCTTCTGAGCATTTCCCCGGAAGAACTCGGCGTCATCAACGGGCGCTGGCGTGGATATTCCAGCGCCTCGCAAAACATCTGGCGCAATTACCAGCGCCTGTTCTATCAAGTGATCATCGGCGCCTGCCTGCTCCTGTTGCTCCTGCTTGCCTGGAACGCCTACATGCGACACCAGATCAAACAACGCCAGGCGGCTGAGCGGGCCCTGAACGATCAGTTCGAATTCATGCGCTCGCTGGTCAACGGTACGCCGCATCCGATCTACGTACGCGATCGCCAGGGTCTGCTGCAAAGCTGTAATGACAGCTATCTCGAAGTGTTCAATGCCAAGCGTGAGGACGTGATAGGCAAAAGCGTCATGCAGGGCACCCTGAGCAACGCTTTCGAGGCCCAGGCCTTTCATGCCGATTATCAGCGAGTGGTCGCCGAAGGCACTGCGCTGGTGCTCGACCGGCCTCTGCACATCGGCAAACGACGCCTGACGATCTATCACTGGATACTGCCGTACCGGGACTCCAGCGGCGACGTGAAAGGCATCATCGGTGGCTGGATCGACATCAGCGAACGCCGACAGCTGTTTGAGGAACTGCGTGCGGCCAAGGAACAGGCAGATGACGCCAACCGGGCGAAAAGTACATTCCTGGCCACCATGAGCCATGAAATCCGTACGCCCATGAATGCGGTGATCGGCATGCTTGAACTGACGCTCAAACGCATCGATCAACACCATCCGGATCGCTCTTCGATCGACACTGCCTACCACTCGGCCAAGGATCTGTTGGGTTTGATCGGCGACATCCTCGACATCGCACGGATCGAATCCGGACGCCTGAGTCTGTGCCCGGAACGGGTCAATCTGGTGGACACAGTAGCGTCTGTCGCAAGAATCTTCGACGGCCTGGCCCGGCAGAAGAATCTCGCTTTGCAAGTCATCTTCAATCCGCCGGATCTGGCGGTCGATGTATGCCTGGACCCACTGCGTTTCAAGCAAGTGCTATCCAATCTGATCAGCAACGCCATCAAATTCACTGAGCAAGGACACATCAGAATCAGCGTCGACCTCATGACCACTGATGTGCCTGGGCGGGCTCTGATGCAATTGACCGTACAAGACAGCGGTGCGGGTATCAGTGCAGAGGATCAGCAACGATTGTTCGAGCCCTTTGCCCAGGCAGAAAATAGCCCTCAGCAAGCCCGAAGTGGCGCAGGTCTGGGGCTGGTGATCAGTCGCAACCTGTGTGAAATGATGGGCGGCCAGTTGCAATTGAGCAGCCAGCCCGGCATCGGAACACAGGTCTGCGTTTCCCTGCCACTGGACAGCTTGCCGGCACAGGCGAGCGCGGCCAGGGATGAGCCAGCGATCAAGACCTCGCAGACACCGCTGCGCGTTCTGGTGGTGGATGATCATCCGGCCAATCGTTTGTTGATGTGTCAGCAACTGGAATTTCTCGGCCATCACTTCAGCATCGCCGAGAACGGCTGTAGCGGACTCGAACGCTGGAAAGAAGGCGCCTTCGATCTGGTGATTGTCGATTGCAACATGCCTTTGATGAACGGCTATGAACTGACGCGCGCCATTCGCCAGCATGAACTGCAGAACCGCCTCCCACCTTGCTCGGTGTTGGGTTTCACGGCGAATGCGCAACCTGAGGAAATCCAGCGTTGCAAACAGGCAGGCATGAACGATTGCCTGTTCAAGCCACTGAGCCTGAGTCTGCTCAGCCAATGGATCGACGGCATCGCAGCGGCGTCGCCCCCACCGGCATTCAACCTGCGAAGTCTGAACATGTTGACGGGCGGCAGCCCTGCCCAGGCCCGGCGCTTGCTGGTTGAACTGCTCAAGAGCAGCCGCCTCGACCGACAGGAACTGCTCGCGCTGTCGCCGCAGGATGATCGCGGAGCCTTGGCGGTGGTCGCTCACAAGATCAAGGGGGCCGCACGCATCGCTCAGGCATCACGGGTAATCGAATGCTGCGACGCCCTGGAGCTCGCCTGCACGCAAGACTTGGCGACAAACGAGATCGCTCGTCGTTGCGAGGCGATCAACCGGGCGATGCTCGAACTGGAGCAGGCCTTGCAGCAACAATTGGCATTGTCCGATCAAGGCACGATTAGCGTGCCTTAACTATGCTTGGCGCTGAGCAGTGAGTTAAACATCATGGAGAACCTGAAATGCCCAGCCCACTGCGCCCGGAACAGCGCCGGTTCCCGCTGCACGTGCACATCAGTGTCATGTTCACGTTTCTCCTGCTGCTCACCGGCGTGGTGCTGGGGTTGTTCAATTATCGCCAGACCACGCAGATCATCCTGTCGAGCAGCGACAAGCTGTTCAGCCGGATCGAACAGGACGTGCGGCTCGACCTGTCCGCCACCTATCAGCCGATCCGCCATTTATTGAGCCTGTTGGCGGTCAATCCCGCGACACAGGCCTTGGCCCTGGAACAACGATTGCCGCTGCTCAGGCCGTTCAGCCAGGCGCTCAGTGATAACCCGAATCTGGCCTCGCTGTATCTGGGTTACGCCAACGGTGATTTCTTCATGGTGCGCCCGCTTCGCACCTCGGCGATCAAGGCCCTGCTCAAGGCTCCAGAAGCGGCGGCTTATCAGGTGTGGAGCATCGAGCATGACCCGCAAGGGAAAGCGCGCTCGCAATCGCTGTTCTTCGATCAGGCCCTGACCCCGATCGGCCACCAGGAAAATACCGACGACCCTTATGATCCGCGCAACCGCGCCTGGTTCATCAATGCCCGCCAGCAAACCGAACAGATCACCACCGAACCCTATGTGTTTTTTTCAACCCACAATGTCGGCACCACACTGGCCCGGCGCAGTGGTGAAAACGCAGTGATCGGTGCCGACCTGACGCTGGCTGCACTGTCTGCGACCCTGAGCAAACATGTGGTCACGCCCTCCACTGACATTGCCCTGTTCGATGCCGACGGTAACGCCGTGGCATATCCCGACAGCAGCCGTCTGATCGTCGACGACAGCTCCACGCATCTGGCCAAAGCGACCGACCTGAGCCCGAGCCTGCACGCGTTACTGTCCGTAGAGCACACGGGCAAGCGACTGGAAGTCGATGGCCGGCAATGGATAGTCGCTCGCAGCAGCATTGAGGAAGGTGGCCCCAAAGGCTTGCAGTTGGCACTCCTGGTGCCGGAAGACGAATTGCTGGTCGATGCCTATCGCATGCGCTGGCAAGGCGCGTTGATTACCTTGGCCACCTTGCTGTTGTGCCTGCCACTGGGTTGGGTAATCTCGCGGATTCTGGTCAAACCGCTGCATGCGCTGGTCAAGGAAGCGGACGCGATCCGCAGCTTCGATTTCAACTTTCCGCTGACTCGACGCTCGCCGGTACTGGAAGTCGACCAGTTGAGCGTGTCGATGGCGCGGATGAAAGACACGTTGGCGAGTTTCTTCCGCATCACCGACACTTTGGGCGCCGAAACCCGATTCGCCCCATTGCTGCAACGGGTGCTGTTCGAAACGGTACAGATCGCCCAGGCGCAGGCAGGGTTGATCTATCTGCGTGAAAGCGACAGCAGCCGTATGGAGCCTTACGGGTTGGTGATCGATGGCACGCCTCAGGCACTGGAAGCGTTCGACATTCAGGGCCACGACCTGCAACAAAGCACAGGCCCGGTGTGGTTCGAACAATTGGTCAGCGCCAACAATGTCGTCAGCAATTTCGGCGTCGATCAGGCCGCCGATCTGCAGAAAGTCCTGTTGGTGATGCAATCGCCACGGGTTCATCTGATCGGCATCCGCCTGCACAATCGCCACGACGAAACTATCGGCCTGTTGATCCTGCTGGTCAACGACAGCGGCACGGCAGCCGACCTGGAAAAACTGCGCCCTGACCGTATCGCTTTCTTGCAGGCAGTGTCAGGCGCTGCCGCAGTGAGCATCGAGAGCCAGCGCCTGCAAGCCCGCCAGAAGCAGTTGCTCGACGCCTTTATTCAGTTACTTGCCGGCGCCATCGACGCCAAGAGTCCTTATACCGGCGGGCATTGTCAGCGCGTGCCAGAGCTGACGCTGATGCTCGCCCAGGCAGCGGCCGCCAGTCAGGCGCCGGCGTTCAGTGCCTATCAGCCAAGCGAGGATGAATGGGAAGCCTTGCACATTGCCGCATGGCTGCACGATTGCGGCAAGGTAACGACGCCGGAATACGTGGTCGACAAGGCGACCAAACTGGAAACCATCAGCGACCGCATTCATGAGATCCGCACCCGTTTCGAAGTGCTCAAGCGTGATGCCTGGATCAGCTTTTGGCAGGCGCGGGCCTTGGGCGGCGATGAGACAGCACTGGCGCAATTGCGCGACGCCACACTGACGGCGCTGGACGACGATTTTGCGTTCGTCGCGCGTTGTAATCTGGGCAGTGAGGCCATGGCTGAAGCGGATCTGCAACGTCTTGATCAACTGGCGCAACGCACCTGGATGCGCACCCTTGACGACCGACTGGGCGTGTCATGGGAGGAAAACCGGCGTCAGGCGCGCACGCCCCCACCGATCTTGCCGGTCAGTGAAAAACTTCTGGCAGACAAGCCCGAGCACTTGCTCGAACGTGACCCGAACGAGTTGATTCCCGAAGACAATCCATGGGGCTTCAAGCTGGATGTACCGCGCTACAAATACAATCGCGGCGAGCTGTATAACCTGAGCATCAGCCGCGGCACCCTGACCCGCGAAGAGCGCTATGTGATCAATCATCACATGGTGCAGACGATCATGATGCTCAGCCACCTGCCCTTCCCCGGCCACCTTGACAGCATCGCCGAGATCGCCGGCGGTCATCATGAAAAAATGGACGGCACCGGTTACCCGAAACGCCTGAAGCGTGAGGACATGAGCCTGCCGGCGCGAATGATGGCGATTGCCGATATCTTTGAGGCGCTGACCGCAGCCGACCGCCCGTACAAGAAAGCCAAAACCTTGAGTGAGGCGCTGGCCATCATGGCGACCATGTGCCGCGAAGCGCACATCGATGCCCAGCTGTTTGGATTGTTCATCAATGAAGGCGTGTACATGCAGTACGCCGTGCGTTTTCTCGATCCCGCGCAGATCGACAAAGTCGATCCGGCCAGCCTGTTGCACAAGGCTGGCCTCACCGCGTGATCAACAGTCGGTCAGACGCAGGAAAATTGCCGCCAGTTGCTCGATACCGGCCTGATCCTGCTCAGCAAAACGCGCCAGTTTCGGGCTGTCGAGGTCGAGTACACCGATCAGGCGACCGTCCTTGACCAGCGGCACGACCAGTTCACTGTTCGAAGCGCTGTCACAGGCGATATGGCCGGGGAATGCATGCACGTCTTCAACCCGCTGGGTTTGCAGAGTGGCCGCCGCCGCACCGCACACACCACGACCGAACGGAATACGCACACAGGCGATCTGCCCCTGGAACGGGCCGAGCACCAGCTCTTCGTTGCGATTGAGGTAAAAACCCGCCCAGTTCAGGTCATCGAGCTGGTTGAACAGAAACGCCGAAAACTGCGCGGCGTTGGCGATGAAGTCGCGCTCGTCCGCCAGCAGCGATTCCAGTTGTGCGGCCAACATGCCATAGCCTTCGAGGCCCTGGCCGCTTTGTTGCAAATCAATCATGCCTTGTGCTCCAACAATTTCAGTCCCACCCAGTAACGGGCGAATTGGTACGCGCAACGTCCGTTGCGATTACCGCGGCCGGTGGCCCAACGCACGGCGAGGATGTCCAGTTCTTCATCACGCTGCCAGCTCAGACCGGCCTTGGCGGCCAATTGGCCGATCCAGTGCTCGACGACGTTAAGGAAATGTTCTTGGGTAAACGGGTAGAACGACAGCCACAGACCGAAACGGTCCGACAGCGCAATCTTGTCTTCAACGGCCTCGCTGGGGTGCAGTTCGCCGTCGACGCGTTTCCAGTTTTCGTTGTCGCTTTCCTTCTCCGGCACCAGGTGGCGACGGTTGGAAGTGGCGTACAGCAAAACGTTGTCCGGCGCCTGTTCAAGCGAGCCGTCGAGCACGCTTTTGAGCACGCGATAATCACCCTCACCGGATTCGAACGACAAGTCATCGCAGAACAATACGAAACGTTGTGGCAATTTGCCGATCTGCTCGACCACGCGCGGCAGATCCGCCAGATGATCGCGCTCGATCTCGATCAGGCGCAGGCCGGCGGCGGCGTGTTCTGCCAACAACGCCCGCACCAGCGAGGACTTGCCAGTACCGCGCGAACCCCACAGCAGCGCATGGTTGGCCGGCATGCCATCGAGAAATTGCTGGGTGTTGCGCCCCAATTGTTCAAGCTGACGGTCAACACCGATCAGGTCGGACAGGCGCATGTCGAGGCTGACTTCCAGCGGCAACAAGTAGCCGCTGCGCCCGTCGCGCTGCCAGCGCGCCGCCAGACAAGTGCCCCAGTCGATCACCGGCCGAGGTGCCGGCAACAACGGTTCGATCCGCGCCAGAACCGACTCGGCGCGTTCAAGAAAAGCATTCAATCGGGAATCCACGTCTTCTCCTCGGGCACGTTCACAGTGATGATGACGATCCAGCGACGACGCACAGATCAGAATTCACCTACCAAGCCTTGTTACAAGGCGATTCGGGAACCTCGGTATCCATACATGATCGACTATGCTTGAGCAGCGAAGGGAAACGGAAGTGGTTCAACACCCCATGGATATCAAATTCACCCACCGGCTGTCTTACAAGCAAGCCAGGCTTACCGTGCTGGTCGGGTTCATTCTGGGCACGCTGCTCAGCCTGCTGCAAATCGGCATCGATTATGCCAGTGAAGACGCCTCCATCAACCGGGAAATCCTGTCTTTGCTGGAAATCAGCCATAACCCGGCCTCGCGGATCGCCTACAACATCGACGCCGAACTGGCGCAGGAACTGACCCTGGGGCTGTTGCGCTCGCCGGCGATCATTTCTGCGCAACTGATCGACAACAACAGTACGGTGCTGGCCAGCGTCAAACGCCCGGAGCTGCAAAGCGGCTATCGGGTGATCAGCGACTTTTTGTTCGGCGCCAAACGGCAGTTCGAGGATCGTCTGTATCTGGATCATCTGCCCAACGAATCGCTGGGGGTGTTGAGCCTCGAGGTCGACACCTATGCCTTTGGCAGCCGCTTCCTGCGCCGGGCCGAGGTCACCCTGCTCAATGGTTTCGCCCGCAGTCTGATTCTCACCGGCATTCTGTTGGCGCTGTTCTACGTGATGCTGACCAAACCGCTGGTGCGGGTGATCCGCGAACTCAGTGGACGCGACCCGCGCAGCGCCGAGCCGACCACACTGGAGTGCCCGTCCGGCCACGGCAACGATGAAATCGGTGTGCTGGTCAAAGTCGCCAATCAGCAATTCGAGAACATTGCCACCGAGATCCAGCAACGGCGCAACGCCGAAAACCGCCTGACCGACTACCTCGGGCAACTGGAAAACATCGTCTCGGCGCGCACCGCTGAACTCAAGGCGATCAACGCACGGCTGAGCCAGTCCAATCAGGAACTCGAAGTCGCTCGCAGCACCGCGCTGGAAATGGCCGAAGCCCGTTCGGCGTTTCTCGCCAATATGAGCCACGAGATCCGTACACCGCTCAACGGTCTGCTGGGGATGATCGCGCTGTCGCTCGACGGGCCGCTGAACGCCGAGCAGCAGCAACAACTGTCGATCGCCCACGACTCGGGCAAGGTCCTGGTTGAGCTGCTCAACGATATCCTCGACCTGTCCAAGTTCGATGCCGGCCAACTGGAACTCGAACACATTCCGTTCGATCTCGGCTCATTGATCGAAGACACCGCCAATCTGCTGTCGCAGAATGCCGCGCCGAGCGTCGAACTGACCTGCCTGATCGACCCGCACTTCCCGGCACTGGTGCTGGGCGATCCGACCCGCGTGCGGCAGATCGTCAGTAATCTGCTGTCCAACGCGCTGAAATTTACCCGCTTCGGCCGGGTGGATGTGCGCTTGTCGTCCTACAAGGATGGCGTGCGCGTCGAGGTCTGCGACACCGGCATCGGTATCGCCCAGGACGCGCAGCTGAAAATCTTCCAGCCGTTCACGCAGGCAGGCGCCGGCATCACTCGCCAGTATGGCGGCACCGGCCTGGGACTGGCGCTGACCTACAACCTCTGCGAAGCCATGCAGGGGCGCCTGACCATCAGTTCCGAGACCGGGTTTGGCAGTCAGTTCTGTGCCGAGCTACCTCTGCCCTGCCATACCCGCGCGCTGGCACCTGCGCCGCTGCACGGGAAAATCCTTGCCATCACCGCAGCCAGCAGCGGTCTGGCGGAACTGTTGCAGAGCCTGCTGCCAGTCTGGGGACTGGCGTATGAACAGCGCACCATTGATGACTCACTGCTGGGCCTGACCCCTGATGTGGTGATCACCGATTGCCCTGAGTGCCTGTTCGGCCTCCGCCCGACGCTCGTTGCGCCGATTTTGCTGGTGACCGCCTACGGCAGTTTCCTGCCGAGCGAAGAAGCGGCCGCGCTCACACCTCTGCAACAACAGGCTCGACCGTTGGCGCGCAACGCGCTCTACCAGAACCTGCGGCGCACGCTGCAACCGGACGTGGTTGCAATCAACGATGCGCAACTCGAAACCGCTCCCTCGGTGCTGCGCGGGCGGGTGTTGCTGGTCGAAGACAACCCGGTCAATCAACTGGTGGCCAAAGGCATGCTTGGCAAACTGGGCTGCGAAGTCATCGTCGCCGCCCACGGTGCCGAAGCGCTGGATCAGTTGGAGTATCATGAATTCGATCTGGTGCTGATGGACTGCAACATGCCGGTGATGGACGGCTACGAAGCCAGCCGGCAGATCCGCCAGAGCGGGCGCTGGCCAAACCTGCCTATTGTCGCCCTGACTGCCAACGCGATGTCCGAGGAGCGCGAGCGCTGCCGTGCGGCCGGTATGAGCGACTATCTGGCCAAGCCGTTCCGCCGAGAGGAACTGGCGGCACTGCTCGATCAGTGGATCCCGACTACGACAGCGCTTTGATCTGCCCCAACAAGTGATCGAGGCCGTCACGCAAGTCATTGAGGCGCTCCAGATCCACCCCGCTGTCGCACAGCAACCGGGCCTTGAGCGGCCCGACCTGCTCGCGCAAGGCTTGGCC
This sequence comes from Pseudomonas tensinigenes, assembly GCF_014268445.2. Taxonomy (NCBI): domain Bacteria; kingdom Pseudomonadati; phylum Pseudomonadota; class Gammaproteobacteria; order Pseudomonadales; family Pseudomonadaceae; genus Pseudomonas; species Pseudomonas tensinigenes. The sequence goes on from NZ_CP077089.1 coordinate 4,874,482, forward strand.
GGCCGGTGTCAGGCTCAGGTGGACTTGCCGTTCATCACGCGTCGAACGCTGGCGCTGCACCCACTGCAACTGCTCCAGACGCTTGAGCAACGGCGTCAGCGTGCCCGAGTCGAGTGCCAGGCGCTCGCCCAAGGCCTTGACGGTCGGTTGCTCCGGCGCAGTTTCCTGCCATTCCCACAACACCAGCATCGCCAGATATTGCGGATACGTCAGGCCGAGCTGATCGAGCATCGGCTTGTAGGCGCGAATCACCGCCCGGGAAGCGGCGTACAACTTGAAGCACAACTGGCTGTCGAGCTTCAGCGAATCGACCGGCAGGCTGTTCATTTGAGCAGGGCTTCGATCTCGCCGCTCAGCTCCTGCGGCTTGGTGGTCGGGGCAAAACGCTTGACCAGTTTTCCGTCCTTGCCAATCAGGAACTTGGTGAAGTTCCACTTGATGCCCTGGGAGCCAAGCAGACCCGGCGCGCGTTTTTTCAGTTGCACGAATAGCGGATGCGCGTCGGCACCGTTAACGTCGATTTTCTTGAACAGAGGGAAGCTGACACCGAAGTTCAGCTCACAGAATTCACTGATCGCCCCTTCGTTACCCGGCTCCTGCTTGCCGAACTGATTGCACGGGAAGCCCAAGACCACCAGGCCCTGATCCTTGTAGGTCTGCCACAGCTCTTCGAGGCCTTTGTACTGTGGGGTGAAACCGCATTTGCTCGCAGTGTTGACCACTAAAACCGCCTTACCGGCGAAATCGGCCAGGGTCTTTTGTTCACCCTTGATGGTGGTGCAAGGGATATTCAGCAGGTTGTCGCTCATGGCATGGGGCTCCGCAGACAGTCGGGAAAGACCAAACATAGCGAGCAATTAAATTGTGTGCAATTTAATTATCGAATAACAAGGCGACCCAAGGGCCGCCTTCGATCGTTTATTCGCGCGGCTCGAGATTCAGGCACACCGAATTTATGCAATAACGCAGGCCGGTCGGCGGCGGGCCGTCGGGGAACACATGGCCCAGATGCGCATCACAGCGCGCGCACTTCACTTCCGTGCGGATCATGCCGTGCGTGGTATCACGGATTTCCGTCATCGCGCTTTCGCCGATCGGCGCATAGAAGCTCGGCCAGCCGCAGCCGGAATCGAATTTGGTCTTGGAATCGAACAGCGCTTCGTTGCAGCAAACGCAGTGGTAGACACCGTCGGTCTTGGTGTCGTTGTATTTGCCGGAGAACGGGCGCTCGGTCGCACTCAGACGACAAACGTTGTATTGCTCGGGGTCGAGCATCGCCCGCCATTCTTCCAGGGTTTTTTCCAACTTTTCCATCATCACACCTCAGCGGCTGAAAAAGCCCGATCTGTACCTTTTCCACGGATCGGGCGGCACGTATGATTGCGCCTCGTCACGCACCAGTCTGGCAGCCAGACCGGGCGCATTCAAACGGATTATGGGAGCCACGGCTCAAGACGTCCGCCTGTGTGAAAACACAGGAATCCCAGCACGGTTGTCCATTCGCCGCCTGGATCGTTCATTTTCGGGATCACATCGCCATGCAGTTCAGCAAATCGAACAAGCTCGCCAACGTCTGCTACGACATTCGCGGCCCGGTGCTCAAGCACGCCAAACGACTGGAAGAGGAAGGCCAGCGCATCCTCAAGCTGAACATCGGCAACCCGGCGCCGTTTGGTTTCGAAGCGCCGGACGAAATTCTTCAGGATGTGATCCGCAACCTGCCGACCGCGCAAGGCTACAGCGACTCCAAAGGCCTGTTCAGCGCGCGCAAAGCGGTGATGCAGTACTACCAGCAAAAGAATGTCGAAGGTGTCGGCATCGAAGACATCTACCTGGGCAACGGCGTGTCCGAGCTGATCGTGATGTCGCTGCAGGCGCTGCTCAACAATGGCGACGAAGTGCTGGTGCCAGCCCCGGACTATCCGCTGTGGACCGCCGCCGTCAGCCTCGCCGGCGGTAATGCCGTGCATTACCTGTGCGACGAAGGTGCCGACTGGTTCCCGGATCTGGCCGACATCAAGGCCAAGATCACCCCGAACACCAAAGCCATGGTGATCATCAATCCGAACAACCCGACCGGCGCGGTGTATTCGAAGGAAGTGTTGTTGGGCATGCTGGAAATCGCCCGTGCGCACAACCTGGTGGTGTTCTCCGACGAGATCTACGACAAGATTCTGTACGACGATGCCGTGCACATCTGCACCGCGTCGCTGGCGCCAGACCTGCTGTGCCTGACCTTCAACGGTTTGTCGAAGTCGTACCGCGTGGCCGGTTTCCGCTCTGGCTGGATCGCCATCTCCGGGCCGAAACACAATGCGCAGAGCTACATCGAAGGCATCGACATGCTGGCCAACATGCGCCTGTGTGCCAACGTGCCGAGCCAGCATGCGATCCAGACCGCATTGGGCGGCTACCAGAGCATCAATGATCTGGTGCTGCCACAGGGTCGCTTGCTGGAACAGCGCAACCGCACCTGGGAGTTGCTCAACGACATTCCGGGCGTGAGTTGCGTCAAGCCGATGGGCGCGCTGTACGCGTTCCCGAAAATCGACCCGAAGGTCTGCCCGATCCACAACGACGAGAAATTCGTCCTCGACCTGCTGCTCTCCGAGAAGCTGCTGGTGGTGCAGGGTACGGCCTTCAACTGGCCGTGGCCGGATCACTTCCGCGTGGTTACCCTGCCTCGCGTCGATGATCTGGAAATGGCCATCGGTCGTATCGGCAACTTCCTCAAGTCCTACCGCCAGTAACTGGCCAGTAGTGCGCAACGGGCAAACGTTGCGCACTGTCTGATTCAGCAACACTTCTGCGTTCCGCCTCTGCGCACGCCTTCTACACTTGCGATTCGTACCGTTTACCTGCGTCCAGCGTAATGGCGACGGGTCGCGGCTGGTCGTCATCCCTATCGGTATCTGTCGTGGGAAATGTGCCTGGCACCAAAGAAATCGCTGTAGGACACAGTTTGAAATAGTCACTCAGTTGAATAGCCCGGTGCAGCACCTTATATACCCCGCAGTACGCTACATCTTTAGCTTGAGGAGATTTCTACAACCATGATGCGCATCCTGCTGTTTTTGGCCACTAACCTGGCGGTCGTGCTGATAGCCAGCATCACCCTGAGCCTGTTCGGCTTCAACGGGTTCATGGCGGCCAACGGGGTTGATCTCGACCTTAGTCAGCTGCTGGTTTTCTGTGCGGTCTTTGGTTTTGCCGGCTCGCTGTTCTCGCTATTCATCTCCAAGTGGATGGCGAAGATGAGCACCGGTACCCAGATCATCAGCCAGCCACGTACCCGGCATGAGCAATGGCTGCTGCAAACCGTCGAGCAACTGTCCCGCGAAGCCGGGATCAAGATGCCCGAAGTCGGTATTTTCCCGGCCTATGAAGCGAACGCGTTCGCCACCGGCTGGAACAAGAACGACGCGCTGGTCGCGGTCAGCCAGGGCTTGCTCGAGCGTTTCTCACCCGATGAAGTGAAAGCCGTACTGGCCCACGAAATCGGTCACGTGGCCAATGGCGACATGGTTACGCTGGCGCTGATCCAGGGCGTGGTGAACACCTTCGTGATGTTCTTTGCGCGGATCATCGGCAACTTCGTCGACAAGGTCATCTTCAAGAACGAAGAAGGTCAGGGCATCGCTTACTACGTGGCGACCATTTTCGCCGAACTGGTACTGGGTATTCTGGCCAGTGCGATCGTCATGTGGTTCTCGCGCAAGCGCGAATTCCGTGCCGACGAAGCCGGCGCACGTCTGGCCGGCACCAGCGCGATGATCGGCGCACTGCAACGCCTGCGCGCCGAACAGGGCCTGCCGGTGCACATGCCGGACACCCTGAACGCCTTTGGCATCAACGGTGGCATCAAACAGGGCTTCGCCCGCATGTTCATGAGCCACCCGCCGCTGGAAGAGCGTATCGACGCGCTGCGTCGTCGCGGTTGATCTGACCGGTGTAAACATGAAGAAGGCCCGCAGTGATGCGGGCCTTTTTTGTTCCTGCCAATAATGGATTGTTGTTGATGGCCTCTTCGCGAGCAGGCTCGCTCCCACACGGGTCCTGCGAACCCCCATCCAATGTGGGAGCGAGCCTGCTCGCGAAGAGGCCGGCACAGTCAGCAAAAAACTATCGGGAAGAAACGCGGTAAACCCGCTCCTCCAGCCGCGTCACGCCAGCCTGCAAGAACTTCCCGCTCTCACTCAGCACATCCTGCTCTTCCAATACCTCCACCTGCCAGACACCCCCCAGCAACCGCTGCACTTCATCATCCCCCACCGCAAACGGCGGCCCGGGCATCTGCGCCTGATTGTAATCCAGCGTAATCAGCAACCCTTGCACACCCTGCGGGAGGATCTGCTGAAGATGTGCCGCATAGCGCTCACGCATTGGCGCCGGCAAGGCAATCAGTGCTGCGCGATCGTACAACGCGGTGCAATCGGCCACATCGCTCGCCGTCAGCGCAAAAAAGTCCCCGCACCACAACTCGAAGGCATCGCTGCGATAGACCTTGAACGCGCCTTTCTCGCTGATCTGCGGCTGCACCTGATGCTCACTGAAAAAGTTCTCGACGGCTTTTTCCGACAGTTCGATCCCGAGCACGCGATGACCGCGCCCGGCCAGCCACGCCAGATCCAGACTTTTCCCACACAAAGGCACAAGCACCCGCGCCGATGCCGGGGCCGCCCAGTGCCGCTGCAGATACGGGTTCACCTCGGGCAGATGAAAACCAATCTGCCCCGAAGCCCACTTCTTGTGCCAAAACTCAGGCTGCATGTATCACTCCCAATAATTCGATCAAAAAGCATCAAAACTTATATTAGATTTAGATCAGTGAACTGACTGAAGATGAGTTCATCTTAACGCTCAGGAACCCATCATGTTTCCCAGCCTGTTTATTTCCCATGGTTCGCCCATGCTGGCGCTGGAGCCCGGCGCCAGTGGCCCGGCGCTGGCGCGTCTGGCCGCCGAATTACCGAAACCCAAAGCCATCGTGATTGTTTCTGCGCATTGGGAAAGCCACGAACTGCTCGTCAGCAGCCATGCGCAACCGGAAACCTGGCACGACTTCGGTGGCTTTCCGCGTGCATTGTTTGAAGTGCAGTACCCGGCGCCGGGTGATCCGCAGTTGGCCGCTGAGGTGGCCGATCTGTTGACTGCCAATAATCTGCCAGCACGCCTCGATCCGCAGCGTCCGTTCGATCACGGTGTCTGGGTACCGTTGTCGCTGATGTACCCGCAAGCAGATATCCCGGTGGTGCAGGTCTCCCTGCCGAGTCGCGCTGGCCCGGCGCTGCAAACCCGGGTCGGCCGCGCGCTGGCGAGTCTGCGTGATCAGGGCATTTTGCTGATCGGCTCCGGCAGCATCACCCACAACCTGCGCGAACTGGACTGGCACGCCGGCCCCGAGAGCGTTGAGCCGTGGGCGCGGGATTTCCGTGACTGGGTGATCGAGAAGCTGGCGGCCGGCGATGAAGCAGCGCTGCATGATTATCGCCAGCAGGCACCAAATGCAGTGCGTAGCCATCCGAGTGATGAGCATTTGTTGCCGCTGTATTTTGCCCGGGGTGCGGGTGGTGAGTTCAGCGTGGAGCATAAAGGCTTCACGATGGGTGCGTTAGGGATGGACATCTATCGCTTTGGTTAAAAGCAAAAGATCGCAGCCTTCGGCAGCTCCTACATTTGGAATGCGTTCCCTCTGTAGGAGCTGCCGAAGGCTGCGATCTTTTTATCTTTCAGGCAGACAAAAAAAATCCCCGAACCAGTCGGGGATTTTTTATGTTCGATCAATCAGCCCAAGGGCGGATCAATCTTCGCGATAGCGACGCAGTTTCAGCTGCTTACCGGCAACGCGAGTGTCCTTCAGTTTGGTCAGGAGTTTGTCCAGACCATCTTCCGGCAGCTCGACGAGGCTGAAGCTGTCACGCACCTGGATGCGACCGATCGCTTCACGGGCCAGACCGCCTTCGTTGAGGATGGCGCCCAGCAGGTTTTTCGCAGCGATACCGTCACGCGCGCCCAGCGCGGTACGGCAACGAGCACGGCCTTCGCCCAGAGGCATTGGCGCGCGACGCTCGCGGTCACCACGATCAGGACGATCACCGGTGCGCTCAGGACGGTCGCCACGCGGTGCGTTGTTCGGCACCAGTGGACGTTCCTTCTCGATCGCCGCCAGGTTCAGCGCTTGACCGTTGGTGGCTTTGCGCAGCAGCGCAGCAGCCAGGGCACGCGGGGTGCAACCGATGTCTGCAGTCAGACGATCGAGCAGCTCACCGTGAGTCGACTCGGCATCAGCAACCAGCGGCGACAGGCTGTTGGTCAGTTTCTTGATGCGCGCATCGAGAACAGCTTGAGCGTCCGGCAGGCGTACTTCAGCAACTTTCTGACCGGTTACACGCTCGATCACTTGCAGCATGCGGCGCTCACGTGGAGTCACCAGCAGCAGTGCACGACCTTCGCGACCAGCACGGCCGGTACGGCCGATACGGTGAACGTAGGACTCTGGGTCGTACGGCATGTCAACGTTGAACACGTGAGTGATGCGCGGAACGTCCAGACCACGAGCGGCAACGTCGGTCGCAACAACGATGTCCAGACGGCCGTCTTTCAGCGAGTCGATGACGCGCTCACGCTGGTTCTGGGCGATGTCACCGTTCAGCGCCGCGGCTTTGTAGCCTTTGGCGTCGAGGGCGCTGGCCAGATCCAGGGTCGCTTGCTTGGTGCGCACGAACATGATCAGAGCGTCGAAGTCTTCCACTTCCAGCAAGCTGAGAACGGCCGAAGTCTTCTGGTCAGCGTGAACCAACAGGTGAGCCTGTTCGATCGCGGTAACGGTCTGGGTCTTGGTCTGGATCTTCACGTGTTGCGGATCGCGCAGATGGCGTTCGGCAATGGCGCGGATCGACTGCGGCAGGGTAGCCGAGAACAAAACGGTCTGACGGGTCGCTGGCAGAGCCTTGAAGATGACTTCCAGGTCATCCATGAAGCCCAGTTTCAACATTTCGTCAGCTTCGTCGAGAACCAGGTGGTTCACGGTCGACAGAACTTTTTCGTCACGACGCAGGTGGTCGCACAGACGGCCCGGAGTGGCGACAACGATCTGTGCGCCATTACGGATTGCTTTCAGCTGTGGGCCCATAGGCGCGCCGCCGTAAACGGCCACAACGGTAACGCCCGGCATTTGCTTGGCGTAGGTTTCGAAAGCGGTTGCTACTTGCAGCGCCAACTCACGAGTTGGCGCCAGGATCAGGGCTTGCGGTTCGCGCTTGGCAGGATCGATGCGGTGCAGGATAGGCAGTGCGAACGCGGCGGTTTTACCGGTACCGGTTTGCGCCTGGCCAATCATGTCCTGGCCGGCCATGATGATCGGGATCGATTGCTGCTGAATCGCCGAAGGCTCTTCGTAGCCGGTCGCTGCGACGGCTGCAAGAATATTCGGGTTAAGATTAAAAGCGGCGAATCCGCCGGTTTCCTGGGTCATGGGTCTGCCTCTAAGTGCATCCGCAAAGACCCATGCTCCAAAGCTGCGCATGCCGTGTTGAGACTCAAGAGTCGCCCTGGCAGCTTTGTCGGCGGGGATTTGCGAAAACGAATGAATGAAAAAAAGAATCGTCCGGGAAGAGCCCGCAATGCGGACGTGCAGCCGAAGCTGACTTCGGGAAATGCGCTACCTAAACGCGGCCCGGTTAAAGGCCGGCGCGCACTATACCGGATTTTGCCCAAAAAGGGAGCTTTTTTTATCGTCAAAATACCTGTGTCACCGCTGTGTAACGGGGTTTTGCGGATAATCGCGCCAAGGTCTATTTTTCAAAGGCCCGGCCCTGCGGGCGATGACGCTTAAACGATTCATCGATGTGCGGCATACCGCCGCTGCACCCGCCCTTCCCGCCTGAGGATTTCGCCATGAATCAGCCCTGCCCCGGCCGCGTCAGCCGTGAACGTCGTGGTCACGTCCATCTGATTGGCCTGGATCGAGCGGCCAAGCGCAATGCTTTCGACCTCGACCTGCTCAATGAACTCAGCCTGGCCTATGGCGAGTTCGAGGCCGACAGTGAAGCGCGGGTCGCGGTGGTGTTCGGCCATGGCGAGCACTTTACCGCTGGTCTGGATCTGGTCAGCGCCAGCGGCGCACTCGCTGAAGGCTGGCAGGTTCCGACCGGCGGATGCGACCCGTGGGGTGTTTTCGTCGGACCACGGGTGAGCAAACCGGTGATTGTCGCCGCGCAAGGTTATTGCCTGACCATTGGTATCGAGTTGATGCTGGCCGCCGACATTAACCTGTGCGCGAGCAATACCCGCTTCGCGCAAATGGAAGTGCAGCGTGGGATTTTTCCTTTTGGTGGCGCGACTTTACGTTTTCAGCAGATCGCCGGTTGGGGCAATGCGATGCGCTGGTTGCTGACCGGCGATGAGTTCGATGCGCACGAGGCGTTGCACTTGGGGTTGGTGCAGGAAGTGATGGCCAGTGAGGATTTGCTGCCACGGGCGATTGAGTTGGCCGAGCGGATTGCCCGGCAGGCGCCATTGGGGGTGCAGGCGACGTTGATGTCGGCGCGGCAGGCTCGGTATGAGGGTGAGACCGCGGCGGCGCAGGCGTTGCCAGCACTGGTGAAAAAGTTGTTGGCCAGTGAGGATGCCAAGGAGGGGGTGCGGTCGCTGGTGGAGCGGCGTCCTGGCATTTTCAAAGGGATCTGAAATTTTCACAGGTTATCGACCCTCTTCGCGAGCAGGCTCGCTCCCACAGGGAAATGCATTCCAATGTGGGAGCGAGCCTGCTCGCGAAGGGGCCATCACAGATGCCTCAGGTGGCCGGGCGAATACTGTTGATCAACGACTGCAACGAATACCCCAACCGCGGCGCCAGCGCTTCGGCCCGGGCAGTCAGCGCCTGCATGTCCAGCACCTGATCGAGATCCGCCGGGACAATCAGAATCACATTGCCCTCCTTCACCGGCAGCTCCCAGTAATGCCGGTGATAGAGCCCACGCAACAACGCCGCGCCCAACGGCTTGCCATCATCGGTGGCCCACTGGTTGATCACCAGCCAGCCACCCGGATTCAGACGTTTCTGGCAATCACCGAGAAAACTCCAGGCAAGATGCCCGACGCCCGGGCCGACATCGGTGTACAGGTCGACGAAAATCAGATCCGCAGGCTCTGCCGTTGGCAGCAATTCAAGCGCATCGCCGACGCGGATATACAACCGTGGATCATCGTCCAGCCCCAAGTACTCGATGGCCAGACGCGGCACGTCCGGGCGCAGTTCGATGGCTTCGACATCTTCCAGCGGCAGGAACTTGAGGCAGGCCTGAGTCAGCGTACCGGCGCCGAGCCCGAGAAACAGCGCACTCTCCGGCTGCTCATGGCACAACGCGCCGATCAGCATCGCCCGGGTGTAATCGTATTCGAGCCAGCTCGGGTCGGCGGTGAACACGCAGCTTTGCTCGATGGCATCGCCGAACTCGAGAAAGCGGTAATCGGCCACTTCCAGCACGCGAATCACGCCGAACTCATCCTGTACTTCGGCGAGCAGATGCTCGACGCGCTCCTCAGTCATTTCGTCTCCTGATGGTCACCGGGCGCGGTGACGCGATGGCACCGCTGTGGTGCCGTGGCAAAGCGGCGATTGTCGGTGATGGGGCGGGAGCAGGTCACGCACTAATTGCTGCTAACATGGGCTTCCCGTGCGTAGAACCAATTAGAGACCGTGATGAGCCAACCGTGGAGCCCTGACAGCTGGCGCGCCCTGCCGATCCAGCAACAACCGCAATACCCCGACGCCGCGCACCTGCGCCAGGTCGAGCAAACCCTGGCCAGTTATCCGCCGCTGGTGTTTGCCGGTGAGGCGCGCGAACTGCGCCGGCAGTTTGCCGAAGTCACCCAGGGCCGGGCATTCCTGCTGCAGGGCGGCGATTGTGCGGAAAGCTTCGCCGAGTTCTCTGCGGCGAAGATTCGCGACACCTTTAAAGTGTTGCTGCAAATGGCGATCGTCATGACCTTCGCCGCCGGTTGCCCGGTGGTCAAGGTCGGGCGCATGGCCGGTCAGTTCGCCAAGCCGCGTTCGGCCAACGACGAAACCATTGATAGCGTGACGCTGCCGGCTTATCGCGGCGACATCGTCAACGGCATCGGTTTCGACGAGAAAAGCCGCGTACCGGATCCAGAGCGTCTGCTGCAGTCCTACCACCAGTCCACCGCCACGCTGAATCTGCTGCGCGCGTTTGCCCAAGGCGGTTTTGCCGACCTGCATCAGGTGCACAAATGGAATCTGGATTTCATCGCCAACTCGGCGCTGGCCGAGAAGTACAGCCACTTGGCCGACCGCATCGATGAAACCCTGGCATTCATGCGCGCCTGCGGCATGGACAGCTCGCCGCAACTGCGCGAAACCAGCTTCTTCACCGCCCACGAAGCGTTGCTGCTGAACTACGAAGAAGCCTTCGTACGCCGCGACAGCCTGACCAACGATTACTACGACTGCTCGGCGCACATGCTGTGGATCGGTGACCGCACCCGTCAGCTCGACGGCGCGCACGTCGAATTCCTCCGTGGCGTGAACAATCCGATCGGCGTGAAAGTCGGCCCGAGCATGAACCCGGATGACCTGATCCGTCTGATCGACGTGCTCAACCCGGACAACGATCCGGGCCGTCTGAACCTGATTGCGCGGATGGGCGCGAACAAGGTCGGCGATCACCTGCCAGCGCTGATCCGCGCGGTGCAGCGTGAAGGCAAGCAAGTGCTGTGGAGCTCTGACCCGATGCACGGCAACACCATCAAGGCCAGCAGCGGCTACAAGACCCGCGACTTTGCGCAGATCCTTGGCGAGGTGAAGCAGTTCTTCCAGGTGCACGAAGCGGAAGGCAGTTATGCCGGCGGCATTCACATCGAGATGACCGGGCAGAATGTCACCGAGTGCATCGGTGGCGCGCGGCCGATTACTGAAGACGGGTTGTCGGATCGCTATCACACCCACTGTGATCCGCGGATGAATGCTGATCAGTCGCTGGAATTGGCGTTTTTGATTGCCGAAACCCTGAAGCAGGTTCGCCGCTAGACCGCGTCGCCTCTTTCGCGAGCAGGCTCGCTCCCACATGGGTTTTGTATACGACACAAATCCAGTGTGGGAGCGAGCCTGCTCGCGAAGGCGTCCGCTCAGACGCCCTCAATTTTCGCCAATGCCACCCGCAACCGCGCTGCACTCTCGCGCTGACAATTCAACTGCACCCGCGCAAGCCCCAACCAGTCCGCCATCTGCCGCAAATTAGCAGCCAGCGCCAACATCCCTTCTTCATCCAGTCCCGGCTCTTCCTCGTGCACCGCATGCACCGCCAACTGCCCCGCCGCCCGCTCGGCGCGCAAATCCACCCGCGCAGCAATCCGCTCGTTGTGCAAGAACGGCAACACGTAATAGCCGTAAACCCGTTTGTCCTGCGGCGTGTAAATCTCCAGCCGATAGCGAAAGTCGAACAAGCGCTCGGTGCGACTGCGCTCCCAGATCAACGAATCGAATGGCGACAACAGCGCACTGGCCGCCACCTTGCGCGGGACTTTCGGCTCCGCCAGGCAATAGGCGATCTGCCGCCAGCCGGCGACCTCGCACCTCTGCAATTGCCCAGCCTCGACCAGCTCCGCCAGACGTGGGCGCGCATCCGCCGGATTCAGACGAAAGTAATCGCGCAGGTCTTTTTCGGTGCCGACGCCCAAGGCCTGCGCCGCGTGCAGCAGCAACCCTCGCTGCGCCTCGGCTTCATCCGGCAACGCCTGTTGCAGGATCGATGACGGGATCACTCGCTCCGGCAAATCATACAAACGCTCGAAACCACGGCGGCCCGCTACCGTGACCTCGCCAGCCGCGAACAACCATTCCAGCGCATGCTTTTCCGCGCTCCAGTCCCACCACGGTCCGGCCTTGTCTTCGCGGGTCGACAAACTGCCGGCACCCAACGCGCCTTGCTCTTCCACCGAACTCAAGACCCGACGCACCACGTCCTGCTGCTCACGACCGAATTTCGCCAGTTGCTGATAGATATCCTCGCCGCGCCTGGCTCGCTGCATCCGCCAAGCCATCAACGGATACATCGACAGCGGCAACAATGACGCTTCATGTCCCCAGTATTCAAACAGCGTACGTCGTCGCCCCGAACTCCAGGCAGCCTGGTCGAGCAAATCGGAGGAATAGGAGCCGAGACGGGAGAACAGCGGCAGGTAATGCGAGCGCACCACCGCGTTGACGGAGTCGATTTGCAACAAACCCAGCCGTTCGATCAGCCGGTTGAGGTGTGGCGCCTTGACAGTCGGCGGCTGGCGCCCGTTGAAGCCTTGGGCCGCCAGCGCCAGACGTCGCGCCTGTTTGAGGGAAAAGGATACTGTTGCGGGCATGAGCATCTCCTTGTCTGCTCGCAACCTACCTCACTCGAAGTTGGTTTGTGTAGCGCTCTGCTGATCATTTATGCAGCGGGTCATTTATGCATCGGGTCATCCCAGAACGGCCGCACGGCTTCGTGTTCAACGTCGGCACGACTGACGCCGATGTCCTTCAACGCTTCGTCGCTCAGACTGGCGAGCAACTCGCGTTCACGGTGCAGTTCGTACCAGCGGCTAAACTTGTGCAGCAAGTCGGAAACGATATGGCCGTGGCCGGAAAATTTTGCTTCGTCTACATACTCTCTTTGACCTTTCATCGTGTTGCCTCCTTTGTGGATGGCTCAAGTCTCACGCCGGCGCTAAGATCAATCCAACGAATGTTTCTGATGGCATGCATCACGGAGATTCATCAATTGTCGGCCTACCCCAGTATCGATACCGATGTCCTGCGCACCTTTGTCGCGATTGCCGATCAGGGCGGCTTCACCCGCGCCGGCGAAATGGTCAACCGCACGCAATCGGCGGTGAGCATGCAGATGAAGCGCCTGGAAGAGGACGTGTTACAGCGGCAGTTGTTCGAGCGTGACGGCCGTCAGGTGCGCCTCACCGCTGAAGGCCAGGTGTTGCTCGGTTACGCGCGGCGCATCCTCAAATTGCACAGTGAAGTGTTCAACACCTTGCGCGAGCCGCACATGGTCGGCACGGTGCGCATCGGCACGCCTGACGATTACGTGATGCGCTTTCTGCCGGGGATTCTGTCGCGGTTCGCGCAGTTCTATCCGTTGATCCAGATCGAAGTGCATTGCGAGTCGACCAAACAACTGCTGCAACGCACCGACCTGGACTTGTCGATTGTCACCCGCGAACCGGGCAACGAGATCGGCCAGTTGTTGCGCAAGGAGCGTTTCGTCTGGGCCGAGGCGCAGAACTTCAGCGCCCACGAACAGACGCCGCTGCCCTTGGCGATGTTCAACAGTGATTGCTTCTGCCGCTTGTGGGCGTGCAATGCGCTGGATGCGATGGGCCGCGATTACCGCATCGCTTACAACAGCACCAGCCTTTCGGCATTGATGGCGGTGGTCAGTGCCGGTATGGCAATCACCGCGCAACTGGAAAGCCTGATCACCCCGGACATGCGCATCCTCGGCGCCGCCGAAGATTTGCCGCTGTTGCCCGAGGCCAGCATCATGCTGATCCGCAACCTGAACAATCCGTCGCCGATCACCGAGTGCCTGGCCGAGCACATCGTCGAAGGCTTCAAACTTTAAACGCGAGCATCACCGCACACAGCACCAGAAAACCGCAGAACAGCCCGCGCAGGAGTTTTTCCGGCATCGCGTGGGCGACTTTCACCCCCCAACTGATGCTCGCTAGGCCGCCGATGGCCAGTGGCAGACCGATCATCCAGTCGACTTCGTGGTGTACCGCGTAAGTCACCAGAGTCACGCCGGTGCTTGGCAACGCCAGCGCCAGCGACAGACCTTGAGCGACGACTTGCGTGGTGCCAAACAGGCTGGTCAGCACCGGCGTTGCCACCACTGCGCCACCGACACCGAACAAACCGCCCATGGTTCCGGACGCCGCGCCGAGTACGCCAAGCCACGGCCAGGAATAGCGCATCTCAGACGTCGCAGCGGGTGGCTTGCCGAACATCTTCAACAGGTTGTACGCCGAGAGCACCACCAGGAACGCGACAAAGCCGATGCGCATGGTTTGCGCATCAATGCCCACCGCCCAGATCGAACCGATCCACGCAAAGCAAAAGCCCATCACCGCCAAGGGCAGCGCGTGCCGCAGTTCGATGCGATTGCGCTGGTGATAACGCCACAGCGCCAGCATCACATTGGGTACAACCATGACCAGCGCCGTGCCTTGGGCGATCTGCTGGTCGAGGCCAAACCACACGCCAAGCAACGGAATGGCGATCAAACCGCCGCCGATGCCGAAAATGCCGCCAAGGGTGCCAAGCGCGGCGCCGAACAGCAGGTACAACAAAAACTCCATCACAGCCGAATTCCTCTTACGTCAGGCGATTCATCCTACGCAGTCGTGGCTGGCGGGGAAACGCACAGCAACGCACAATGGCTATGCCGATTTCGCACAAGCGTGAAGCTGACCATGAATCCCAATCAATTGACCGATCAACTCGGACTGTTTCTCGACGTGCTGGAAAGTGGCAGTTTTTCTGCTGCTTCGCGCCGCCATCCGCTGACTCCTTCGGCCGTCGCCCGACGGATCGACAACCTCGAAAGCGCTATCGGCAGTCAGTTGTTTGTCCGCAGTACGCATGCCGTGCGCGCAACGCCGGCGGGCCTGGCGTTTGCCGAACGCGCGCGACGGATTGTTGCCGAGTTGCAGCTGGCCCGCGCAGAAGCGGTGTCCTTGAGCAGTGCACCCGAGGGCTTGATCCGCATCGACGCCCCGGCGGCTTTCGGTCGGCGACATCTGGCACCGGTGATCGCCGACTTCCTCGTTTTGTACCCGGGACTGGATGTGCAACTGCACCTGATCGACAGCTTCGTCGACATGAGCGGCGCGAATCTGGGCAAAGTCGACCTGGTGCTGCGTGCCGGGCAAATGGCTGATACCCGCCTGGTGGCGACACCGTTGGCGAGCATGGTGCGCATTGCCTGCGCTAGTCCCGACTATCTCAAACGCCGAGGCGTGCCCGTCAATCCAGCCCAACTGAGCGAGCATGATGGCCTGGACTGGGAAGGCCTCGCCCCACCCTTCGCCTGGCGCTTCGAACAGGACGGGCAGATGCAATTGCACCGTCCGGCGCGCATCCGCATGAGCGCCAACAATGCCGAGGCCCTGGTCTGCGGCGCTCTGGCCGGCTTGGGCATCGCGCATCTGCCGACGTGGCTGGCCAGCGAATACCTGTTGCGCGGCGAATTGCTGCCGCTGTTCTGCGAAAACGGCCTGCCGAAACCGGAGTCCACCGGCATCTACGCGCTGCGCATGGAACAACAAACCAACTCGCGCAGCCGCTTGTTGCTTGAATATCTCAAGACCCGCTTCAGTCCGGTGCCGCCTTGGGATCTGGCGTTGCAGCGCGATCTGGGCAGACATTGAATCCGGAGAATTATCTGGCGCATTAAAGATTCGAGCGCTAGATTCATGCCCATCACCGATCAAGGCTTTGACATGACTTCCGAACGCGACACCTGCGACGACCTGCTCCTCGACAATCAGGCGTGCTTCGCCCTGCACTCCACTTCGCTGATGATGACCAAGGTCTACAAGCCGCTGCTGCAAGCCTTGAATCTGACCTACCCGCAGTACCTGGCGATGATGGTGCTGTGGGAGAAGGATGGTTTGACCGTCGGAGAAATCAGCTCGCGGTTGCTGACCGATCCCGGCTCGCTGACTCCGCTGCTCAAACGGCTGGAGGCTGAAGGCCTACTGAGTCGCACGCGCAGCCGTGAGGATGAGCGCGTGGTGATTGTCGAGTTGACCGAGCAAGGCCGCGCGTTGAAAGAAAAAGCCCAGACGGTCCCGCAGTGCATCCTCGGCGCCAGCGGCTTCTCTCTGGAACGCCTGCAACACCTGCAAGCAGAGTTGCAGGCGCTGCGTAGCCATCTACAGAACAGCCTGATCTAAAGCCAATACTGTCCCCCTGTGGGAGCGAGCCTGCTCGCGAATGCGGTCTGTCAGCCAACTTGTTTGTTGAATCAGAGATCCCATTCGCGAGCAGGCTCGCTCCCACATTGATTTCATCGCCAGCAAAATATTTTCCAACACCTGCCTCCCGCGCAATCCGCTCTAAATCAAGCCTTACAGCCCGCCTCCAATAACCATCTCTTCGTCGAAACGCAGATTTCTTAAAAATTTATCTTGCGCACTAAATATTCGCGCGATACATTCATCTCGCACTTACTTAGCGCGCAAACAATTAGCGCACACAAACACACTCAATGAGGCTCACACCATGCAAACTCTCTACACCGCAATCGCAACCTCCACTGGCGGCCGTGATGGTCGTGCGATCTCCAGCGACAACATCCTCGACGTCAAACTCGCCACCCCGAAAGAACTCGGCGGTGCCGGCGGCGCGGCGACCAACCCAGAGCAACTGTTCGCGGCTGGCTACTCGGCCTGCTTCATCGGCGCTCTGAAATTCGTCGCCAGCCAGACCAAACGCAAAATCCCTGACGACGCCTCGATCACCGCCCACGTCGGTATCGGCCAGATCCCTGGCGGCTTCGGTCTGGACATCGATCTGCACATCAGCCTGCCAGGTCTGGAACAGGCCGACGCACAAGCGCTGGTCGACGCTGCTCACCAGGTCTGCCCGTACTCCAACGCCACCCGTGGCAACGTCGATGTGCGTCTGCACGTCACCGTTTAACTGCTGATACCTCAGGCCCGAACAGGAAATGAACATGCACACTTTCAGCAAAGTCTTGACCGGTACCCTTCTCGCCCTGTCTATCCACAGCGCTTTCGCCGGTGATGTCGAACACAACACTCAGGCATTTCTCGATGTGCTGAATGCCGGCACCGGCAAACCGATGGAACAGCTGACGCCCAAAGATGCCCGCGCCGTGCTGGTCGGTGCGCAGTCCGGGGTCAAGTTGACGCTGCCCAAAGCGGACGTCAGCGAGAAGACCATCCAGGTCGATGGCCAACCGTTGAGCCTGACCATCGTCCGGCCGGCCGGGGTCAAGGGCGAGCTGCCAGTGTTCATGTTCTTCCACGGCGGTGGCTGGGTGCTGGGCGATTTCCCGACGCACGAGCGGCTGGTGCGGGATCTGGTGGTGGGTTCGGGAGCGGCGGCGGTGTTCGTCAATTACACGCCTTCCCCGGAGGCGCATTACCCGGTGGCGATCAACCAGGCTTACGCCGCAACGAAGTGGGTCGCCGAGCACGGCAAAGAGATCAATGTCGACGCCAAGCGTCTGGCCGTCGCTGGCAACAGTGTCGGCGGCAACATGGCGGCCGTGGTTGCACTGATGGCCAAAGACAAAGGCACTCCGGCGATCAAATTCCAGGTGCTGCTGTGGCCAGTGACGGACGCCAATTTCGATACCGGCTCCTACAATCAGTACGCCGAAGGGCATTTCCTCACGCGCAACATGATGAAGTGGTTCTGGGACAACTACACCACCGACGCCAAGCAGCGAAACGAGATCTACGCGTCGCCGCTGCGGGCCACCACTGCACAACTGAAGGGCCTGCCGCCAGCACTGGTGCAGACCGCCGGCGCCGATGTGTTGCGTGATGAAGGGGAAGCGTATGCGCGCAAACTCGATGAGGCCGGTGTGGCGGTGACGTCGGTGCGCTACAACGGCATGATTCACGATTACGGTTTGCTTAACGTGGTCAGTCAGGTACCGGCGGTGCGTTCGGCGATGTTGCAGGCTTCGCAGGAGCTGAAAGAACATCTGAAATAACCGCAGTCCCATTGTGGGAGCGAGCCTGCTCGCGAAGGCGTCCTGTCAGACAACACTTCATTGAATGACACACCGCTTTCGCGAGCAGGCTCGCTCCCACAGGGACAGGTGTGAAGCTCAAAACGCAGGCACAAAAAAGCCCGACTCAATGGTCGGGCTTTTTCTTTCCGCAAAAACCGATGCTTATTTAGCACGGCCTTTGTAGGAACCGCCTTCGCGGGTGTCGATTTCGATCTTGTCACCGATTTCGATGAAGTCAGCAACTTGCAGCTCGGTACCGTTAGCCAGCTTGGCTGGCTTCATGACTTTGCCGGAAGTGTCGCCGCGAGCCGAACCTTCGGTGTAGTCAACTACGCGCACGATGGTGGTCGGCAGCTCTACGGAAACCAGACGCTCTTCGAAGAAGATCGCTTCGCAAACATCGGTCATGCCTTCTTCAACGAAAGGCAGAACAGCTTCGATGTCTTCAGCGTTCAGCTCGTACATGGTGTAGTCAGTGGTGTCCATGAACGTGTAAGTGTCGCCGCTGATGAAGGACAGGGTCGCTTCTTTGCGGTCGAGGATTACGTCGTCCAGTTTGTCGTCAGCGCTGTAAACGATCTCGGTCTTGTAACCGGTCAGCAGGTTTTTCAGCTTGGTCTTCATGATCGCGCTGTTACGGCCCGACTTGGTGAATTCAGCTTTCTGAACCAGCCAAGGATCGTTCTCGAGACGGATCACGGTACCGGGTTTCAGTTCTTTACCAGTTTTCATTGCGAATATCCGAATTTGGATGGGATTTACAAAAATCTAGGCCGCGTATCATATCCAATTTAGGTAAAACTGTACCAGCGCTGCGGCAAGATCGGCCTGCAAGCCTTGTTCCAGACACCACGCCTCGGCATTTTCCTGCAGTTCTGGCCAATGATTACGGGCCGCGAGCCAGTGTTCACCGATTGGCCGGCCGGCGCTCCAGGCCTGCCAGAGACCGTTCATCGCCTCGGCAGCGGCCGGTGACAAGCCTTTTGTATAGAGCGCGAGGAAGGCGTCGAGCTTATCCAGATGGATGTCTTCGTCCTGTTGATAGATGTGCCAGAGCATCGGTCGCCCCGCCCATTGCGCGCGGACGAATGAGTCCTCACCGCGCACCGCGTTGAAATCGCAGCACCAGAGCACGTGATCATATTGATCCTGTCGGACGAACGGCAGCACTTGTACGGTGAGCGACTGACGCACATGAATCGCACCGACCGCCAGGGTTTCCACCTCGAGCCAGCGCGCCACATCACCCAGAATCCGCCCTTCCGGCACCAGCAGATGAGTCGGCGCGGTGTCCGCTGCCAACACGTCCAGCCAACTGGCCAGCCCGGCATTCTCGTAGGCAAACAGCGAAATCAGCTGGGCGTCAGGCGCACGATCGATCCCGAGGCCTTGCAGGAATTGGCGCTGAGCCTCGGCATCCTGCTGAAATTGCCGACGCTGCTCGAGCAATCCTCGCTCACGCAACAGCCCGCCAGTACCCGGTTGAAATCCCGGAAAGAAGAAGAACTTCTGCACCGATTTGTATTTGACCGACGGCAACCCGTGACAGCCGATTACCCAGTCTTCGGCACTGAGGTAGTCGAGGTTCATCCACAGCGGCGGCTGTTCACGCCCTGCCATCGCGTCCATGTAATCACTCGGTAACTGACAGGCAAACGCGGCGATCACCACATCCGCCGCATCCGTGTGCTCCCACTCAACCGGCCAATGCCGCACTTCGACGCCTTGTTGCGATTGCTGTGCGGCGTTTATATCGATCGCCGGGCAAATGCGCTCGAATGCGCGCAGATCATCGACCCACAAGCGCACCGCCAAACCATGCTCAGCCACCAATTGCCGAGCCAGACGCCAGGTCACGCCGATG
Organism: Pseudomonas tensinigenes; assembly: GCF_014268445.2. Taxonomy (NCBI): domain Bacteria; kingdom Pseudomonadati; phylum Pseudomonadota; class Gammaproteobacteria; order Pseudomonadales; family Pseudomonadaceae; genus Pseudomonas; species Pseudomonas tensinigenes. The sequence goes on from NZ_CP077089.1 coordinate 4,894,123, forward strand.
TCGCCAAAGTTGTCGACCACGGTGCAGAAAATATCCCAGCGGGGTTTCAATTCAGGCATTCAAGACTCCCGTTGGCAAAAGCGCCGATTGTCCGCATAAATGACCTCGCGCAGAAGAGCCGACGGCGATTAATCTTCGTGCGACAATCGCCACTTGCCCGCAATCACCCGCCAGGAGGCAGCCATGCCCTACCGTCCCAACCCGCGCCGTCCTTTGCCTGTTCAGCTTAGCGCGCTGCATCTGACCGGCAGTATTGCCCTGGGCATGTGGCTGGGTTTTGTCGCCATTGCGCTGACCTGCTGGCTGCTGTCGCATTTGCTGTTCAAAGAACAACTGGCACCGGTTGCCCAGGCTGTGCAGCAACTGGCCAATCCACCGGCGGTGCAGGTGCAGCCGGATATCCCGCCGCAGAGCCCGCTGTTCCAACAGTACGAAGAAAACCTGCGCAAGAGCGAACAGCAAGTGCGCATGGATCAGGCTCGCAGCAGCATTCGTAATCAGTCGAATCCAAAGTGCCAGTTCTGGTTGCAACAGGATCAGACGGCTCCCAGCGAAAAATCCCGCGCCAACGTTTTGCAATTCTGCGATTGATCATGAACAAGCACATCGTCCACCAACTGATTCTCGACAAACTGCGCATCGACCTCGACATCGCTGAGCGCGCCGCGCAAACCGCTTACGAAACCGCGACCCACGAAGAAAACATCGCCGAGAACAAGTACGACACGCTTGGGCTTGAGGCGTCGTATCTGGCGGCTGGGCAAGCAAAAAGAGTCGAGGAAATCCGTCAATCACTGGCGCTGTGCCAGAACCTGACGCTGCGTGCCTACGATGAAAATCGAGGTATCGAAGTCGGCGCCTTGCTCGGCCTGGAAGACGAAAAGGGTCGCGAGCAGTGGCTGTTTCTGGCGCCCGATGCGGCAGGCCTGAAAGTCGATGTGGTCGGTCAGCCGATTACCGTCATCACCCCGCGCTCACCGCTGGGCAAAAGCCTGCTGGGCAAGTGCGAAGGCGATGAGGTGGAGATTCTGGTGGCGGGCACCCGGCAACAGTTCGCTGTCACCGAGGTGCTCTGAGGCAATTGCTTAGTGGACGGGCAGTTCGACGCCGTCGAACAGCTCTTCCAGTTCCTGCTTGTTGTGGCACTGGATGGCTTTGGCCATGACTTCGCGAGTCAGGTGCGGGGCGAACTTCTCGATGAAGTCGCACATGAAACCACGCAGGAAAGTGCCGCGACGGAAGCCGATCTTGGTGATGCTCGATTCGAACAATTCGCTGGCATCCAGCACCACCAGATCGCTATCGAGTTTGGTGTCGACCGCCATTTTAGCGACGATGCCCACACCCAGGCCCAGACGCACGTAGGTTTTGATCACGTCGGCGTCGGCCGCAGTGAACACCACTTTCGGCGTCAGGCCGCGATGACTGAAAGCTTCGTCGAGTTTCGAACGGCCAGTGAAGCCGAACACGTAAGTCACGATCGGGTATTCGGCCAGTGCTTCCAGCGTCAGCTTCGGCAGCTTGGTCAGCGGATGGCCCTGGGGCACGACCACGCAACGGTTCCAGCGATAGCACGGCATCATCACCAGATCGCCGAACAGCTCCAGCGCTTCGGTGGCAATGGCAAAATCGACGGTGCCGTCGGCAGCCATTTCGGCGATCTGCATCGGCGAACCCTGATGCATGTGCAGCGCCACGTCGGGGTATTGCTTGATGAAATTGCTGATCACCGGTGGCAGCGCATAACGTGCCTGAGTGTGAGTGGTGGCGATCGACAGGGTGCCTTTTTTCTCGTTGGAGAATTCCTGGGCGATCTGTTTGATGCTTTCGACCTTGCGCAGAATCTCACCGGCAGTGGTGATGATGCGCTCGCCGGCCGGGGTCACGCGGGTCAGGTGCTTGCCGCTGCGGGCAAACACTTCGACGCCGAGTTCGTCTTCCAGCAGGCGGATTTGTTTACTGATGCCCGGTTGCGAGGTGTAAAGGCTTTGGGCTGTAGCGGAAACGTTGAGGTCGTGGTGCGCCACTTCCCAGATGTAGCGCAATTGTTGAAGCTTCATATGTATCCCTCAAAGCAGGTAGACGCCACGGGCATCAGCGACGGTATATAACTATATTAATGGTTTGGAGAATAAATCTAGAACTTTTTTATCAAAGCGCCATTATTCCTGCTTCAGCGATCCTCCCGCCGCCGGCGCTCCACTAACGGCACCAGATAAACCGGCACCTTGGCCAATTGCAGGACCCGCGCCGCCGTGCGCCCCAACGGTGTTTCCGCGCCCACCCCATGACTGTGACTGCCTACGATCAGCAAATCGACAGAGAGTTTTTGCACCTGGTCGAGGATCACCTGTGACGGATCGCCCTGCACCACGCGCACCGCGCGAATGCGCTGCAGATCCTGCTCACCTTCATCCCCGAGTTCTTCGCGAAAACTATCCAGCACCCGCTGCTCGATATTGGCGATGACTGTTTTCAGACCCTGGCTGTGAAATTCGTTCAATGCCTGCTCGTCGAGATAACTCTGCAACACCGATTCGGCAAACAGCCCCATCGGCTCCACCGCGTGCACCACATACAAATCGGCATTGAACGTTCGCGCCAACGCCAGGGCATGCTGCATCACTAACGGGGCGTACAGACCGAGGTCAGTGGCATACAGCATCGAACGAATCATATGACCTCCTCGCGTGCCAACATGGCGGAGATTTGATTCAGCTTAGCAGTGCCTTGGCGACTGCGACGGGCGACGCAACGTCTTGAACCAAAGGGCTTTAGATCGACGGTTCGTTGCTGATGCCGTGCGGTACGTGGCCAGTGGCAACGACTTCGCGGGCGAGTTCGCAGTGGCCGGCCTGATCGTCGAAAAACACGTCAGCGGCAAACGCTTCGAGGAATGCCGATTTGGTCAGGCCGCCGAGGAACAGTGATTCGTCGAGGCGAATGTCCCACTCGCGCAAGGTGCGGATCACCCGCTCATGGGCCGGCGCCGAACGTGCAGTGACCAGCGCCGTGCGGATCGGGCAATCGTCATCGGGAAACTCGCGCTGCAACAGATTGAGTGCCGCCAGAAAGCCTTTGAACGGCCCGCCACGCAACGGCTCGCGCGCGGCTTCGCGCTCCTTGGCCTGAAACGCTTCCAGCCCGCCGGACTGATAGACGCGCTCCGATTCATCGGAAAAGATCACCGCATCGCCGTCGAAGGCGATGCGCAATTCATCGCTGGCCGCACGGCTCGCTCCGCCGGAAAGAATCGTCGCAGCGGCGAAACCGGCATCCAGCGCCGCGCGCACATCTTCGGCGTGGGTCGACAGAAACAGGTCACAACCAAAGGCTTTGAGATACGGATACGGACTGCGCCCACCGACAAACGCCGCGCGGGAAATCGCCAGACCGTAATGATGAATCGAGTTGAATACTCGCAGGCCAGTGTCAGCGCTGTTGCGCGAGACCAGAATCACCTCGACCCGTGCGCGGCCGAGGCGACTGTTGAGCGCCAAAAGTTTTTCCACCAGCGGGAAGGCATCGCCGGGTGCCAGAATTTCGTCTTCGTGCTCAATCTGATATTGCCGATAGGCTTCGACGCCGCCCGACAGATAGACCTTGTGGCTCTCGCTCAGGTCGAACAAGGCGCGCGACGAAATCGCCAGCACCAGTTTGTCATCGATGTTCTTGGCCATGCCTTCCCCCAGAGCGACCGGCTTAAACGTTGCGCCGGTCGATAAAACTTAAATTGCGATACAACGCTTCGATGCGCGGCAACTCACAACCCTCGGCTTTCGCTGCCGCCAATGGTCGAGCGTAGATCGCTTGCAGCTCCAGCGGCCGTTTATGTAGAAAGTCGTGGTACATGCTCGGCCAGTAGTCGGGCATTTTCTCGGTCATCATGAACAGATAGTCGGCGTATCCCGGCGGTATATCGTGGCCACAGGCCTTGGCGCCTTGCACCACTTCGGCCATCAACGCCTGGATCAACGCACGGCTGTCGGCATCGGCCATCAACGGCGTGGTGCCTGCACCGAGCAACACCGAGAGTCCGTTGTAGGGAATATTCCACACCAGTTTCTGCCAGCGCGCCTGTTGCAGATTGGGCATTGCCTGGGAATCGATTCCGGCAGCGCGGAACAACCCGCAGCCCTCCTCGACAATCACCATGCGCGCGCCATCATCCATGGCCGGGCCGCTGTGATAGCCAACGTTGACCGCGCCGAGCGCCTGATGGGTGACTTGTCCGGGACCTTCGCGGTGTACACAGATCAGGCACAAACCGCCCAGCAGGTGCAGGGAATCGGGGAGCAGTTCACGCAAACTGTCTTCGACGTCGAGGCCGTTTTGCAGCACCAGCACTTTCGCATCCGGCTTGGCCGCTTGAATGATTGAAGGCGCGAGACCGGCGTTGCTGGTGGTTTTTGCTCCCACCAACAGCCAGTCGCATTTGGGCATGTCTTCGGCCGACGAATAGGCCTGCGCCGGATGCAACGTCAGCGGGCCATGCACCGCGCTGTTGATTTGCAGACCGCGCTCAGCCACCGCCGAAAACTCGCTGCGCAACAGAAAGTGCACATCGAAACCGGCACGCGCCAGCATCAAACCGTAGAACCCACCAATCGCGCCGGTGCCGATAATCCCCACCTTCGGTTTATCAAAGCCTGGTTTGTTCACTGCCCCCATCATGGCAACTCCTCTGCAACTCGGACCAGTGCCTGCGCCAGCGCCGCGTTCAACGTATCGGCCGTCAGGCGCGTGTGCAATGCCCCAAAGAACTCACCGTCGCGCACCACAAACAGCGCCGGCAAATGAAAGACCTGATAGCGCTCGACCAACCCGCCGTTGTCGCCGGCATCGATCCAGCACAACTGATTGATGGCTAGATCAAGTCCCGGCAACACCTCGCGGGCATAACGGCAACTGGCGCAGCCGACACTGGTGAAAATCACCAGCGAAACGCCGCTCATCGCCAATAGCCGTTGATCGGCGTCGAAATCGGTCAGTTCGGATTCGACCACTATACTGGGGGAAACAATGTCAAATGACCGACACAGGGAGTCTGTGCTCATGGGACGTTTCATTCCTCATCCGGACGAGGTGCCGGTTGAATTAACCTTGCTCAAGCCTGAGTGTATTTCCAGGCAACAGCTGCACACTATCAGCCTCGGCGGCATTGCTTGCAATTACCACCGTGCCTGGCGTCATGGCACAGCGCTGCAAGTACGCATGCCGACACTCAACGCCGACATCTGTTATCCGGGCTATGTGGCGTGGTGCCTACGGCGTAAAAAAGGCTATCTGGTGGGCATCGCCTTCACCGATGAGCAGACGCTGTTCAGCGCGCGAATGGGTGAACAAGTGTGTCAGATCGAGCGCTACTGCCGCATGCACGAAACCCACGATGACCTGCAAGAAATTCAGGCGGTGGCCCTGCAATGGGTCGAGCAACATGCCGACGAGTTCTCCCACGACAACGTGCGCAAGGCTTTTGCGCAGCCAGCGCTGGACTAAAGCACCTTTTGCCCATTGTCGAGCAGGCGCTTTACGCGCTAAGGTTCCGCTCCCCGACGCGCTTAAATCTGCTGTGCTCCGCCGCGCGGGGATCGCTGGCGGCCGGCACCCGTGACCTGACGAGTAAACGATGGCTGATTTACCGATCAACGACCTAAACGTCGCCTCTAACGAGACCCTGATCACTCCCGATCAGCTCAAGCGTGATATCCCTCTGAGCGACGCTGCCCTACGCACCGTCACCAAGGGCCGCGAAGTCATTCGCAACATTCTTGATGGCACCGACCACCGTCTGTTCGTAGTGATCGGCCCGTGCTCGATCCACGACATCAAGGCTGCCCACGAATACGCCGATCGCCTCAAGGTGCTGGCGGAGGAAGTCTCCGACACCTTGTATCTGGTCATGCGCGTGTATTTCGAGAAGCCACGGACCACCGTTGGCTGGAAAGGCCTGATCAACGATCCGTACCTGGACGACTCGTTCAAGATCCAGGACGGTCTGCACATCGGTCGTCAGTTGCTGCTGGATCTGGCCGAAAAAGGCCTGCCAACCGCCACCGAAGCCCTAGACCCGATCTCCCCGCAGTATCTGCAGGACCTGATCAGCTGGTCGGCGATCGGTGCACGTACCACCGAATCGCAGACTCACCGGGAAATGGCTTCCGGTCTGTCCTCGGCCGTCGGCTTCAAGAACGGCACCGACGGCGGCCTGACTGTGGCGATCAACGCCTTGCAGTCGGTCTCCAGCCCGCACCGTTTCCTCGGCATCAACCAGGAAGGTGGCGTGTCGATCGTCACCACCAAAGGCAACGCCTACGGTCACGTGGTGCTGCGCGGCGGTAACGGCAAGCCGAATTACGATTCGGTCAGCGTTGCCCTGTGCGAGCAGGCGCTGGACAAGGCGAAGATCAAGCCGAACATCATGGTCGACTGCAGCCACGCCAACTCCAACAAGGATCCGGCCCTGCAACCGCTGGTGATGGAGAACGTCGCCAACCAGATCCTCGAAGGCAACCAGTCGATTATCGGTTTGATGGTCGAGAGTCATCTGAACTGGGGTTGCCAGGCGATTCCAAAAGACCTCGCCGACCTGCAATACGGCGTGTCGATCACCGATGCCTGCATCGACTGGTCCGCCACCGAGAACACCCTGCGCAGCATGCACGCCAAGCTCAAGGATGTTCTGCCGAAACGCCAGCGCAGCTGATCAGCGTTTTACAGGCATAAAAAAACGCCGGGCAATGCCCGGCGTTTTTGTGTGTGCGATTCAGATCTTGGCGGCGCGACGCTGATGGCGCTCCATGTAGCGCTCGACGTAAGAGCAGGACGGGATCACCGTGTAACCCATTTCTTCGGCGTACTGCAGCGCGCGCTCGGTCAGCGCTGCGGCAATGCCACGGCCACGCAGGGCGTTGGGCACGAAGGTGCGATAGATATCCAGGGTCTGTTTCCCCAGATCCATATAGGTCAGGTAGGCACGATGACCGTCCACATTGGTCTCGAACTGATGACCAGCCTGGTCATGGTGGATGGACAACGCCTCGCTCATCACTACTCCTCGCGGGTCTTGAATTCTGACCCCTACCTTACCGATGTTTTTCCGGCGAAGGAACATCTACGCCACCCCGTGCCTGACGGACACCGAGAAGAGCCACACCGATCTCGCGCAACCTGGCACCTGATAAATAGTAGGCACCATTGGCAAAAATGCTCAAGGTACGCTCGTCATCAAGCGAGTTGGCGTGGGTTGCTCCGATGGACGCAGGGTGGGCCTGGAAGAAGATCTTGCCAAACCGGTCACCTGAACATTGCCGGATGTTGAGACTTAAGACGTGCAGCCTTTTTTAAAGTCACCTCAACATGCACAAAGATAAGCGAAGCAGCACGCAAATTCGGAACAAAAGTGTCGACGTATTCATCTAGAAAGACTTTAGCCAAGACTGCAAAAACAGCACGTGGCAACGGGAACTTTTTCGCATTAACTCGCTCAGCTCGGGGCTTGCAGCTGTATATTTTTTAAACAGCGCAGTTAAAAGTTGCTCGAAAAAGAATCAACGCCTACAATTTTTTTTGCTTCTTGCCTTACGTCAGTTTACTTACTACAAGTAATGGGTAGTATGTACGCCGGCTATTTCCTCAATCGTGAGGAGACAGCCACTTAATTGAAAGTCCTTGAAGGGGAACACGATGAACAACGTTCTGAAATTCTCTGCTCTGGCTCTGGCCGCAGTTCTGGCTACCGGTTGCAGCAGCGCATCGAAAGAAACCGAAGCACGTCTGACCGCTACTGAAGACGCAGCTGCTCGCTCCCAGGCTCGTGCAGACGAAGCTTACCGTAAAGCTGATGAAGCTCTGGCTGCTGCTCAAAAAGCACAACAGACTGCTGACGAAGCTAACGAGCGTGCTCTGCGCATGCTGGACAAAGCTAGCCGCAAGTAATAATCCTTCGGGGTTGTTATCGAGCCGACCCGATTTTTCGGGTCGGCTTTTTTATGTCCGATGCTTTTCCCCGGGCAATAAAAAACCCGCCGACGCTGTACGCATCGACGGGCCTTTAACCTCGACTTACTGCTGCAAGTCGATCGGTGTACTCGACACCATCGGGGCCGAGGCACTCGGGGTGCCGATTTCCGTTGGCAGGCCATCTTCGGCCGCGACCACATCACGCACCACATCCCAGTTCACGCGCAGGTTGCTGGTGACGTCTTCACGCTTGAGCATCGCGTTGATCACCGCAGTGTGCTTGTCGACCACCGACGGGTTGCCCTTGTCGTCGATCGGCGTGTGCGCTTCCAGATAAACCTTGCCGCCACTGCTGCCGAACTTGTAGGCATCGTTGAGGATGCGCACCGACGTACCGACCGGGACCATGCCGGCCATTTCCAGCACGTTGTTGTTGAACATGCGGAAGCAGCCGTGACTGGTGCGCATGCCGATACCGAATTTCTTGTTCGAACCGTGGATCAGATAACCCGGGGTGCCCAGGGTGAACTTGAACGGACCCAATGGGTTGTCCGGGCCGGCCGGCACTACGTTCGGCAGCGGATCACCATCTGCGGCGTGCTCAGCCTTGATCGACGCTGGAGGCGTCCAGGTCGGGTTTGGCGTCTTGGCGGTGATCGAGGTGTGGGCGATTGGCGAACCCCAACCTTCACGACCGATACCCAGCGGGAACGTGTAAACCACATTCTTGCCTTTCGGGAAGTAGTAGAGGCGGTATTCGGCAAGGTTGATGACGATGCCTTCACGCGGGCCCGGCGGCAGAATGAAACGGGTCGGCAAAACGATCTCGGTGCCGGCACCCGGCAACCAGGCATCGACGCCCGGGTTGGCCGCGACCATCTCCGAGTAGCCCAGATCGTACTTCGTGCCCAGATCGGCGAAAGTGTCTTCGTACTTGGCTTTGATCACCTGCACCTGACCGATGATGTCTTCACCGGGTGGTGGCAGGGGAAACTCCAATGCAGCAACGGGACCGGCCACACACAGGGCGGCAAGTGACAGGCAGCGGGTGACGGCAGGAAAGCGCGGCAACATCCGGAAAATCCTTCGCATGATCAACAAGGGTATAAGAGCGCGATTGTACACCGCACTTTGAATATTGGGGGAGACAGCCCGATGGACCGCGTCAGGCCTTGAAAAGATCGCAGCCTGCGGCAGCTCCTACAGGTGTACGCCCTTCCTTGTAGGAGCTGCCGCAGGCTGCGATATTTCGACTTTAGAGCTCGAACCGCAATTCCGGCCAGATCGGCGAGGTGCCGCGCTTCTGCGACTCCAGAATCGCCCGGCACAGCGAGCACAGACGCTGATCCTGAAACACCCGGCGATCCACACTCGACCAGCGCGGCTGCGCCGGCAGCAGGCTGCCGCACAGGGTGCGATCGGCCGAGCCGCCGAGTTCGAGTTGCCGCGTCACCAGATGCACCCGCACTTCCTGGCAGGCGAACAGATCCAGCTGCTCGTCAGGCTCGATCAGTTGGTAGGCAAACAGGGACCAGGCAGAACGCGACATCGGGGGCTCCAAATAAGGGGGCGCCACATTAGCCGAAAGCCTGCCCTTAGAAAAGCCTCATAACAGCGGTTTTAGCGTCGGCCAGACATTTTCCAGCAACTTGCCCTGAGCCCCGGCTGCCGGGTGCAGTCCATCGGCCTGCATCAAGTCCGGATGACCACCTACGCCGTCGAGGAAAAACGGTACCAGCGGGATCTTTTTATCGTTGGCGAGTTTGCCGTAGACCTCGGCAAAAGCATCGGTGTAACGCTTTCCATAATTGGGCGGCAGTTGCATGCCGAGCAACAGCACCTTGGCCCCGCTCTGACGCGAGCTGTCGATCATCGAGGCAAGATTTTGTTGCAATTGAGTTGGCGGCATTCCGCGCAAGCCATCGTTGCCACCCAATTCGAGGATCACCAGTTCCGGCTTATGCTCTGCAAGCAGCGCGGGCAGGCGCGCCTGGCCTCCGGCACTGGTGTCGCCGCTGATGGAGGCATTGACCACTTTGTCGTCGAAACCCTCCTGTTTGAGCCGTTGTTCGAGCAACGACACCCACCCCAAGCGGGTATCCAGTCCGAAACCGGCGCTGATACTATCGCCAACGATCAGGACAGTACCCGCCGCTGCGTTCTGGGCCATGCACATCAAGGCCAGGCCAGCACTCAAAAACCACACACGCATCGGATTCTCCATGGGCGCAAGCATTCTCACCGCGAAGAACCTCAGCAAAGTGGTTCCCAGCGCGGAAGGTGAACTGACTATCCTGCACGAACTCAGCCTGGAACTGAACAAGGGCGACAGCCTGGCCATCGTCGGCGCGTCCGGTTCCGGTAAATCCACCCTCCTCGGCCTGCTCGCCGGCCTCGATCTGCCAAGCAGTGGCGAAGTTATCCTCGCCGGCCAGGGCCTGAGCAATCTGGATGAAGACCAGCGCGCACGCATTCGTGCCGAGCATGTCGGTTTCGTCTTCCAGTCGTTCCAGTTGCTCGACAGCCTCAATGCGCTGGAAAACGTCATGCTGCCGCTGGAACTTGATGGCCGCAAAGACGCCCGTGAACGGGCGACGGAGTTGCTCCAGCGCGTCGGCCTTGGCCAGCGTCTGACCCACTCGCCACGTCAACTCTCCGGTGGTGAGCAACAACGTGTGGCGATTGCCCGTGCGTTTGCTGCCGAGCCTGACGTACTGTTCGCCGACGAACCCACCGGCAACCTCGACAGCCACACCGGTGAGCGCATCAGCGATCTGCTTTTCGAATTGAACAAGGAGCGCGGCACCACCCTGGTGCTGGTGACCCACGACGAACGCCTGGCCCATCGCTGCCGGCGCCTGATCCGTCTTGAAGCCGGGCTGTTGGTCGCCCCTCTGGAGCCTTGATGGCACGTTTGCCGCTGTTGCGCCTGTTCAGTCTCGCCATACGCCAACTCATGCGCGATGCCCGCGCCGGTGAATTGCGCGTGTTGTTCTTTGCGCTGGTCGTGGCGGTGGCGGCGAGTACCGCCATCGGTTATTTCGGCGCCCGACTGAATGGCGCGATGATGCTGCGCGCGACTGAATTTCTCGGCGCCGATCTGGTTCTCGAAGGCAGTTCCCCGGCCCGTGAAGAACAGATCAGGAGTGGTACTGAGCTGCGCCTGAATCACGCGCAAGTGGTGGAGTTTTCCAGCGTCATTGCCACCGACAACGGCATCCAGCTGTCGAGCATCAAAGCCGTCGATCGCGCCTACCCGTTGCGTGGTGAACTGAAGAGCGCGCCCGCCCCGTTCGCTGCCGAAGAAACCGGCGGTGAACCGCAACCCGGCGAAGCCTGGGTCGAGGCACGCCTGTTGACCGCACTGGATCTGAAGATCGGCGACAGCATCGATGTCGGCATGAAGACATTGAAACTGGCGCGCGTACTGACGTATGAACCGGATCGCGCCGGCAACTTCTATAGCCTCACGCCCCGAGTGATGATCAACATTGATGACCTCGCCGCCACCGGCGTGGTGCAACCCGGCAGCCGCGTGAGTTACCGCGAACTGTGGCGCGGTGAACCGCAGGCGCTGGAAACCTATCGACAGCTGATCAAACCCGGGCTCGCTGCGAATCAGCGGATTCAGGACGCCCGCGATGGCAACCGACAGATTGGCGGAGCCCTCGGTAAGGCCGAGCGCTATCTGAACATGGCCAGTCTGGTCGCCGTGTTGTTGGCAGGTGTAGCTGTGGCGTTGTCGGCCAACCGTTTCGCCAGTCGCCGTTTCGACGCCAGTGCCTTGCTGCGCTGCCTCGGATTATCGCGCCGGGAAACCATGGTGCTGTTCAGTTTGCAGTTGACCGTGCTCGGCTTGCTCGCCGCGCTCAGCGGAGCGCTGCTCGGCTGGCTGGCACAACTGGGTTTGTTCGCGCTGCTGCATGATTTGTTGCCAAGCGATGTGCCACCGGGCGGTCTGTTTCCAGCCATTGCCGGAATCGGCACCGGGTTGGTGGCGTTGGCCGGTTTCGCCTTGCCGCCGCTGGCTGCGCTGGGCCGCGTGCCGCCGCTGCGTGTGCTGCGCCGGGACATGTTGCCCATCCCGTCGAGTACCTGGATGGTTTACGGCGCAGCCTTGGGTGCGCTCGGCCTGATCATGTGGCGCCTGAGCCTCGATCTGCTGCTGACGTTCGCCTTGCTCGGTGGTGGTGTAGTTGCCGCGTTGGTGTTGGGCGGTCTGCTGTTGTTACTGCTGCAAAGCCTGCGGCGGATGCTCGCCCGTGCTTCGCTGCCGTGGCGGTTAGGTCTGGGCCAGTTGCTGCGCCATCCCTTGGCAGCGGCTGGTCAGTCGCTGGCATTCGGCCTGATTCTGCTGTCGATGGCCTTGATCGCCCTGCTGCGTGGCGAACTGCTCGACACCTGGCAAAACCAGCTACCGAAAAACGCTCCCAACTATTTTGCCCTGAACATTCTGCCAGCAGACAAACAGGCCTTCACCGATCACCTGATCAAAGTGTCCGCGCAAGCGGCGCCACTGTATCCGGTGGTACCGGGACGGCTGATCAGCATCAACGGCGAAGCCGTGCAGCAAATCGTCAGCAAGGATTCGGCCGGCGACCGTGCCGTGCAGCGCGATTTGAGCCTGACCTGGGCGGCGGATTTGCCGGCGGGCAACAAGCTCACCGCCGGTGAGTGGTGGAAAGATCAGCCAACCGACGGCGTTCCCGGCGTATCGGTGGAAGGTAAAGTCGCCGAAAGCCTCAAGCTCAAACTCGGCGATCACATGGTGTTCAGCGTCGGCGGGGTCAATCGTGAAGCGAAGGTCACCAGCCTGCGTGAGATCAACTGGGACAACTTCCAGCCGAACTTCTTCATGATCTTTCAGCCCGGCACGCTGAAGGATCTGCCGGCGACTTACCTGACCAGCTTCTATCTGGCGCCAGGTCATGATCAGCAGATCGTCGAACTATCACGCACCTTCCCGGCGGTGACCATTCTTCAGGTCGAAGCGCTGCTGGAACAACTGCGCAGCATCCTCGCCCAAGTCACCCTGGCCGTGGAATATGTATTGTTGTTTGTCTTGGCGGCTGGAATGGCCGTGCTGTTTTCCGGCTTGCAGGCGACGCTCGATGAACGCATTCGCCAAGGCGCGCTGTTGCGTGCGCTGGGTGCGGAGCGGCAGTTGCTGATCAAGGCACGGCGTATCGAGTTCGGTTTGCTCGGTGCGGTCAGCGGATTGCTCGCGGCGATCGGCTCGGAAGTGGTGAGTCTGGTGTTGTATCGCTACGCGTTCGATCTGCCGTGGCACCCGCATCCATGGTTGTTGGTGCTGCCGTTGATTGGCGCCGCGCTGATTGGGGGGGCCGGCGTGTTCGGTACGCGCCGGGCACTCAACGCAAGTCCACTGACAGTGTTGCGTGAGGGTTGATAGACTCAGTCGGTCTTAATCACAAGAAGTTGCCATGAGCCGTTATCGCCCTCCACGCCCCGCCGGCACCGCGTTGATCACCCCTGAGGGTGAAGCGCGGATGCGCGCCGAATTCCATGAGTTGTGGCATGTGCGCCGCCCGCAAGTCACGCAATCGGTCAGCGAAGCGGCGGCGCAGGGTGATCGCTCGGAGAACGCTGAATACACCTACGGCAAGAAAATGCTGCGCGAGATCGACAGTCGCGTGCGCTTTCTCACCAAGCGCCTGGAAGCATTGAAAGTCGTCAGTGAAAAACCCAGTGACCCGAACAAGGTCTACTTCGGCGCATGGGTGACCATCGAAGACGAAGACGGCAAGCAATCGCGCTACCGCATCGTCGGCCCGGATGAACTGGATCTGAAACTGGGTCTGATCAGCATCGACTCGCCACTCGCCCGCGCCTTGATCGGCAAGGCGCTGGATGCAGAAGTCAGGGTGCAGACACCGACGGGTGAGCAGTTCGTTTACATCGTCGCCATCGACTATCCGTAAAGCCTGTCAGCGGCGAGTGATCAAACCCTGACGCGCAACGCGGACCAGTTGCTTGATCATCTCCGGCGCATCCTCAGCGCTCGGTGCCTGAATCACTGCCAGATCAAAACTGTCGCTGGCAAAACGCGCCAGCGACTCGCCGTCTTCGACGAACTGGATCAGGAACGCGGCAGGACCGCCGCTGCGACGTGGCCAGCCATCGAGATAACGCAACAGCGTCGGCTGATGTTTGCCGCCAAGGAGGATTTTCGGGTTGCGTTGAGTGATATGCGCAGTGATCGGCGCAGGACGTGCTGGAGGGCGTAGTGCATTCATCGTGTCGTGTCTCTGCCTCAAAAGTCTGCATGGCAGGTGAGAGGCAACACCGAACCAGCGCTTTAGCGGTATTTCGAAGCCCTGTTCCGGCTTCTGACGGCAACTGTTGAAGTCACCTGGCGCCCCGCAAGTAGCTGTTTAAATCGGCGCATGGGCAACATCCTAGAGAACGTGACCGATCAGTGTCAAGAATCAGCCGCAACAAAAAAGGCCCGCACAATGCGGGCCTTTTCCTTGAGCCAGAGCGCTTAACCGGCGATGGCGCGGTCCACCGAGAGCTTGCCGGCGCCTTCGATCAGCACGGCGAGGCTGCCACCGAGCAGGGCCAGCGCGAACTCGTAACCGTTGTTGGCCATAAACAGACCGTTACTGATGTGTACGGTGAAGATTGCCACCAGCGACAGGAAGGTCAGACCCAATGCCGCCGGGCGTACCAGCAGGCCGATGATCAAGGCCAGGCCAGCGAAGAACTCAGTACCGCCCGCCAGCGTCGCCATCAGGTAGCCCGGGTGCAGACCAATGCTGTCCATGTACTGCGCGGTGCCCGCCAGACCATAACCACCGAACAGACCGAAAAGTTTTTGCGAACCGTGAGCCGCGAAGATCACGCCGACAGCGATGCGCAGGATGGTCAGACCGTAGCCAGCGCGGGTGAACAGTACTTTGTTGATCAGAGAGCTCATGGGGCATTCCTTGTTTTTGCTAGAAGTTATGTGTGTTGGTTGGCCGCTATATTAATCAGTAAATTTCATGTTAAAAGCGCAAATATTCCGCCATAACAATCAGTTTATTAGATCATTTCCGTGAGACGACTTTTTGCGCCCCGGGCTCCAACGACTCCCGCTCCCGGTCGAACGCCAAGTAATACTTGTTCACGCTATTAACATAGCTGACCGGCCCCATTCCTACCTGCTCCATGGCGATGCGCTCGACCTGGAAGAACCACTGGTTAGGATTCAGCCCCCGGCGTCGGGCCTCAGCGCGCATGCCCTGCACGCGCTCGGGGCCGATGTTGTAGGCCGCCAAGGTAAAGGCCATGCGCTCGCGCTCATTGAGCTTGGGGCTGTTGAAGAACTTGCGGCGGATCATCGCCAGATATTTGGCCCCGGCCTGCACATTCGCATCAAGATTCTGAATGTTGCTCACGCCGACTCGCTGAGCGGCGGACGGGGTGATCTGCATCAGCCCGGTCGGGCCACTGCCGCTGCGGGCATTGGGTTGCAGGCGTGATTCCTTGAACGCCAGTGCGGCCAGATTGAGCCAGTCCATGTTCTGCGCCTGCGCGTGCTTTTGCAGGGTCGGGCGCAGTTTTTCCAGGCGTTGGCGGTCAGCCTTGGCCAATGGATAGTGGACTTGATAGAGACGGCGATAGATGCGCAGAAACGCGGCATCTTCGTTGGACGGTTTCTTGTAACCACCGAGGAAGCGATCAATGCTCGCACGCAACATCGCAGCATCGCGGCGTACAAACCAGTATTCCTCGCCCGGCTCGCTGATCATCAGTTGCCGGTCAAAGCGCAGTTTCGGCAGGATCTTGCCCCAGCGTTCGGCAATCGGCTGCTCAACGATGGTCAGGTGAAAAATCCCGCCCTGAACCATCTCCAGCACATCTTCGACCGCCAGCGTCGGATCAACCCATTCGATCTTGATCGGCGCCAGTTTGTGCAACGCCAGTTTCTGGTTGAGCTGACTGACCGCCTCCCCCGCCGCACTGCCGGTCGGCAACGCCAGGGTTTTGCCGGAAAGCTGCTCGACTTTGGTGTAGCGCCGCTCACCTTTGATCCCGACCAGCACCAGCGGTATGTTGCTGGCGATCGGTTCGCTGCTGGCCACGGCATAACCAGGTTGCAGATCGAGCAATTCACCCGGTGCGACCAGATCACCTTCGCCACGCTGCAAGGCGCCGAGCAGTTGATCCTTGGCTTTGGGAATGATTTTGAGGGTAAGTTGCTGGCCATCGCGGGCGTGGCCGTTGAGGTATTGCTCGAAGGCGCGCAGGCGATGGTATTCGACGCCGATGGCCTGACCCTGAACTTCACCGGAGCTGTTGCGGCTCTGATTGACCAGCACGCGCAACACGCGGCTGCTGCGAATCTCGGACAAGTCCCGCACCTTGGCCGCCGGAACGGCTTGCAGTGGCCCGGGCAGGCGCGCAACCGCCGTCATCGGCAGCAGTAACGATCCACACAACAGCAGCAAAACCGAGGGACGAACCATCCACTCTCCGGAAAGAATAGGGGGCGATTTCATCTTTAAAATGTCGAAATCACCGACGAAAACAGAGCGCCATGAGCGCTGGCAACGTGCGAGAGACTGGCACAGTAATGGCACTTCTACCAAACCGGTCTGCGTCGCGGCATCAACAGACAGCTATAACTTGTTGTAGTTCTTGGCTTTTCTTATGAATCTACAGCTCTGGTATGCTTTCCGGCCTTCGGCCCGAGGTAGCAACCATGCAACTCATCGATATCGGCGTCAACCTGACCAATCCCAGTTTCGCCGACAAACATCAGGCCGTGCTTGATCGCGCCTATGCCGCCGGGGTTTGCCAACTGGTGCTGACCGGCACCAGCGTCGAGGGCAGCGAACAGGCTCTGGAGCTGTGCCAGCAACTGGATGAGAGCGGTCAACGGCTGTTCGCCACCGCCGGTATTCATCCGCATTCGGCCAGTGACTGGAACGCTGACAGCGCCCGTCGTTTGCGAAGCCTGTTGCAAGAAAAAAATGTAGTCGCCGTGGGTGAATGCGGGCTGGATTTCAACCGTGATTTCTCGCCGCGCCCACAGCAGGAAAAAGTCCTCGAAGAACACTTGGCGCTGGCCGTTGAACTGCAATTGCCGGTGTTTCTGCATGAGCGTGATGCCAGCCAGCGTTTGCTGGAAATCCTCAAAGGCTTCCGCGATCAACTGCCCGCCGCGGTGGTGCATTGCTTCACCGGCGAGCAAAAAGCCTTGTTCAGCTATCTCGACCTGGATCTGCACATCGGCATCACAGGCTGGATCTGCGACGAACGCCGTGGCACGCATTTGCATCCGCTGGTGAAAGAGATCAAACGCGGGCGCTTGATGCTGGAAAGCGACGCGCCTTATCTGCTGCCGCGCACCCTGCGACCGAAACCGAAGAACGGCCGCAATGAACCGGCGTATCTGACCGAAGTGCTGCGTGAAGTGGCGTTGCATCGCGGCGAGACCGAGGAAGATCTGGCGGCGCACACCACTGCGTGTGCCCGCGCGTTCTACAACCTCCCCGCCCTCTCCTGACACACCGAAATTCCCCTGTGGGAGCGAGCCTGCTCGCGAAAGCGGTGGTTCAGATGGCAATGATGTTGGCTGACACGCCCTCTTCGCGAGCAGGCTCGCTCCCACAGGGGGCGATGTGTTCTTTTGATATGTATCAAGATCCGCGGATCTGCATAGCGGCACAATAATGGCACCTTGCCAAAACTGTTTCCGCTATCAGAGAAGACCTCCATGGGTGCCTGGCTTAGCAATATCTCGCTGAAATACAAATTCTGGGCGGTCAATGCGGTCGCCTTCGTTACTACCCTGCTGCTGGTGCTGTACGCCGTGCAGCTCGAACAACAGGCGCGCAGTCACGCGTCACAGGCCTCGGCGCAAGCCCAGGCACAACTGCTCAAAGCCTGGCCGGCCGGGCAACCGCTGCCGAAGACCGATCAGGTGCTGACCTTCAAGCGTGGCGAAGCACCGCGCCTGAATGATCAACCCTTGCTGGAAATAACTGAAAGCAACGGCTGGAACGAAATCAATCACCTACCGCTGTTCGGTGACAACCCATTGATGGGCGCCGAAGTGTTCAGCCGCGCCGATGGCCAGCAGGTCGCGGTGATTGCCTACGGCCCGAGCCTGAGTCAGGTGTTCAGCGAGCGTTTCGCCAATTACGCAGTGGCGGTGTTCATCCTGATGTTCGCCATGCTGTGTGCCTCGCAACTGTTGATCCGCTTCCTGCTCAGCCAGCTCAACACCTTGAAAGACGTGATGCTCCACGTCGAAAAAAGCGGTGATCTCTCGGCCCGAGTGCCATTGGCGGGCAAAGATGAAGTCGGGCAGATGGCCAATGCGTTCAACGCGATGCAGGCCGGTTATCAGCGCGTTGTCAGCACCGTGGCCAACACCGCACGGCAACTGGATGTCGGTGCGGCGCGGCTGGCCTCGAGCATGAACGAAGTGCGTAACGGCATGCTCGGCCAGCAGAGCGAAACCGATCAGGCCGCTACCGCGATCAATGAAATGACCGCCACGGTTTATCACATCGCCCAACACGCCGGCGCCACCCGCGACCTGTCGCAGACCGCCGATGGTCTCGCCGGCAGCGGTCAGCAAGTGGTCGCGCGAGTGCAGCACTCGATTGCCGGGCTCTCCAGCGGCGTACAGCAGACCGCCGAGATGATTCAACGGCTGGCCGAAGACAGCCAAAAAATTAATGGCGTGGTCAGCGTGATTCACAGCATTGCCGAGCAGACCAATCTATTGGCGTTGAACGCTGCGATCGAAGCGGCCCGCGCCGGTGAAATGGGCCGAGGGTTTGCCGTGGTCGCCGATGAAGTGCGCAATCTGGCCAAACGAGTACAGACTTCGACTGACGAGATCACCACCATGGTCTCGGCGTTGCAGGCCGGCACCCGCGACGCGGTGGATTTCATGCAGGAGAGTTCGTACAAGGCCGACGATTGCGTGCAGCAAGCACAAGAGGCCGGCGAGGCGCTGGCGGAGATCACCGGAGCGGTGGCGCAGATGCGTGAGAGCAACACGCAGATTGCCGTGGCGGCGGAGCAGCAAAGCCAGGTCGCCGAGGAGATGAACCGGGCGGTGGTAAGTATTCGCGATGTGACCGAGAACACCGTGCAGCAGACGGTGGATTCGGCGACCACGAGTAATGAATTGGCGACGTTGGCTGGGGAACTGAGCAAGGCCATAGGTCAGTTGAAACTCTGAAGATCAAAAGATCGCAGCCTTCGGCAGCTCCTACAGGTGTACGCATTTCAATGTAGGAGCTGCCGAAGGCTGCGATCTTTTTTGTCCATAATCCCTATGATGCCAATAGCCAACCTTGATTCGCCGCCCTCCGCGCCCGGGCCTATTCTTCAACCATGAGTTCAACATGGATCGAGGAGTAGAAAACATGGGTAAACGTCACCCCAACCTTCCCGCGTGGCAATGGCGCGCGTACCCGGGCAATCACCAGCACCCGACCAATCTGGTGTTGCACCTGATCGCCGTGCCGCTGTTCATCGTCGCGTTTCTGCTGATCGTCTCCGGGGTGTTCAGCCTGAGCTTGGCCAGTGTGGCCATCGGCGTGATCGGCATCATCGCGGCGCTGGGTTTGCAGCGTCATGGTCACAGCCTGGAGGCGCAAGCCTCCGAGCCGTTCAGTGATCGTAAAGATGCGGTGTCGCGGTTACTGGTCGAGCAGTTTCTGACTTTTCCGCGCTTCTTTCTCAGTGGCGGCTGGTGGCGCGCCTGGCGTGAGCGCCACCGTCGGCACTGAGTCAGGCGAAGATTGTGACGGTCTGACGACTCATCGCAATCAATTCACCTTCAGCGCTCCACAACTTGGCGGCGACATGGCCGTAGCCGTCGGCGGCGTACTCGATGTCGGCGAGGTATTGGCACCAGTCCAGCGTGCTCAAGTCGCGTAACGGCTGAACGAATTCGATGGTCCAGGTCAGCGTGCTGCCCGGCGCAGGCTTCTTCAGATACGGCAACAGCGCGGGCGGCCATGCGTCCACCAGGGCCAACAGATGCGCCTCATTGACCGGCTCTTCTTTGACATCCCCACGCAAGCGCACCCAGCCGCCCATCAGCCGCGATTGATTGCCGGTGAACGGCATCCCACCGACACTCCAGCGCATCGCCAGATGACGCATGAATTCCGGGGTCACGCCTTTGATGTAAGGCAGCTCCTGGCATTCGTCCCAGTGTTTCATTGCCGGCGCCGGATACGCTTCGACGGCAACCTCCGACGGCCGCGAGGCACCGAAGCTGCCTTGAATGATCGTTACCACCTGACCATTCTGCATCGCCCGGCCCATGACCTGGCTGACGGCTTTGCCTTCACGCAGCACATCCACTTCAAAGCTCACCGGGACTTCAGGCTCGACCGGGCCGACAAAAGTGATCGCCAATGAACGCACCGGGCGATCGGCCGGGACTTTCGCGCGCATGGCTTCGTATTGCAGCGCGGCAACCAGACCACCGAAACTGGCACGGCCCTGACCCCATTCGGCAGGAATCGTCAGTTCCGGTTGGCGGCGGACCGCATCGAGCAGATCGCTAAAGCGCATGGCAACCTCAGAAAACGAGAAAGGAATGCAGGGATCTTAACCAGAGCTGCAGAGCGCCGCAGCGTCTATTCCGGTCAAAGAGACTGACAGAAAGGCCTTACCAGGCTTCCTGACACACACAACACCCTGTGGGAGCGAGCCTGCTCGCGAAGAGGCCGTGTCAGTCGACATATTTGCCGTCTGAACCACCGCTTTCGCGAGCAGGCTCGCTCCCACAGGAATCGTTGTGAATGGAGAGTTATTTGAAACAGGCTGAACTGAGTTTTTCCAGCACGCGATCAGCCTTCGCTTCGGCGTTGATCATGGTCGCCTGCCAAGTGGCGACACAAGGCTGCAGATCCGCCTCCAGCTCAGCCTTCGCCAACCACTGCCAGCAATCGTGCCAGTCACCCAACGCGCCCTGGGCCGATTTCAATCGCGCCAGCGCCGCTTCGGGCAAGCGGTCCAGTTCGGGATAAGCTTCGATGCCGTACCGCACGCGCTTGATCAGCAAGCGCAAGCGATGACGGTCGTGAGCGGGATCGTGCAGTGCTTCGTCGAGTTTCTGCCATTGCTTGCCCAGGCGTTTTTCGATGCGCTTGTCCAAACCTTTGAGCAAGCCCTGACGTTGGGAAGCGCGCAGGAATCGCGGGAAAGCGTCGAGAATCATCAGCAGCGAAGCGACCTCGGCACTCGCCGCCAGCGCCGGATAGGCCTCAGCCATTTGCGCCATGCGCCGCTGCGCGGCTTGAGGCTGATCATGCTGAAGCAAGTACGCCGCCAGCACTTCACGATCACGCCATGGCGTGGTCAATTGGCCGACTGCCGAAGCGGCGTCTTCCAGTTGCTCGACGCCTGGCAAGCCGCGCAATGGCCGCAACAGGCTGCGCAAGCGCCGCACCGTGGTGCGCAGATCGTGCAGCGCCTCGGGGTCGGTGCGTGCCGTCAATCGCGCCTGACAGGCCAACAGACGCACCTCCAGACTCAGGACATGAGCCACCAACCGGTCAATCATGGGTTTACTCCGTAAACAGTTAGAAGCTGCAAGCTGCAAGCTCCAAGTGTGAGCGCCTACTACTTGTAGCTTGTAGCTGAGATCTTGCCGCTGCTTTTATCGGCCGGCGCGGGATTCGCGAATGTAGAAACGCGCTTTCTCGGCTTTCTTGCTGCAGCCTTCGAAACCCTCGAATTGTTGCTGGGTCTTGGCGGCGGTCAGCAGCGACAACGCTTTGGAGTAGCTGACGGTGCCGGCAAAGCCTTCGGCCTTGGCCAGATCCAGTTCATGCCAGGCCGCGTCGAGCTGGCTACCGCAGCTGTCGCGGTAAGCGGTTTTACCGGCGCAACCGGCCAATACCAGAGCCATCAACGGCACACAGATCCAGGCTTTCATCACTCACACCTCAGAATAGGTCAACAGTCGTGCAGGTAAGACGGCTTGGTTGCGAAAAAGTGCCTCGCCGGCGGGTGAAACCGCGCAACTGAGAAGGATAGCGCCGAAGGGTCATGCAGTATCGAAAAAACGACGTCACCGGCGCACTCAACGACCTCGGCGATTGAGCCAGCCCGACGATGGGTGCATTGTGCAACCTTGTCGGGAGGAAGTTTGATGAAAAAGCGTGTCGCACTGGTGCTGGGCTCCGGTGGCGCCCGGGGTTATGCCCATATCGGAGTCATTGAAGAGATCGAACGACGCGGTTACGACATCGCCTGCATTGCCGGGTGTTCGATGGGCGCCGTGGTCGGCGGGATCTACGCCGCCGGCAAGCTCGACGTCTACAAGAACTGGATCGAAAGTCTCGACTATCTGGATGTGCTGCGGCTGGTCGACGTGAGTTTTCGCCTCGGCGCGATTCGCGGCGAAAAGGTCTTCGGGCAGATCCGCAAGATCGTCGGCGAAATCAACATCGAAGACTTGCGCATCCCCTACACCGCCGTCGCCGCGGATCTCACCAATCAACAGGAAATCTGGTTTCAGGAAGGCTGCCTGCATCAGGCCATGCGCGCCTCGGCGGCGATTCCGAGTCTGTTCACGCCGGTGATGCAAGGCAATCGCATGCTGGTCGACGGCGGTATTCTCAACCCGCTGCCGATTGTGCCGGTGGTGTCGAGCCACTGTGATCTGATCATTGCGGTCAACCTCAACTCGACCAACCAGCGTCACTACAAACTGCCGGTGATCCAGCGCCCGGCCGCGTTTCGTTCGCGCTTCGACAGCCTGATCAGTTCGCTGGGGTCGAAGATGCCGTTCCGCCGAACACAGGCCGAGCAACTGTTACGGCTTGAGCAGGAAGCGCTGCGCGCCGAGGCGGCGGATATCAATCCATGGCTTGAAGGCGCCGAGCCGGAGAGCCAGCAACCCGCCGCCGCACCCGAACGTGAAGGCGCACCGAAATCGGCGACCGGTTCGTTCATCATCGATAACGTCGGGCCAGCCTCGCTGCTGGATTTGATCAACCAGAGTTTCGAGGTGATGCAGACCTCGCTGGCGCAGTACAAGATTGCCGGGTATCCGCCGGATATTCTGATTAACGTGCCGAAGCGGGTGTGCCGGTTTTTCGAGTTTTACAAGGCGCCGGAGTTGATCGCATTGGGACGGGAGATTGCGCGGGATACGCTGGATCGGTATGACAGTGAGCAGGGTTGATCGACTGAAAAATCTCGATTGAATGCAATGCCCTCATCGCGAGCAGGCTCACTCCTACAAGGGGAATGCATTCCAAATGTAGGAGTGAGCCTGCTCGCGATGAGGCCAGAAAAGACAACACAACTACCTACAGGCTGTTCTCACTCAACAACCGATAACCAACCCCGGCTTCAGTGACAATAAACCGCGGCCGCGTCGGATCATCCGCCAGCTTCTGCCGCAAATGCCCCACCACAATCCGCAGATAATGGCTGTCTTCGGTATGGGTCGGCCCCCAGATGTCCTTGAGCAATTGCTGCTGGGTAATCACTCGCCCCGGATGCCGCGCCAGTTGCGCCAGCACCGCGTATTCCTTGCGGGTCAGCGCCACTTCGACACCGTCGAGCAACACCCGCCGATAGGCCAGATCCACCGTCAACGGGCCGAAACTCAATGCCGCCTGCTGCGCCTCCCCCGCCGGCGCCTGACGTAACAACGCGCGGACCCGAGCAAGGAATTCCTGAATGCCGAACGGCTTGGTCACGTAGTCATTGGCGCCGCCATCCAGCGCCTGGACTTTCTGCCCTTCGCTGGCGCGCACCGACAGCACCAGCACCGGCGCAGTGGCCCACTCGCGAAACTCGCGCAGCACTTGCTGGCCGTCCATGTCCGGCAGGCCGAGGTCGAGCACCAGCAAGTCCGGTTTGTTCAGCGCGGCCTGCGCCAACCCCTCGGCACCGGTGCCGGCCTCGAGCACTTTGTAGCCCTGGGAAGCGAGGCTGATGCGCAGGAATTTGCGGATCTGCGGTTCGTCGTCGATGACCAAAATGGTCGCGGTCTGGCTCATGAATTCACATCAACACAAATGATTGGCAAGAGAGTAGCGCAGTCGGCTTCAGCCTTCATCGTCCATCCCCGGTTGCGTCTGCAACGGCAAGTGCAAGGTGATGCAAGTGCCGCGTCCGTCGATGCCGTCGGCGACACTGATACGACCGCCGTGCGCACCGACCATGCCCTGACAGATCGCCAGGCCCAGGCCGGTGCCCTGGCCGCCGCGATCACCCCGGGCAGCGGTGTAGAACATGTCGAAAATCTTCGCCCGCTCGTCCTCGGGAATCCCCGGCCCCTCGTCACTGACCGAGAAGAAAATCTCCTCGTCATTCGCTCCCGCGCTGAGTTGCAAACGACCGTGAACGGGTGAAAAGCGCGCGGCGTTTTCCATCACATTGACCAATGCCTGTTCGATCAACGCGGCATGCACGAACAACAGCGGCAACTCGCTCGGCACATCGGTGCTGACCTGCAACGGCGCGAGCACCGCGCGCAGACGATTGAGCGAACTGCCGACGATATCTGCCGGCGATACCCAGTCCCGCGCGAGCTTCAGCGCGCCGTGGCCGAGGCGGGTCATGTCGAGCAGATTCTGGATGTAGCGATCGAGGCGTTCGGCTTCATCGCGGGTGCCTTCGAGCAGTTCACGACGATCCTCCAGCGGGATCGCTTCGCCGAGGGCCAACAGACTGTCGATGCTACCGCGCATGGCGGTCAGCGGCGTGCGCAAGTCATGGGACACGGAGGCCAGCAAGGCACTGCGCAATTGTTCGGTCTCACCGTGCAGGCGCGCAGCTTCCAGATCATCGGCCAATTGCGCGCGCGCCAGCGCTTGGGCGAGCGGCTGACTCAATGCGGTGAGCAAGCGGCGACGCTGGCCACTCAAGGTCTGGCCTTCTTTGGCGCAGACACCGAGCAGCGCCAGCGGTCCGTCCTCGACCGATAACGGCCACCACCACCAGCGCCCGAACGGCAGCGTGCCGGTACCCATGCCCGCCGGTTGATCGTGCTGCCAGGCCCAGTCGGCGGCGGCACGCTCGGACTCGGTAAACTCCAACGGCCCGCCGGTCTCGACTTTCCAGCCGCCCTGGCCGTCGCGATTGAGCAGGCACAGTTGCAGATCGCTCCAGCCATTGAGGTGTTGCGCGGCTGCGCTGACCACCGCTTGGCGATCGGTCGCGGCGGTGAGTTTGCGCGACAGATCGAGCAGTTCGGTGGTTTCTTCCTGGGTGTCGCGCAACGCCTGCAATTGCCGACGCTGACGCGCCGCGAGGTTGCCCGTCAGTGCCGCCATCAACAGGAAAAACAGCAGGGTCAGCACGTCTTCTTCGCGCTGAATGCTGAAAGAAAAATTCGGCGGGATGAACAAAAAATCGTAGGTCAGAAACGACAGCGCCGCACAAGCCAGCGCCGGGCCGAGACTGCTGCGCACCGCCACCAGCAACACGGCCGCGAGAAACACCAGCGAGATATTCGGCAGCGGCAACACACTCGACACCGCCCACGCCAGAGCACTGGCCAACACGGTGGCGACCAGCGCCAGCGCATAGTCGAACCACACCAGTGTCAGCGGGTTTCGCGGGCGTGACTGCGGGTGTTCATGATCATTGTCGAGGACGTTGATTTCCAGCCCATGGGCTTGACGCAAGAGACGCGCCGCCAAGCCACCACCGAACAGTCGACGACGCCAACTCGGCCTGGACTGGCCGACCAGCACCAGACTCGCACGGCGCTCGGCGGCATGCTGGACCAAGGTTTTCGCGACTTCACCGGCGCGCAATAAAACCACTTCACCACCGAGGCGCTCCGCCAATTGCTGAGCGCTTTGCAGACGCAGGCGTGATTGCTCGTCGCGCACCGCACCGTTATCGACATGCACCAGACTCCACGGCAGATGCCGGCGCTGGGCGACGCGACTGGCATGGCGCACGAGGCGTTCGGCTTGCGCATCACCATCAACGCCGACCAGCAAGCGCCCACGTACCGCCGGCGCGGCCTGACCGAGCTGGCGATAGCCTTGGGCGAGATCGTTATCGACCTGCGCCGCGGCGGTTTGCATCGCCAGCTCACGCAACGCGGTGAGGTTGGTCTGGGTGAAAAACGCATCGATCGCCGCGCGCGCCTGCTCCGGCACGTAGACCTTGCCTTCACGCAAGCGCTCGAGCAATTCGCGCGGCGGCAGGTCGATCAGCAGCAGTTCGTAAGCTTCTTGCAGCACCCAGTCCGGCAGGGTTTCGCGCACTTGCACACCGGTGATGCCGCGCACCTGATCGTTGAGACTTTCCAGATGCTGGACGTTGACCGTGGTGAACACGTCGATGCCGGCGGCGAGCAGTTCCTGAATGTCTTGCCAGCGTTTCGCGTGGCGACTGCCGGGGGCATTGCTGTGTGCCAGTTCATCGACCAGCACCAACTTCGGCTTGGCCGCGAGCAGGCCGTCGAGGTCCATTTCTTCGAGCATCACGCCACGGTATTCCGAGCGTACCAACGGTTGCTGCGGCAGGCCGCCGAGCAGCGCTTCGGTTTCAGCGCGGCCGTGGGTTTCGACGACGCCCGCAATAACTTTCACGCCTTGGCGCAGCTGTGTGTGCGCAGCCTGAAGCATGGCGTAAGTCTTGCCGACACCGGGGGCGGCGCCGAGAAAAACCTTGAGCCGGCCACGGCCGTCACGGGGCAGGTCTGCTAACAGCGCGTCGGCGCGGCCGGAGTCGCTCATGCTTGATGTTCTCTCTTGCTGATAGTTATGCAGTGTTCTTTCGGCCCTCTTCGCGAGCAGGCTCGCTCCCACAAGGAGTATGCATTCCACTGTGGGAGCGAGCCTGCTCGCGAATGGCCGCGCCGCGGATTCAGAGCTTTTCCAGTGCCATGTTCAACTCAAGCACATTCACCACCGGCGGCCCCACCAACGGCTGCTCGATGTGCGCGTCGAGCAGTTGTTGCAAGGTCGACACCGGCACATTTCGCGCTGCCGAGACACGCGCCAGTTGATAGGCAATTGCTGCCGGTGGCAAGTGTGGATCGAGGCCACTGCCGGAAGTGGTCAGCAGCGCCAGCGGCACCGGCCCCTGGCCGGGAACCTGCAGTTTGTTGGCGTCGTCGATCACCCGCGTGGCGAGTGCCGGATTGCTCGGCGCCAGATTGCTCGCGCTGCTGGAAACCGTAGCAAACGCACCGGCGGAGGGACGTGGATGGAACCACGCATCGCCGACGAAATCCTGAGCAATCAGCGACGAGCCGCGGACTTTGCCGTCGGCGTCTCGCACCAGGCTGCCATTGGCTTGCGCGGGAAATGCGACTTGCGCAACGCCGGTTACCACCAGTGGATAGGCGACGCCGGTGACCAGGGTCATCAGCACCAGCAGGCTCAGGGCAGGACGTATCATTGTGGACATTGCAAGATCCTCGAATTCGTTGGGCAAACTTTGGTGGGGTGTCAGGGGGATCTTTTCCCCCTCACCCCAGCCCTCTCCCCCAAGGGGGCGAGGGGGAAAGGGAGCCGATCTTTGTGCAGTTCAAACCTGAGTTCGACTCGGGATTTCGGGTCGGTACAGCTTCCGTAAACACCTAGGTCAGTCCCCTCTCCTCCAAAGTCGCCAAGGGGATAGGGAGCCGATTTCTGTGCTTTTCAAAACCTGAGTTCAGCTCGGTATTTCAGCTCGGTGCAGCTCCCGTAATCACCCCGGTCGGTCCCCTCTCCCCCCGGGAGAGGGCTAGGGTGAGGGGCTGCGATATCAGCCTCACACCAGATGCATCGCCGTAAGCAACATGTCGATCGCCTTGATCCCCACGAACGGCACCAGAATCCCGCCCAATCCATAAATCAACAGATTGCGTCGCAACAACGCCGCCGCACTCGCCGCTTGCACGCGCACACCGCGCAGCGCCAGCGGAATCAGCACGACGATGATCAAGGCGTTGAAGACAATCGCCGAGAGAATCGCGCTCTGCGGACTGGTCAGTTGCATGATGTTCAGCACACCCAACTGCGGATAGATCGAAGCGAACAGCGCCGGCAAAATCGCGAAGTATTTGGCCACGTCGTTGGCGATGGAAAACGTCGTCAGCGCACCGCGAGTCACCAGCAATTCCTTGCCGATCTGCACCACGTCGAGCAGCTTGGTCGGATCGCTGTCGAGGTCGACCATGTTCGCCGCTTCGCGGGCAGCCTGGGTGCCGTCGTTCATTGCCATGCCGACGTCAGCCTGGGCCAGCGCCGGGGCATCGTTGGCACCGTCACCGCACATCGCAACCAGACGACCGTCGTTCTGCTCATGACGAATCCGTGCGAGTTTTTTCTCTGGCGTGGCTTCAGCGAGGACGTCATCGACCCCTGCTTCAGCGGCAATGGCGGCAGCGGTCAGCGGGTTGTCGCCGGTGACCATTACGGTGCGAATGCCGAGTTTGCGCAGTTCGGCAAAACGCTCGCGAATCCCCGGTTTGACCACGTCCTTGAGGTGAATCGCGCCGAGCAATTTACCGTCGGCGCAGACCAGCAATGGCGTGCCGCCGCTCTGCGCAATCTTGTCGATTTCCCGCGACAGTGCCGGGGCCAGGTCCGAGCGTTTCTGACCGAGGAAACTCAGCAGCGAATCCACCGCGCCTTTGCGGTAGACACGGCCCTGATAGTCGACACCGGACAGGCGGGTTTCAGCGCTGAACGGCACGGCGGTCAGGGTTTCCAGCGCCGGCTCAGGCTGCGGATGCAGACCGCGCAGGTATTCGACGATGGATTTACCTTCAGCGGTTTCATCGGCAAGCGAAGCAAACAACGCACCTTCAGCCAGCTCGCGACCACTCACACCCGGCGCGTCATACACCGCACTGCAACGACGGTTACCGAAGGTGATGGTGCCGGTCTTGTCCAGCAACAGCACATGCACGTCGCCCGCCGCTTCCACTGCGCGACCAGACTTGGCGATCACGTTGAGGCGAACCAGACGATCCATCCCGGCAATACCGATCGCCGACAGCAAACCGCCAATGGTGGTCGGGATCAGCGTGACCAGCAGCGCCACCAGAAACACCAGCGGCAGGCTGCCGTTGGCGAAGTGGGCGAACGGTTGCAGGGTCACGACCACCAGCAGAAAGATCAGGGTCAGGCCGATCAGCAGGATATCCAGCGCCACTTCGTTCGGGGTCTTCTGGCGTTTGGCGCCTTCGACCAGGGCGATCATGCGATCGAGAGTGGACTCACCGGGGTTGGCGGTGATCTGCACCAGCAGCCAGTCGGACACCAGCCGCGTGTTGCCGGTAACAGCGGAACGGTCACCACCGGACTCACGAATCACCGGCGCCGATTCACCGGTGATCGCCGCTTCGTTGACCGCTGCGATGCCTTCGATGACTTCGCCGTCACCGGGGATCATCTCCCCGGCTTCGACGCGCACCACATCGCCTTTGCGCAGGCTAGCGGCTGGCACCACTTGAAAGCTGCCATTGGCCTGTTTGCGCCGTGCGCTGAGGCCTTCACTGCCAGCCTTGAGGCTGTCGGCGCGGGCCTTGCCGCGACCTTCGGCCAAGGCTTCGGCGAAGTTGGCGAACAGCACGGTGAACCACAGCCACAGGGCGATTTGCGCGGCGACGAAGGTCGGCACGTCGGCATCGGGAATAAAGCACAGCACGGTGGTGAAAATTGCGGTCAGTTCGACCACCAGCATCACCGGCGAACGCTTCAGTTGCCGTGGGTCGAGCTTGACGAAAGCTTGCAGCAGCGCCGGCCGCCACAGGGCCGAGATCGCGGTTTTCGGTGCTTCTGCCGACTTGGTCGGCTCTGCAGGTTTTGCAGGAACGTGCATATTCATGATGGATTCCTTAGAAGCCCATACTTAAATGTTCGGCAATCGGGCCGAGCGCCAGAGTCGGCAGAAAGGTCAGGCCGCCCACCAGCAAAATGGTCACGGTCAACAGCGTCACGAACAGCGGGCCATGGGTCGGGAAGCTGTTCTGGCCGATCGGTGCGGTTTTCTTCATCGCCAGGCTGCCGGCCAAGGCCAGTACCGGAAGGATGTAACCGAAGCGGCCGATCAACATGCCCAGGCCCAGCATCAGGTTATGGAAAGGCGTGTTGGCGCTCAGACCACCGAACGCCGAGCCGTTGTTGGCGCTCGCCGAGGTGTAGGCATAAAGCAACTGGCTGAAACCGTGCGGGCCAGGGTTGCTGATGGTTGCCGCAGCACTGGGAACCGCGGCGGCAATCGCACCGAGCACCAGCACGCCAACCGGCATGACCAGCAAGGTCACCACCAGCAATTGCACTTCCCGCGCCTGGAGTTTCTTGCCGAGGTATTCCGGCGTACGCCCGATCATCAGACCGGCGAGGAACACCGCGATCAGCACGTTGAGCAACATTCCGTAGAGCCCCGCCCCGACGCCGCCGAAGATCACTTCGCCGACCATCATGTTGACCAGCGCAACCATGCCGCTTAGCGGGTTGAGGCTGTCGTGCATGCCGTTGACCGAGCCGTTCGAGGCCGCCGTTGTCGTCACCGACCACAGCACGGTGGCGGTGGTGCCGAAGCGTGCTTCCTTGCCTTCCAGCGGCGCAGTCTGTTCGACGGCAGCGTTGTTCAGGGTCGGGTTCGGCTGATATTCGGCCCACAGCGAGGTCGCGCCGCCGATCAGGAACAGCGCGAGCATGCAGGCGATGATCGCGCGGCTCTGGCGCAGGTCCTTGACGTAGTGACCGAAAGTGAACACCAGCGCCACCGGGATCAGAATGATCGAAGCGACTTCGAACAAGTTGCTCCACGCGGTCGGGTTCTCGAACGGGTGCGCCGAGTTGACGCCGAAGAAACCACCACCGTTGGTGCCCAGTTGCTTGATCGCAATCTGGCTGGCGGCCGGGCCGAGCGGGATCACTTGATCAACGCCCTGCATGGTCACTGCATTCACATACTGCGCGAAGGTTTGCGGCACGCCCTGCCAAACCAGGTACAGCGCCAACAGCAAGCACAATGGCAGCAAGCCGTAGAGGGTGGCGCGGGTCATGTCGACCCAGAAGTTGCCGAGGGTTTTCGTCGATTTGCGGCCGATGCCACGGCACAACGCAACCAGCACGGCGAGGCCAGTGGCGGCGCTGACGAAGTTCTGCACGGTGAGGCCGACCATCTGGCTCAGGTAGCTGAGGGTCGCTTCGCCGCTGTAGGACTGCCAGTTGGTGTTGGTCATGAAACTGACCGCGGTGTTGAACGCCTGGGTCCATTCCTGGCCCGGCAGATTTTGCGGGTTCAGCGGCAAGTGATCCTGAAACAACAGAATCGCGAACAACAGCAGGAAACCGGCAAGGTTGAACGCCAGCAGTGCCAGCGTGTATTTCTGCCAGCTCTGTTCAGCCTCGGGGTCGACCCCGGCGATGCGGTAGCAACCGCGCTCGACCGGGCCGAGAACCGGCGTCAGCCAGGTGCGCTGACCTTCCATCACTTTGTAGTAGAAGCGCCCGAGGAACGGCGCCGGCAACAGAACCACCGCAAAAAACGCGAGGATCAGCCAATAGTCATAACTGTGCATAGCCGCTCCTAGTTCCGATCCGCGCGCAACAGCGCAACCAACAGATAAATGAACAGCCCCACTGCCAATAGCAGTGACACCCCGTCCAGAACGCTCATGGAAGATCTCCGTGTTACGGCGTATTGCCGTGTGTGCAGGCATTGTCGGAAAGGAGGCTGTAAAGGAACGAGAGCGAGGGTGTTGGCTGTGCATAAAGAAAGCGTAAAGAGTGGGTTTATGCCGGCGTTACAGGTGGGTTTGCGCTGTATGGGCGGGCCTCTTCGCGAGCAGGCTCGCTCCCACAGGGGTCGGCGTTGTTCGGGCGAGCGCATTTCAAAAATGTGGGAGCGAGCTTGCTCGCGAAGACGGCATAACCGCCAACATCGCACCCAACTGGCGCACAAAAAGCAGCTATCCCACCGTGAACATCCCCGATACGACAGCTTTCAACTCATTACGACTTGTTTCAGCGTACTGGCACGCCCACTGCAAACGCCCTTCCCCGAGCTTTCCAAACCGTTCAGGGAGCAACCGCATGAACACACAACTCAAACCCACACTGGGCACTTTGCACCTGTGGGGCATCGCCGTAGGGCTGGTGATTTCCGGGGAATACTTCGGCTGGAGTTACGGCTGGGGCGTGGCCGGAACACTGGGTTTCCTGGTGACCTCGTTCATGGTCGCGACCATGTACACCTGCTTCATATTCAGCTTCACCGAACTGACCACCGCGATTCCCCATGCGGGTGGGCCGTTTGCCTACAGCCGTCGCGCCTTCGGTGAAAAAGGTGGATTGGTCGCAGGTCTGGCGACGCTGATCGAATTCGTCTTCGCGCCACCGGCCATTGCTCTGGCGATTGGCGCATACCTCAATGTGCAGTTTCCGGCACTCGATCCGAAACACGCAGCCGTCGGCGCCTACATTGTATTTATGGGACTGAACATTCTGGGCGTGAAACTGGCGGCGACGTTCGAGCTGATCGTCTGCGTGCTGGCCGTTGCCGAACTGCTGGTGTTCATGGGCGTCGTTGCGCCTGCGTTCAGCTTCAGCAACTTCGCTCTCAATGGCTGGGCGGGGTCGGATGTGTTTGGCGCACCGGCAATTGCCGGGATGTTCGCGGCCATTCCGTTTGCGATCTGGTTCTTCCTCGCCATTGAAGGCGCGGCGATGGCCGCCGAAGAAGCCAAGGATCCGAAGCGCACGATTCCCAAGGCCTACATCAGCGGCATCCTGACCCTGGTGTTGCTGGCGATGGGCGTGATGTTCTTTGCCGGCGGTGTCGGCGACTGGCGCACCCTGGCCAACATCAACGACCCGTTGCCGCAAGCGATGAAAACCGTGGTCGGCGACAACTCCGGCTGGTTGCACATGCTGGTGTGGATCGGCCTGTTCGGCCTGGTCGCCAGTTTCCACGGGATCATTCTGGGTTACTCGCGTCAGTTCTTTGCCCTCGCCCGCGCTGGTTATCTGCCGGCCTCGCTGGCGAAACTCTCGCGCTTCCAGACGCCGCATCGCGCCATCATTGTCGGCGGCATCATTGGCATCGCGGCGATTTACAGCGACGGTCTGATCAACCTCGGCGGCATGACCCTCACCGCGGCGATGATCACCATGGCCGTGTTCGGCGCCATCGTGATGTACATCATGAGCATGCTCAGCCTGTTCAAACTGCGTAAATCGGAACCCAATCTCGAGCGTACTTTCCGCGCGCCGTGCTATCCGTTGATTCCGCTGATTGCGTTGGTACTGGCGGTGGTGTGTCTGGTGGCGATGGCGTGGTTCAACGCGTTGATCGGCTTGATCTTCCTCGGCTTCATGGCAGTCGGTTTCGGCTATTTCCTGCTGACTGGGCAACTGCGTGCCAACGCACCGGCCGATGCGATGCTGACGGGCAATTGAGGGATTTCGGGTGTAGCGGGTACAAGCAGCCTAGAATGGAACCACTGCGAGTTCACTTCGCTCAAACGTGGTATGCAGCGTCGCACGGCGAAATCCTCGTCCGTCGATCTGCCATTAAGGAGAGCCGTTATGCCTTGGTATGCCTGGTTGATTCTGGTCGTTGCAATCGGCTCGATCGTCGGCGGATTGATGATGTTGCGCGATACCGCCAACAAGGTCGATCTGACCGATGAAGAACGCAAGCGCGTTGCCCAACGCAATGCCGAAGCTGATGCCAAAGATGCACAAGACCGTTGAACACAACCCCGCCTGATCGGCGGGGTTTGTGCTTTTTATAGCCATTGGACCTATCCGCACGCTTTTAAGAAGTAGAAGTACAGTCACCATCTAATTTTCCTTGGTTAAGATGGGGACATTGTTGCGGAGAGTTCCAGATGCGTTATTCGCAGGACCATAAAGCCCAGACCCATCAGCGCATCATCAAGGAGGCTTCAGCACGCTTTCGCAAGGACGGAATCGGCGCTACCGGTCTGCAACCCCTGATGAAAGCGCTGGGTCTGACCCATGGCGGTTTCTATTCACATTTCAAATCCAAGGACGAGTTGGTTGAGAAGGCCCTGCAAGAGGCCGGCAACCAGGTCGACGGGTTATGTGCCGAGATTTTTTCGCAGGATAATCCGCTTGATGCCTTTATCGAGACGTACCTGTCCGAATGGCATCAAACGTCGCCCCATGAAGGCTGCCCGTTGCTGACCATTTCTTCGGAGCTGGGCCTGCGCGGCCAACCGAGTCCCACCAGTGACGTGGTCCTCAATGCTCGGCTGGAGCAGATCGAGAACAGCCTCGAAGGTGAGAACAGCGCAGACCGCGCCATCGTCATCATGTCGACACTGGTCGGCGCGCTGCTGCTGTCACGCAGCGTCGCGGATGCCGGGTTTGCGCAACGCATTCTCGATGTCACCCGCGATCACCTGAAGAACCGCGACTAAGCCTGCCAGCGCTTGAACAGCACGCTGGCATTGACTCCACCAAACCCGAAACCATTGGACAGTGCATATTCGATCGACATCGGCCGCGCCTGGCCATGGACGACGTCCACCCCTGCGCTTGCCGGATCCGGATTGTCGAAATTCAAAGTCGGCGGTACCACCTGATCACGAATTGCCAAGAGCGTGAAGATCGCTTCAAGCCCGCCAGCGGCGCCGAGCAAATGACCGGTGGCTGACTTGGTCGAGCTCACGGCGATTTTATACTGCGTGCCGAACAACGCTTTGATCGCCGCCAACTCGCCGAGGTCGCCCACCGGGGTCGAGGTCGCATGAGCATTGAGGTGCTGCACCTGATCCGGCGTGATTCCCGCCTGCGCCAATGCCAGCGTCATCGCCCGCCGCGCGCCACTGCCATCTTCAGGCCCGGCCGTCAGGTGATAGGCGTCGGCGCTGGTGCCATAACCGACCAGTTCCGCCAGCGGCGTCGCGCCTCGGGCCAAGGCATGCTCCAGGGATTCGATCACCAGCAGCCCCGCGCCCTCGCCCATCACGAAACCGTCGCGACCGCTGTCGAACGGCCGCGAGGCGCGCTCCGGGGTGTCGTTGTAACCGCTCGAGAGTGCCCGTGCTGCCGCGAAACCGGCCAGACTGACGCGGTCTATGCAGGCTTCCGCGCCGCCACACACGGCAATATCCGCTTCGCCGGCGCGGATCAATCGCGCCGCATCGCCGATCGCTTGAACACCCGCAGCGCACGCCGTCACCGGTGCGCCCAAAGGACCTTTGAGGCCATGCTGAATGGACACGTGGCCTGCCGCGAGATTGACCAGAAACGACGGAATGGTAAATGGCGATAATCGCCGAGGACCGCGGCTGTCGGTCGTGCGAACAGCGTCGGCAATCGCGCCGAAACCGCCGACACCGGAGCCGATGATCGTCGCTGTACGTTCTTGGTGTTTGCTCTCTGACGGATGCCAGCCAGCCTGTTCCAGCGCCTGCCGGGCAGCCTCCATGGCGAACAGAATGAAGCGGTCCATCTTCTTCTGTTCCTTGGGTGGCGTGGCGCGATCCGGATCAAATCCTGCTTCAGCGTCCTCTTCCAGCGTCGGCACCGCGCCGCCGACTCGTGTCGGCAAATCAGCGACCGTTGCCTCAGGCAAGTTACGCAGACCAGAACGCCCGGCCAGCAAGCGCTGCCATACGACTTCAAGATCGCTGCCCAAGGGTGAAACCAGGCCCATGCCCGTGACGACTATTCGACGCGAATCCATACCGTGGTGACCTCTGATCATTTCAATTGCCGGACTTGTAGCGTTGGGCTGCCGCACTGCGGGAAAGGTTCGGCGCCATGACATGGCGAGCCGCTACAAATGCGTGCCATTCGCCTGCGTCAGGCAGCGAAGGAATGGTGATCAACTCGCCCTGATCCAACCCGGCCAGCGCCGCATCGACCATCTCGCCTGCATCCATGACCATTTCTGCCGGAATGCCGCTGGCATCGATACCGGAGCGTTCCCAGATTTCGGTGCGGGTTACACCCGGCAGCACGGCCTGGATCTGCACGCCGGTGCCTTCGAGTTCAGTGTTCAGCGACTGAGTCAGGCTCAGTACGTAAGCTTTGCTGGCGCTGTAGGTCGCATTGAAGCGCTCCGGAAACAACGCCACCACCGAGGCGATATTGATGATCGTGCCACGCCCGGCCTTGGCGAAACCGGCGGCGGCTGCCGACGCCAGGCGCGTGACGGCGGTGATGTTCAACTGAATCAGTTGCTCCAACTGGTCCATATCGGCGTTGGCCAGCAGTCCGTCCGCCGCCACACCGGCGTTATTGACCAGCAAGCTGAGGCTGGAATCGCTGCGCAAGCGTTGTTCGAGTTTGAGCACATCGTCCTTCTGGGTCAGATCTGCCTTGAGCACCTCAACCTGAACGCCATGGGCATCACGCAACTGGCTCGCAGCACTTTCCAGACGCTCCTTGTCACGGGCAACCAGCAACAGATCAAAACCACGTGCCGCCAAACGGTCAGCGTAAATTGCGCCGATACCGGACGATGCGCCAGTGACCAAAGCTGTACCTTGGGAATGGGCAGAATTCATGACGATGCTCCTGATGCGCTTAAAGGGAGATTGATCTTTGAATCGGAGACTCAAGCGAGACGCAAATTATTATAGGCATAATCCAGCAGAAATATGATAGTCGTAATTTTAACTCTTCCGAATGGCGCCCATTGGGCAGCCGTCGCCATGAGCACCGCAGAATATAAAAGGCCAGTCAGTGACCGGCCTCATGGTGTTGAACAGGTAGCTTAGTCGATAGCGCAGCGATCGCTGAGCAGCGAGACGGTTCTGCGCAGGTTCTGACGCCAATGAAAAAGCCGATCGAATGATCGGCTTTCTGAATCGAGAAGGGCCTTAATTGACTTCGAGTTTATCGCGATTCCGATCCAGGATCGCTTTACCGATACCCTTCACTTCCAGCAATTCGTCGACTGAAGCAAAAGGCCCATTGGTCTCACGGTAAACCACAATGGCCTTGGCTTTCGCCTCCCCCACACCCGCCAGTTCACGCTGCAAGGTCGCCACATCCGCGTCGTTCAAATTGACTTTACCATCCTGCGTCTTGGTCGCAACGTCCTGCGTCAGCGAGACATTGGCAGCCTCTGGGCTGGGCGCCGGCGCTGCGATAACCGCAATCGAGGCGCTGGTGAGCAGGGCAAAAACCAGAGAGTAGAAGTAACCAGTACGCATAAGTGACGCTCCATGACATCGATTGATTAGAAGCAGCTTTTCCTAAGCTGCCTCCCAACGTTAGGCGATGTGTGCGAGCTGTCAAAAATGTGTCAGTTACAGAATGTGAGGAGGTTACGGATCGAGCCGGCGCTGCTGATAAATCCAGTCCACGATATCGCCGGAGGGTACGTAACCACTCACGGTTTCTCGCAGCAGCTGACGCACGCGAGCGTAATCATCACACTCGACTGCCGCCAACAACTCGCTCAGACGCCCCTTCAGCACGTCCCACGCAATGTGATCCTCACTGGCCGTCATGATCATCGGATGCGAAGTCGCTGAAACATCGTCACCAATCAGCAACTCTTCGTACAGCTTTTCTCCAGGTCGCAACCCGGTGAACTCTATGGAAATATCACCTTGGGGATTGCGCTCCGAGCGAATGCTCAACCCAGACAGATGGATCATCTTTTCCGCCAGCTCGACGATCTTCACCGGCTCCCCCATGTCGAGGACGAAGACATCACCGCCCTGCCCCATCGACCCCGCCTGAATGACCAACTGCGCCGCTTCGGGAATGGTCATGAAGTAACGGGTGATTTTCGGATGGGTGACTGTAAGGGGGCCACCGGACTTGATCTGGCTATGGAACACCGGGATGACCGAACCCGACGACCCGAGGACATTGCCGAAACGCACCATAGTGAATCGGGTCTTGTTCACCCTCGACACATTGGCCTTGTCGCCGAACAGTACCGGAGCCACCTCACGGCTGAGGGCTTGCAGCGTCAGCTCGGCCAAGCGCTTGGTACTGCCCATTACATTGGTCGGACGTACGGCCTTGTCGGTCGAGATCAAAACGAAATTCGACACCCCTGACTGCAACGCCGCTTGAGCTGTATTAAGCGTGCCGATCACATTATTGAGCACGCCTTCAGCGATATTGTGCTCAACCATCGGTACATGCTTATAGGCTGCCGCATGATAGACCGTGTCTACTTTCCAGGATTTCATGACGTCGAGGAGTTTGTCCGGATGACGAATCGATCCAAGGATCGGCAGCAACCTGACGGATATCGACTTACGACTGCCACGCTGCTCCAGCTCCGACAAAATGCTGTACAGGTTGAACTCGCTATGGTCGAACAAAATCAGGGTAATCGGGCCCAAGGCAAATATTTGCCGACACAGCTCCGAACCGATAGAGCCGCCCGCGCCGGTGACCATGACCGTCTTGCCTTTGATGCAACGCTCGAGCAAATCAGGTTGCGCAGGCACTGAATCTCGCCCTAGCAAATCCGCGATATCCACTTCCTGAATATCTTCGACCTTGACCCGACCGCTGGCCAGATCGGTAAAGTTCGGGACGCTGCGGATATGAAGTGGAAAGCCCTCAAGCAAATTCAGGATCTCCCGGCGCCTGGCACGGGTAGACGATGGCAACGCAAGCAGAATTTCCTTCGCTCCGGTCACGTCGATCATCTGCTGAATATGCTTGGGCTTGTAAACCTGCAGGCCCGAGATGGAGCGATCAGAAATGCCCGGATCATCGTCGATGAACGCGACCGGGCGCATGACGCGCCCCATGCGCAGCGCCGCCACCAGTTGATTCCCGGCAACGCCCGCACCATAGATGGCGACTTTGGTCAGCCCATCATCTCGGTTGGTGAAGGGGACATGCTGTACCGCAGTAAACCAGTCCCCCATAAAATACTGGCGCATCAACAGACGCAGTCCGCCGATGATCACCATGCTCAACCACCAATAGTTGAAGATAATGGAGCGCGGCACAACCGTTTCATGGTTGCTGTACCAGTAAACAATCAACGCGAGGATCAACGATGAAAGACTGACAGCCTTGATAATTGCGACCAATGCGTCATTGCCAAAATAGCGCATGACAGCCCGGTACATGCCGAACCGGATAAACAGGGGAATCGCCACGAGAGGCGCGGAAGCGAACAACCACATATGGACCCGCAACGGGTTGTACATGTCATCGATGCCGAGGCGGACAATAAAGGCCAACCACAGCGCCAGCCAGACCAGTACGATATCGGTGGCGACCTGAATCAACCTTTTGCGACGCCGGGGCAATCCCAGCAGATACGCTCGAACCTTATCCATCATCCCGTCCACTACCTCAGCACGTTCCTTTCAACTGAATTACTGCGCCGAATCCTGTGATGCAGACGACGTTGACAGCACACTAAACAGTAACATTGTTTTTCAAATATTGGAGGTTCGACCTTCCAATTGTCCCGCCTTGTACTTGACTGCCAGCCATACCAGCGGCACATAGGCCAGGATCAGAGCCAGGGTGCCATCCCAATTGTAGAGGACCACTCCCAACGCAATGGGCAGTAGCCAAAGCAGGTTGATCAGACCAACGACAAGCGTGACAGGACGATGGCTGCCTTGCGAACGGGATGCAAACTGATAGGCATGGCTGCGATGCGCTTCGTAGACCTTGTCGCCGCGAAACAGGCGTCTGAACAGCGTGAACGTGGCATCAACAATGAACACGCCCAACAGAATCAGCCACCCCCACAACAAACCGGGTGAGACCCAGGCCGCTTGCAGGGACAGAAGCCCCAGCACGACGCCGAGAAAACCACTGCCTGCATCGCCCATGAAAATTTTTGCCGGCGGAAAATTCCAGCACAAGAATCCCACGACACATGCAGCCAGAAGCACAACGGGCCATGCAAGCTGCAGATTGCCACTGACCCCGTATAGAAGTGCCCCGCCGACGCACACGGTGATCGCTTCAAGGCTGGCAATACCGTCGATACCGTCCATGAAATTGTAGAGATTAAGCATCCACACCAGGTAAACCACAGCCAGAAGGTGCCCGATCCAACCTGCGTCGATGGCAAACCCAAGCACAGTAAACGGCGCCAGCCCGCCCAGCCAATAAGCCCCCCACGCTGCAGCGAAGAAATGCGCAAGCAACCGCCACCGCGCGGCAATATGCCCATGATCATCGAGAAAGCCGATCACAGCCGTGATGCCGCCCGCGCCGAGGAAAGCGATCAACACAGCAGAAGAAATCAGCCCCCAACCGAACAGCGCCACCAGAGCAGCGCTATAACTCAGGACGATTGCCACGCCTCCGCCACGCGGAGTCGGCACGGAGTGAGAACTGCGACCGTTTGGAACATCCAGCAGACTGCGCGCCAGCGCATAGCGTCGCAGACCGGCTGTAAGGGCAAATGAAACAGCCGCCAGCAGCGGAACAATCCAGTAAAGGTTCATGACTTGTGAGATTCCAGATAAGCCCGCACGGTAGCGCTCAGTCCTTGATCAAGACTCATTGGGGGGACCCACCCCAAGAGCCGTCCATTTTTGCTTATATCAACTTGAAGGGAGCCGAAAAGTCGCTGAGCAAGTGCTTCCTTACCCACAAGTCTCGCGCCCAGACGCATAAGCGGCACAGGAAAAGGCATCAACCTTGCGGGTTTGTTAAGCGCATGACCGATTCTGCGCAGTAACTCCGTTGTGGATACATCATCCCCATCACTGGCAAAGAACGTCTGATTGGCTGCTGCCGGATGGGAGAAACACGTCACGATCAGATCAATCAGGTTATC
Organism: Pseudomonas tensinigenes; assembly: GCF_014268445.2. Taxonomy (NCBI): domain Bacteria; kingdom Pseudomonadati; phylum Pseudomonadota; class Gammaproteobacteria; order Pseudomonadales; family Pseudomonadaceae; genus Pseudomonas; species Pseudomonas tensinigenes. The sequence continues at coordinate 4,934,773 of NZ_CP077089.1, forward strand.
AATTCCCACCAGACTGCGCTTATTGTCGATCGCACCAAATGGCAATGGCACTCCTCGTTCCAGCCAGCGCATCATGCTGAGAAAGTTTGCTTTCACACCCGGACCGTACACCAGCACGGGCCTGACAATGACGACCTCCATCGGTGACGACGAAGAGAGTTGGCGCAATGCTTCTTCAGCCTCGCATTTGGAAATGCCATAGGGATCAGTGGGGGCAAAAGGATCGTCTGCCGTAAATGCTCGACCCGCAACAGTGGACTCGCCATTCACCTTGACCGAGCTGATGTAGATAAACCGTCGCACACCCGCTTTGACGGCCTGCCGTGCCAGATTCAGCGTGCCATCGACATTGATCAGGCGAAACTCGGCCAAGGGGTCCCCGGCCTGCTCGTCCATCACATGGACACGCGCAGCGGCATGCACGACAACGTCGACACCGGCCAAGGCATCCTGCCAATCCGCTGTTGCTGTCAGGTCCGGGACATTGAACTTGAGCACCGACGCTGGCAACGCCACGCTGTCGCGCCTTATGGCCGTGCGCAAGGAGTATTCACCGCGTTCGGCCAATTTCCTTAACAAGGCGCCGCCCAGAAAGCCCGATCCACCTGTTACTAAGAGGGTGCTAGCGCTCATCTATCTCATTCTTCAAAAGCAAAATCATTGTGAACAAGGCATTGGCCTTGTCCCTTAGCGCCTGAAACGCATTTATTGAAATGGCGATGCATCGTACTGGCCAACAAGCCACGTCACAAAATGCGTAATCGCACGGATTTGTTACACGGTTATCCAGAAAATCAAGCACGCATCACCGCGGGGCACCCTGTAAACCCGGGCTGCCGCTCTCAACAGTGAAAACTGATGCATGAACATGTTACCTGATTGAGCTCCGTCCGCCGGTCCATCTCCCTGCGCGCGGGCTGCTAAGCACTACTAGGGCAAAGGTATTTTCGCTACAATGCGCGTTTTGACTTTGGTCATTTAACATTAGTCAGAGGGCGCGTTTCGCAGTAATGCCTTCGACAAGGACTTTTCTGACCATCGAGTCATTTATTCGCAACGGAGTGCTAGGTGCATAGCCCCTCAACAACAGATTCCAAAGTGGATACTCACCAAGCAAATCAACTCGGGCAGACAAACTCCTTTAACCGCTTATCGTCCAGACGTGTCGCGGTACTCATGTGCACGTTCAACGGCCAGCGTTTTCTGTCCGAACAATTAGCTTCCATCGCCGCCCAGACCCACGAAAACTGGGACGTTGTGGTCTCCGACGATGGCTCCACCGATCAGACCCTGGACATTATCGCTACATTTTCCGCAAGCCAGAACAGAGCAGACCGTGTCCGCGTTTTCAATGGCCCGAAACGCGGTTTCGCCACCAATTTTCTGACCCTCACCTGTAACGAGGCTATTCAGGCAGATTTTTATGCCTGGTCTGATCAGGACGATATCTGGCTGAACAGCAAACTCGAGACGGCATTGACCTGGTTGCAAACGGTTCCCGCAGGCGTTCCCGCACTTTATTGCGGTCGAACCCGTGGGATGAATGCTCAGGGAAAACCCATGGAGTGCTCCCCTCTGTTCTCTCGCCCGCCGACGTTTGCCAATGCGCTGGTACAGAGCCTGGCGGGAGGCAATACGATGGTGTTCAACCAGGCGGCGCGTGACTTGATGCTCGATGCAGGCGGCCATCTGGATATCGTATCCCACGACTGGTGGGCCTATCTGCTGGTAACGGGTGCCGGAGGCCAGGTTGCCTACGACTCACAACCGTTCGTTCTGTATCGTCAACATGACGGCAATCTGGTAGGCGCCAACTCCGGATTGAAAGCCCGACTGTCAAGGCTTGGCATGATGTTCAAAGGACGATTTTCCAACTGGAACGACCAGAACATCCGCTGCCTGACCTCGGCACGCCGATTACTGACTGCCGAGAATCAGCAAAAGCTCGACTGCTTTCGACTGGCGCGAAAAAGCCACCTTCCAGGCCGTCTGCTTGGACTGCTGCGCGCCGGCGTTTACCGCCAGACACTGCCAGGCAACATCGGACTTTTCCTGGCTGCCATCGTGAAGGGCATTTGATCGATGACCGCCCATCAAACGTTTCGCAGCGGCGATTACAGTGTCTACGCACAGGCAGACTTCAGCCATGGCGCTGCGTCAACCGGACATTTCCAGTCGCCAGTTTCAGGCGATCCGACAAACGTCGCCCACACCCTCTTTCCACTTACCGAACGGCCGCCATTGGAGCTTTTGCCTTGAACATGCATGATTCATTTCCAACGTCGCCTTTGAGAATGCTGATCAGCGCAATCAAAAACCGTCAGCTGATCATGCAACTGACTAAGCGGGAGATTTCCTCTCGTTATCGCGGTTCCGTTGGAGGCGTAGCATGGTCGTTCATCAATCCATTGCTATTGCTAGCCATTTACACATTTGTTTTCTCGACCGTATTCAATGCACGTTGGGGTGGCGCTGCGGGCACAGGGTCAAAGGTCGACTTTGCATTGATTCTGTTTACCGGCCTGATCATTCATGCGTTTTGCGCCGAGTGCATCAACTCGGCACCGAAATTGATCACCAGTAACGTCAACTTCGTGAAGAAAGTCGTTTTCCCGATCGAAACCCTGGCCCCTACTTCAGTGCTGAACGCCTTGTTCCATCTGTGTGTCAGCCTGTCGGTATTGCTGGCCGCACAACTGGTGTTCAATCATTCAATACCTCTCACCGCGCTGCTATTCCCTTTCGTTCTGCTGCCTTTGATCCTGATGGTGATAGGCCTTTCCTGGATCCTGTCCGCACTCGGCGCCTACATTCGCGACATCGGCCAGGTCACGGGCATGGCAGCCACAGCGCTGCTGTTCCTTTCACCCGTTTTCTATCCAATCAGCGCCTTGCCTGAAGAGTATCGCGGCTGGCTGTATATCAACCCGCTGACCGCCATCATCGAAAACGGTCGTGCGACCATGCTTTTCGGTCAGGCTCCGGATCTGCACACATTGGGCACGAGCTATATCGTCGGCATCGTCATTTGCTGCCTCGGCTTTGCATTCTTTCAAAAAACACGCGCAGGCTTTGCTGATGTCCTCTAAAGATGTTGCCATTCACGTCAATGGCCTCTCTAAGCGTTTCAATATGTACGAGAAAGCACACGACCGCTTGCTCCAGATGATCCTGCCGTCGAAGAAACTTCACCATGAGTTCTGGGCACTCAAGGACATCAACTTTGAAGTGGCACGTGGCGAATCCGTTGGCATCATCGGCAAAAACGGCTCGGGCAAATCCACCCTCCTGCAGATTATCTGCGGCACGCTGACGCCGACCTCCGGCACGGTTAATGTCGATGGGCGCATTGCTGCGCTGCTTGAGCTTGGCTCAGGTTTCAATCCGGAATTCAGCGGGCGGGAAAACGTTTATCTCAACTGTGCGATTCACGGCTTGAGTCGCAGCAAGACCGATGAACTGATGGATGACATCCTGTCTTTTGCGGATATTGGCGAGTTCGTCGACCAACCCGTAAAGACTTATTCCAGCGGTATGTTTGTGAGGCTGGCTTTTTCTGTTCAGGCCAACCTGAAACCAGAAATCCTGATTGTCGACGAAGCCTTGGCGGTCGGCGATGCGCTGTTTCAGAAACGCTGCTACGAACGAATCGAAAAGCTCACCAGCAATGGCACCACCCTGCTGTTCGTCTCCCACGATGAAGAATCGGTGCGGACCCTGACGCAACGGGCGATCTTCCTGTCGAATGGGAAAATTGAAAGCATCGGGTCTTCGGCAGACGTCATCCTCGATTACCGCAGGAACCTGCACGAACAGGAAAGTCTTTACCTGCAACAGTTGACGAAAAACCTTTCCGACAAGGCTGCGCAACATCAGAAGGACGATAACAAGGCTGCCAGGACCGAATCGAAAACTGCCGACCGGTTCTCCTTCGGTAATCAGGATGCCGAGGTTCTGGATGTGCGCGTGTTGAACGCCGAGGGCGAAGAGACCCAGGTTTTCTATGCCACGCAGACGGCTGTCATTCGCGTGTCCTTCCGCTGCAACGTCGATCTTGAGCACCTGAATGTGAGCCTGCGTCTTCGCAACAAGGAAGGCGTCAAGATTTACTCCTGGGGCACGCTGAACCAGGACATGGCCATTGAGGCCAATCTGGCGACGGGCGAGACCTTCTGGACCAAGACATTCACTGCCGGCACCGAGTCATCGGTTGATTTTCAGTTTGAATGCAGTCTGGGCGCCAACCTTTACGAAATTCAGGCTGCCATATCCCAGGAAGGCAAACCTTACTACGCCGAACAACGCATTCTTCACTGGCGAGACGAGGCGGCATTTTTTACGGTGGCGACCAAGCCCCGCGAATACCATTTTGGCGGTGTCCTCGACCTCCGCATGAAAGCAATCGAAATCAAGGGCTGAGCCAATGACTATTTCCACCACAAACATTTGCTCGGCATCACTGACGGCAGGGGAACGCCAACAACTGGTCTCGCAGGTACTTTCAGCCTGTGGTAACGGCAAAGTGCTGCATATCGGCCTGCCTGATACAGAGCTGCTGCGGGCCTTCCTGCTGGCGGGTGTGCAGGCGTACAACGTCTTCCCGGGTGCTGAAACCGAGTGCGGCAATGCACAGCTTCCAGGACGTTTCATCGCATGGGACGGTGCTGACCTGCCATTGGACGACGAGAGTTTTTCGACGGTATTGATCACTCATGCCGACGACGCAGCTCTCTCCCTCAAGCGCTTGGCTGTCGAAGCGCCAAGAGTCTCGAAACGCAACATTTTCCTGTTTCTGGACACCAGTTCCGAACCCGACACGAAAGAAGCCCGCAAGGCATGGGAAATGCTGTTCTTCGAAAACGGCGTACGCAAACACCCTGCCTACTATCGCGTCAACGACTACCAGTCGCTGCAATATGAACAAGGCAAAATTGCCATTCCGCTTGAGAAGCTTCCCAAGGAAGCCGCCACCGTTTATCCATTGGAAGCGCTGAAAGACGAGCGCGACCTGCACATGGACATGACGCGCGAGCCTGGCAGTCGCTCCGATGGCCATATCATTCGCTATCTCCTGGCCAGTCGCTATGTGCGCAACGGCGACCGCATCCTCGACGCAGCCTGCGGACTGGGTTACGGCGCCTATACTTTGTTCAACTGCTCGGACGCCAGCTCGATCCTCGGCGTTGATGGCAGCAACTACGCAGTCAAATACGCTGAAAAAAACTTCTCTGCGGTCAATTCGCAACTCACCTTCAAAGAAGGCTGGCTGCCGGAAGCGCTGAACGATATTCCGGATAACTCGATCGACCTCATTACCTCGTTTGAAACCTTGGAACACGTACCGGATCCGGTTGGATTGCTGGCAGAGTTCTACCGGGTCCTGAGTCCGTCCGGGCGAATCGTACTTTCCGTTCCAAATGACTGGTCAGACGAAACCGGAGAAGATCCGAACGAATTCCACTTTCACGTCTACACGTGGGAGCGCATCGTTAAAGAACTGGAAAAAGACTTCATCGTCGAAGCGGCTTACGCCCAGACAGCGGATCAATACAAACCGAAAATCAACAACGCTTATGAGTGGGCAGTCGGTATTCGCGAGCTGTATGAAGTAGACCCCAAGACATTGATCGAAAAAGATCCGTCTTGTGAATGGTGCCTTCTGGTCGGCATGAAATCGCCGACACTGGGCGCAACCGTGCCTTACCGCGAAACCACCTACGATCTCTATCCGGAAAACCCGGGATGGAAGGTCACGCGTTTTGACGACTATGCCAACCCCTGGCTGGTGAAAGGCCTGGTCACGATCGGTCATCGCATCGAAGACAGTCAGAAGTTGCTCGAACTGTCCCGCGAAGTGGCCGCTCAAGCCTCGGCAACCTCACCGGACCTGGGGGCGGCACTGTGCATTCAGGCTTACCAACTGCTGCAGGCCCCCACACTGACGGTGAATCAGCTGGAAGTGTTTGCAAAAGATGCTGACGCTTACATGGATCAGGCGGATCATTCACCGCAGCAGTTGCGCTGGAAAGTATCGATATCGTTCGTTATGGCCCAACTCTGGCAAGCCGCAGGCGACACTGATCGCGCCATTGATCTGTATAAAACTTGTGTGGCCTATGACTGCACCCAATACAGCCCGACTCTGATTACCAAGCAAATCAGGTCGTACCTGAATCTGGGTTTGATCGAATCCGGCAAAGGCAACAATCAACAAGCTGCGTTGTATTGGCGTACAGGCGTAACCAGCGCAGAAAAGGCCCTCGCCATCGATTGGTGCGCCTCAATGGGCTCGCTCGAAAAACCGACCGACTTCGGTATGTCCGAACTGGGCGCCATTGTCGAACTCGCCTCCTCTTGCGCTTATGCCTTGCGATACGCTTCCAACACCGAGGATCGCACCCCGCAATGGTGGCACCAGCATCTTCGTGACCGCGACTCTCAACTGTCGAGAGTGCCAGGTATCGTGGCGGAAACCGCGCGGCTGAATCGGGTGATCATGCAAAAGGATGCGGCCAGCCAGTCTGCCCAGAGCGATTGGGAGCAGCAATTCAACACCGCTCTTTCCGAGAAAGAGCAAAGCTTGAGTCTGGCCCTTACAGCCGCAGAAGCCGACAAACAAGCCAACGAACAAACCATCGCCTCGCTGTATCGGCAACTGGAACACACTACCGCCTCGTTGAATCAGCAACTGGAACAAAAGAACACTATCGTGCAACTGCTTAATGCAGAAGTCGCACATCGCGAGCAACGACTACAAACCATCGGCCGGAGTCGACTGTTCCGTTTGAGCCAGGCATTTGCTGCACAACCCAGCGACCTGAAGAAATACTTGCGCGTAGCCTACGTACTCGCCTCCCTGGTGACCCCGGCCCCTGTTCGTCGCTTGATGAGCCCAACCGTTTCGGCCTTGAAGAAAAGCCTTAGAGGCCAGCAACCAACGGCGATTGCGTCGAATACCGACGTGCCCGACGACATCAATGAAGATACTTACATCGTCAAGCAACCAGCCAGGCTGAACGCGGTCCGGCCACGGGTGCTGCATGTCATCGCGAACTTCATGACCGGCGGCTCCTCACGCCTGGTGGTGGATATCTATGAATACCTGGGCGACCGGTTCGATCAAAGTATTCTGACCAGTTACGCACCGACACCTGCCGCGTATTCGGGCATCACCATCAAGGAAATCAAACTGTCTGCAGACGAGATGCCTTTTGTCGAGTACTTGCAAGCACTAAAACCAGAAGTCATTCACATGCACTACTGGGGCGATTGTGATGAACCCTGGTATGACCAGACCATGCGTGCCGCGCAACAATTGGGCATTCCTGTCATCCAGAACATCAACACTCCGGTTGCGCCTTACTTGTCGCCCGCCATCAAGCGTTACGTGTACGTCAGTGATTACGTTCGCAACGTTTTTGGACAAGCAGAAGCACCGAATGCAACGGTTTATCCCGGCTCCGACTTCTCGATGTTCAAAGCCGATGCGCCCAATCAGACTGCTACCGACACGATCGGCATGGTTTACCGACTGGAAACGGACAAGCTTAATGCTGACTCCATTACTCCGTTCATCAAAGCCGTACAGAAACGCCCGCAAACCCACGTATTGATTGTCGGTGGCGGAAGTCTGATGGAGACCTTCAAGGAAGCGGTGAACTCGGCAGGCGTATCAAACAACTTTGAGTTCACCGGTTATGTCGCCTACTCGCAACTGCCGGACTTGTACCGCCGCATGAAGCTGTTTGTTGCGCCGGTCTGGAAAGAAAGCTTCGGCCAGGTCAGTCCTTTTGCGATGCGCATGCATGTTCCGGTTGTCGGGTATGACATCGGTGCAATTGGCGAGATTGTCGATGACAGCAGCCTGCTCGCCCCTTACGGCGATGCGGACAAGCTCTCTGACATCATCGTAGATCTGCTGAATGACAGTGCTCGTCGCACCTACATTGCCGACCGTCACAGCGAAAGAGCCGAGGCTCACTTCTCGATCCAGGCGATGATTGAGAACTACGACCAGATCTATGCCGAAACCCTGGCGGAAACCAAACAATGAAGATCGTTTTTTTTGTGCACTGCTTCTTTCCGGATCATTTCTACGGAACAGAAACCTATACGCTGGAACTGGCCAAGAATTACCGCAAGTGGGGCCACGATGTAGTCATTGTCAGCGCCTTGTTTCAGGGCGAACCCGCGGCGGCGGAATTGATCACTCGATATGAGCATGAAGGCTTTGAAGTTGTCCTGGTCGACAAAAACAAAATCCCTCACGTCAATATCAAGGAAACGTACTACCAGGCGGAGATGCGGCCGGTCTTGACCGATATTCTCGCCGACTTGAAACCGGACATCGTTCACGTCACCCATTTGATCAACCACACCAGTGCCTTGCTCGAAGCGACCAAGGCCTTGGGCATTCCGACCTACGCAACCTTCACGGACTTCTTCGGTTTCTGCCTGACCAATAAACTGGAAGCAGCCGACGGTGCACTGTGCGCAGGCCCGTCCAGGACTCGCAGCAACTGCGTGGCCTGCTACTTGAAAGAGACTGCGCGCACGTCGAAAGAGGGCTGGATCAAATACGCGAACAATGGCACGTCAGCCAAGCTCATCGCGAGCGCCGTAACCGCTCTGCGCAAAATGCCGGGCGTGAAAAACAGTGTGTTCGATCAAACGATCGACTACATCGCGGAGCGCCCGGACATTCTTGGGGCTCTTTACAACGGCTCCTACGCCGGTGCCGTCGCGCCAACCACCTTTTTAAGGGAAGCCTATGTCAACAACGACATCAAGGTCCCCATGAAAACCTTGTGGTTCGGCATCGACGTCGACCGCACGCCGAAGCCGCAGCGAGACGCCGAACACATTCCAGTGATCGGTTTCATCGGCCAGATAGCACCGCACAAAGGTACAGATCTGCTGATTGATGCCTTCAATCGCCTGCCAAAAGGCAGTGCAAGATTGCTGATCTATGGTCCGACCGACCAGGATCCGGCGTACATGGAAGAATTGAAAGCCAAAAGCGCCGGCACGCAAATCGAGTTCCGTGGCGTTTTCGAGAGCAAGGATATGGTCAATATCCTGCGCGACATGGACACCCTGGTGATCCCGTCACGCTGGTATGAAAACAGCCCACTGGTGCTGTTGAACGCTCTGGCCACCCACACCCCTGCCCTGGTATCGGATGTGCGCGGCATGACCGAGTTTGTAGAGGCCGGGATAAACGGAGAGATATTTGATCGCGGCAGCGCCGAAGATCTTTATCGCAAGCTGTCGGCCTGGGTTGCCAACCCGCAAGCCCTTTACGATCTCGCGAAAACCACGAACTACGAGAGGACGCCGGAAATCATGGCCCGAGAGACATTTGCCATGTACTCAAAGGCAACTGAATCAGCCTGAGGATTGTCTACGAACGGCGTGGCCAGGGACGGCCACTACCGGATTTATCCCCAATACTGTTTTAGAGTCCACCCTCTCCCCGACTGACAGTTGCTGAACGACTCGAGCGCTCAACGCCCGTCGAATGGAAGTCTGTAAATCGGTCTGCACAATCGGAACCATCAAAATGCATGAAACAATTCATCACCATGCAATCTGATAAGCCATTGGCCATCGGCAAGCGCATCCTCTTATGCGTTCACCAGTTTTTTCCGTTTTTTTCTGCGGGAACAGAAGTCCTGACTCTATCGACCGCTCAAGCGCTAAGAGCACAGGGCCATCAAGTCGAAATCGTCACAGCAAAACTAGACGATATCGAGTCGCTAGAGCGTTCAACATACGTATACAAAGACTTTACTGTGCATCAATTCAACATTCCCTATGCACCGGGAAAGTTCTCCCGCACCCGAATGATCGACGAGTACCACAATGCTTCCATCTACCAGCCATTCAGAGTCCTTCTCGAACAACTCAAGCCGGATCTGGTGCATTTTTTTCATCTGAAGAACCTGACGATCGCAGCACTGAACGCTTGTTTTGACGAGAAAATACCGACGGTCTATACACCGACCGATTACTGGATAAGCTGTCGATCCTGCCAACTAGTAAAGCCATGGGGAAAGGCTGAATGCACAGGCCCGAACTTGCTGGCCGGAAACTGCTTAAAACATGTTGCCATCAACAACAAAAAGGGAACAACTCGTACCCTGCTGGCATTGACACCTCAATTAATGTTTTCATCTATTGCTCTGACCGCCTCAACCCTTATCAACACTCCACTGAAACGACTTGTTTCCCCCTTGGTTGATTTGAGCAATAGAAAAAAAGTTATTACAGAAGCGCTATTAAAAGTCGACAGAATATTGCCGCCGACATTATTTATAGAAAAATTATTGCTCCAGACGGGACTTCCACAAAGCAGAATCCAGCGCCTGAGGTACGGTATTCAACCACCACTGATTCACCCTAAAGAACCGGACCTTGCTACACCGACTAAAACAACTGCAACCTTTGGCTTCATCGGTACGCTGACGGAACATAAGGGCTGCCACATCTTCATGCAGGCGATCAAATCGCTGCCGCACGTCAATGCCCGTTTTTTAGTTTACGGTGACAAACAACAATATCCGGAATACTTCAACACGCTCGAATCCATTATCCAGGAAGATAAGCGCGTCCGATTCATGGGCACTTTCCCCCATGAAAATATTGGCAACATCTTGAGTTCTCTGGACGCGCTGGTCATACCCTCGACATGGAGAGAGAACGCACCGCTTGTGCTATTGAACGCATTGGCTTGCGGCACACCGGTCATTGCCAGTGATGTAACGGGCATAACGGAGTACTTGGGCAAGGACGATAACGTAGCTGTATTTGAGCCCGGTAACGCCCGACAACTGGCACAACGAATAGAGTCTCGTCTTGCAATGGTAAATGACCCGGCCCACAATCAGAGCCAGGGAAGGATGGCAGGTGAATCGCTAGATGCCTATGTGAATGTACTTTCAGGCGTTTATGCCGAACTCATCAAATCCTCATGAATAATTGGAATAAATCATGAAATACGTAATTTTTGGCGGTGGTGGGTTTATCGGTTCTGCGATCGCGGACAAACTGCTGGAAGAAGGGCACAGTCTACGAATTTTCGAACGCCCTCGCGTGCCGCCCTACAGAGCGTTCGAACCCCACGAAAACGTTGAATGGATCTCGGGAGATTTGCAGAGCAAACACGACCTTGAAGAAGCGATCACTGGCGTCGACGGCGTGCTCCATCTCGTTTCCACCACCCTGCCAAAATCTTCCAACGATGATCCCATTTATGACATTCAGACCAATGTCATCGCCACATTAAACATGCTTGACGTTATGGTTGAGCAGAACGTTCAGCAAATTGTTTTTATTTCATCAGGCGGAACCGTATACGGCAAACCTGTACAGTGCCCCTTGACTGAAGAGCACCCGACAGACCCTGAAGTCTCATACGGAATAAGCAAGCTGACCATTGAGAAATATCTCTATCTGTACAGCAAGCTTCATAAGATAAAGCCGGTCATTCTGCGTGTCGCCAACCCGTACGGTGAAAGACAAAGAATCGAAACTGCTCAAGGCGCGATAGCCGCTTTCGTCAGCCGCGCAACCGCCGGCCAATCAATCGATATCTGGGGCGACGGTTCGGTGACTCGCGACTATATATACATAAAAGATATCGCGAATGCATTTTCAAAAGCACTGAAGTATTCAGGGCCAAAAACCGTTTTCAACATTGGTTCTGGCGAAGGTACTGCACTCAGTACTCTAATAGAACTTATCGAAAAAATTACCGACACGCCTGTCGCGAGAAACTTTCTTCCAGCGAGACCATTTGACGTCCCCGTTAATGTGCTGGAATGCTCTCTTGCTGAACGGGAACTGGGCTGGAAAGCAGAGTTTAGCCTTCAGGAAGGCCTGAAGCGCACGATTGCCTGGTATATCGAAAGCAAGCGCTCAACAAAGTAACCGGGTAAATCCGCCTTCCATATCATGGGGGAGCGACAAGCTCATCAGGCTTGTCCTTTCCCAGTCCAAACCGATACGGGCCACTGGCGAAGTCAATGTCAGGGGCACGCTCAGCACAACTATTCAGAACGTGGGCAACGCGTGATGAGCTCATCCACTTGCTCGGCCGCTCCCACCGCGACCGCCAACACCAGTGATTTCTGAATCAGCACCCTCGCCCTGCGATCTTTAAAATGCCATGACATAGCGATACCATACGCCCCCCCTTTTTTATCCTGGTAGGAATTGTGAACGTTAAGCACAAATTGGACGCGCTGACGTCCCTGCGATTTTTCGCTGCTGCGATGATCGTGCTTACCCATGCGCACCCGATATTCGGGTCATTCGGGATTGCCGAGGCTGCTCCTCTGGGTCAGGGCGTTTCATTTTTCTTCGTGCTTAGCGGATTCATTCTGGCGTACAACTACAAAGACTTTTCAAAGGACGGGTCGATCAAGAGGTTTCTGGTTGCCCGGTTTGCCCGGGTCTGGCCGCTCCATTTAGTGACATGCATCATTTGGATAGGCCTGATTTTCCACTTTGACCGGTACACCTACTTTGGTGGCGAGACAGGCATGCTGCGCCTGATTTCAAACCTGACACTGGTCCAATCATGGATTCCACTGAAACTATGGGCCCTGTCATTCAATGGCGTGGCATGGAGCATTTCCAACGAAATGTTCTTCTACCTTCTGTTTCCGCTACTCATCGGGTTGTGGAGCAAACACTGGGCCAAGCTGTTTTTTGCTGCAACCCTGGTTGTCGTGGCATTTATCTGGGCCGGTAACGCCTTGGAGTTGAAGTCTACCGACAATTACAACGGCGTCAGTTTGCTCGGAACCCTCTATTTCAACCCGCTGGTCAGGGTATTTGAATTCATGTTTGGTATTTTCCTGGCCAAGGTTTTCATGACGCCAGCGATTCATGAGTTCAAAGCCAGTCAATTGGGCTGGCTGTATTTAGAGTTGATGGCACTTGGCTTGGTCGTCGCAGGCATGTTGCTGGCTGGCAACCCTACACGTATCGCCGATACATTTGGAACCGCCGCCGGTTACTACTTCCAGCGGGAGGGTATCTGGCTCATTTGGGGAACGTTGATCCTCGTCTTTGCACTGAGCAAAGGGCCGATCGGGGCACTGCTCTCGACCAGACCGCTGGTGTTTCTGGGGGAAATCAGCTTCTCCCTTTACCTCGTTCACGCGATTCTGATCACATTCATTGAGCCATACACCGCAGCGATCAAGCCGTACGGGCTGACTGGGTACGCAATATTCTGGATAGTAGCGCTCACATCATCGGCACTCCTCTATAAAGGCATTGAAGACCCTTGCAGGCATCTGATCATGAATGCCTGGGATCGCCGTCACGCCTCCGTGAAGGACAACCTCAGATCCAGTTATGGTCCAGTTGCGATCAGTTGCGTACTGGTGCTGATTGCCACTGTCGCAGCCTTCCACTTGAACAGGTTCTGAACATGAAAAAGTATTGGTTGCTCCCCGCCATAGCAATAATTGCCATCACCACCAGCATGGTTTACTCCATGGCAAGCATTGAAAAGTCAAAATCGGTCGATGGCAAAGTGATCTTCATCGACGGCACGACGATTTCCAATCTTAGCTATCAACCCACTGACACAGAGGACAAGCATAAGGTTGTATTTTTCAAGCTCGTCCCCGGAACGCAGGCTGGTCTGATTTTCGCCATTCACCTGAATGACTCGAATCAAAAAATACTCATCAACGCGGGTGATTTCCCCCTGGCAAAATATTGCCAGGGCGACAAAGTTCTCGAATGCAGATTCCCTATCCCTGATAAAGCACTTGAACAATCCGAGACGCTGGGCATTGCCGCCTATGCGATTCCCGGCCAATTGATTCAGATTCAGGAAGGCAGGGCGGACTGGGATGACCATCGCGCCATTTTCCCAACTCGCTAAAACAACGCGATGGCGTCCTGCCCATCCGACGCCTCGATCTTGCAAGCACCCGTTCCTGGACGGGTGCGCGCTTGATTAGATCACCGCAGGAGCTCCTGGTCACGCAATCAAGTCGTCCTGAATGGATTCGCGAGGAAGCTTCCCGCAATGGAAAACAGCAGAAAACGCACAAGCATTTACAGATGAGACCGAGCCCCGACGAAGGGCAGAAAAAAATCTGGAGTACCCTTCAACCCATGAAAAAAAGCTCTGTTCGTGCTATGTTCGCGCGCTTAATGAATACCCGCTGGCCTTACTGATTGATTGTCGCCCAGCGGCGCTGTTCTCCTCGACTCACTACGCTGGGACAAGCCTTAATGCTGGCCAGCACTCAGGGAAGAACCCTCGTGACCGGCTCAGCTCCACCCCTTGTCGTTGACCTCGACGGCACTCTGTTGCGCTCCGATCTGTTGCTCGAAACCGGTATGGCCTTCTTGCGCAGTCACCCACTGCAATTGCTCAAGCCATTCAAATGGTTGGCCAACGGCAAAGCCACGCTGAAATCAAGGCTGGCCAATGCGACTCATATCGATGTCAACGTTCTTCCATACAATCGGGAAGTTATCGCGCTGATCGAAACCGCCCGCAGTGCAGGTCGTTCGGTAGTGTTGGCGACTGCAAGCCATCACTCATTGGCCGAGCGCATTGCCGAGCATCTTGATTTGTTCGACAGCGTGCTGGCGTCCGACGAAAAGACCAATCTGTCGTCCCACCGCAAGCGAGATCTGCTGGTCGAGCATTATGGCGTGCAAGGCTTCGACTATATCGGCAACTCCCATGACGATATCTCCGTCTGGGCCGCGGCACGAATGGCCTACGTGGTCGATCCGGAGTCCGGCGTCGAGCGTCGAGCGCGAGCTCAGGGTAATGTCGAACAAGTCATTCGCACCGCACCGTCGGCCATCAAGGACTGGACCAAAGCACTGCGCCTGCATCAATGGATGAAGAACCTGTTGATTCTTGCTCCGATGCTGGCTGCGCATCAGTTGACCAATTTGAACATGCTCTGGCAGAGCCTTATAGCGTTCCTGCTTTTCGGTCTGTGCGCTTCCAGCGTTTACCTGCTCAACGACCTGCTGGACTTGGCGGACGACCGCCATCACCACTCCAAACGTCATCGCCCGTTCGCGTCGGGACGACTGTCCATAAAGTTCGGACTGTTCGCGTTTCCTCTTTTATTGATCACCGCGTTCACAGGTGCGGCGCTATTACTCCCCTGGGAGTTTTGTGGCGTACTGGCGGCCTATTACATACTCACGCTTGCGTACTCATTGTCACTGAAACGGCAAATGGCCATTGACGTCATTGCGCTGGCCTTGCTGTATACAATCCGGATTATTGCCGGCGCCGCGGCCCTGAACCTGGAACTGACCTTCTGGATGCTGGCGTTTTCGATGTTCATGTTCCTGAGCCTCGCGCTGGTCAAGCGTTATGCCGAGTTACGTGAAGCCCGACGCAAGGGGCATACGGAAAAAACCCGCGGCCGCGGTTATTACCCCGACGACCTGGAAATGATTTCATCCCTGGGCGCCGCATCCGGCTACCTCGCTGTGATGGTACTTGCGCTGTATATCCATGATCAGGGTACCGTCGCACTCTATGCCCGGCCCCAACTGATCTGGCTGGCATGCCCATTGTTGCTGTTCTGGATTACCCGGATCTGGATGCTCACCCATCGCGGACAAATGCACGATGACCCTGTTGTATTTGCCGTACGCGACCGAATCAGCCTGGTGGTAGGGGCGCTGTTCTGCCTCGTGTTCTGGGCAGCATCATGAGTTCACCGCTGTTTTCCTGGGGCCTCTATCCTGCGGCCCCACAGACCGCTCACGGCTGCACCTGGAAAAGCGAAGTACCTCAGCAACTGGACTGCCTGAATTCCGAGTTCGGTAGCACCCTGGCATACGGCAATGGCCGTAGCTATGGCGATAGCTGTCTGGCCGACAGCGATCACGTACTGCACATGCGGACCTTGAATCGCTTTATCGAAGTCGATTGGCAACGGGGTGTTGTGACAGCAGAAGCAGGCATCACGCTCGCCGAGATCCTCGCCGTTGCCATCCCGCGGGGCTGGTTTCTGCCAGTAACACCGGGCACTCAGTTCGCTACGCTGGGGGGCGCGATTGCCAATGACGTGCACGGCAAGAACCATCATGTGCGCGGCACCTTCGGCAATCATGTGCGACGTTTGGGTTTGCAACGTCATGATCAGGATCTGCTGACCTGTTCGCCGGTCGAAGCTCCTGAAATGTTCGCTGCCACCATCGCTGGCCTGGGTCTGACAGGGGTGATCATCTGGGCCGAGATCCAATTGATACCGATCAAGTCCTGTCAGATCGACAGCAGCGCGGTACGTTTTGACAATCTGGCGGATTTTTTCGCCTTGTCCACGGAACTGGACCACCAGCACGAGTACAGCGTCGCCTGGATTGACTGTCTGGCCAAAGGTGCGCAAGCCGGTCGTGGCGTATTTTTTGTGGGTGATCATGCGGAATATGGCGCTAAAACCGTCGAAGAGCGCAGCAAGTTGTTCGTGCCGATCACACCTCCGATTTCGTTGATCAACAAACTTTCATTACATACGTTCAATGAAGCGTACTGGCGAGTGCATCCCGCCACACAGACGCGCAAACGGGTGAATTACGAACCCTTCTTTTACCCGCTTGATCGAATTGATCACTGGAACCGGATCTATGGTCGTCGGGGCTTCCAGCAGTACCAATGCGTGATACCTCAGCCAGTGGCAGAGGTCGCCATTCGCGAACTTCTCAGCGCTATCGCACAATCAGGCCAAGGTTCCTTTCTGGCCGTGCTCAAGCGTTGCGGGGAAATCACTTCGCCAGGCTTGCTGTCCTTCCCGATCCCGGGAACCTCGCTCGCCCTGGACTTCCCTCAAAACAAACACTTGGCCGCCCTGTTCGCACGCCTCGATGCCATCGTGCACGAAGCGGGTGGACGACTCTATCCGGCCAAGGATGCGCATATGAGCGGGAAAGATTTTCGTCAAGCCTATCCCGCCTGGGAGCGACTGGAAGCCCTTCGCGATCCCTCCCTGATGTCCCGCTTCTGGAAACGAGTGACAAAATGAAACGAGTTTTGATTGTTGGAGCCACATCGGCCATTGCTACTGCGTGTGCCAGAATCTGGGCAGCCCAGGGCTGCGAGTTTTTCCTGGTCGCGCGCAACGAAGAAAAGCTGGAACAGACCCGTGCAGACCTGAGTGCTCGTGGTGCAAAATCCGTCACTATTCACATCATGGATGCCAACGACTTCAACGCGCATCCTGCGATGATCGACAGCTGCCTTGCTGCGCTGCACCAGATCGACATCTCCCTGATCGCCCATGGCACGCTGCCAGACCAGAAAGTCTGCGAGCAGGATGTCGATGTGGCGCTCAAGGAGTTTGCTAACAACGGCACATCCGTAATCGCTCTTTTGACCCTACTGGCCAATCAGTTTGAACGCCAACGCTGCGGTACGCTGGCTGTCATTTCTTCGGTTGCCGGTGATCGCGGACGTCCGTCCAACTATCTGTACGGTGCGGCCAAGGCTGCGGTCTCGAGTTTTTGCGAAGGCCTCAGAGCGCGCCTGTTCAAAGTTGGCGTACATCTGATCACCATCAAACCCGGCTTTGTGGATACCCCGATGACTCAAGGGTTACCGCTGCCTGCTGCGCTCGTAGCCAAACCCGAACAGGTGGCCAAGAGCATCGTCGCTGGTATCGAACGCAAGACTGCCGTCCTCTACACCCCCGGGTTCTGGGCACTGATCATGCTGATTATCCGATGCGTGCCTCAGGCAGTCTTCAAGAGGCTGAATCTTTGAGCGAGGGCATTTATCTATCAGGCTGGAGATACAGAGCAGTCGTTCTGTCGATCGTCGCATCAGCGCTGGGCTATCTGGGGTTTTCCTTGTGGGGCGGATGGGAGGCAGTCGTCAATGCCGTCGCCCAAGTCGGTTTAATGGGCGTCACCCTGGCGCTGTCGATGTCTTCGCTGAACTACGCCATAAGGTTTCTCAGGTGGCAGATTTACCTCAAGGCGCTCGGCCATCCGGTGCCCTGGCGTCCGAGCCTGAAAATCTACCTGTCCGGCTTTGCCCTGACCACGACCCCCGGGAAAGCGGGTGAAGCCATGCGTGGCGTACTGCTTAAACCTTTGGGCGTGCCCTATGCGAAGAGCTTTGCGGCATTCTTCAGTGAACGGCTCAACGACCTGTTTGCCGTAGTGCTGCTTGCACTGTTCGGCCTGACACTTTACCCACAAGCGCTTCCTTTGATTATCGCGGGGGTCGTACTGGTCGGTGTGGTCTTTACCGGCTTGTCGCAGCGCAAGCTCATTGTGTACATGGCACAAAAGCTGCCTCGCGAAGGCGGCAACCTTAAAGCAATGGCCCGTCACCTGCTCAATGTTCTGCTAGAGGCACAGTTGTGTCACCGACCACTGACGCTGCTGGTCGCCACTCTGCTGACCGTGATGGCCTGGGGCGCAGAAGCGTTTGCCTTCTATTGGATACTCAATGCAATGGGGGCGGAAATACCGCTGACTTTTGCCATATTCGTGTATTCGGTTTCCATGCTTGCCGGAGCCCTCAGCTTCATGCCTGGCGGTCTGGGAGGCGCTGAAGCAGTGATGGTCGCCTTGCTCGTGTGGAAGGGCATGCCCGGCTCCGATGCTGTCGCTGCAACAGTGCTCATTCGGCTAGCCACCTTGTGGTTCGCTGTGGGAGTCGGTGCATTATTCCTGACCACCAGGAATCGGACCGAACTTCCCACCCAAAAAACATAATTTATTAATTCAACGACTTCTTTCAGGAGCGATTCATCATGGGCGGTCAGGGGCAATTAGCGCGCAAAGGCCTTATTAGCGCGATCATAGTCATCGGACTATTGATCGCAATGGCGGTTGCGTACTACTTACGAAATCAGAATTACTCTGTCGATGACTCTTTCATTACCTATCGTTATGCCTTCCACCTGTCACAGGGTGACGGCCTGGCTTTTAACGTTGGGGAAAAGTACTACGGCACCACGGCAGCAGGTTACGCAATCGTTCTGGCTACATTCAACAAACTTGCGTCGACCCTTCATCTGGATTTGTCGACTCAAAACATTTCGGTCGCGATCTCTACCCTGGCGCTGCTCATCACGTCACTGTTCGCTTTTTGTATCTCTGCCAGACGCAGCTCGCCTGCCACGTCAGCACTAATGACGCTGGGGCTGGCAGTCTCCCTGTTCACCGCTTATTCGTTCAATGAGGTCGCAGGCCATGAAACCTATGCGTTCCTCGCGCTTGCTTTTGTAGGCGTTGTCCTCGCCAGCTATGAAAAAATGCTTGCGGCGGGAATCATTGTAGCCATTGCGACTACCTTCAGGCCCGATGCTGTGCTTTTCGCACCGATCATTTGCTGCGCCTACATGCTGTTCAACAATCTTGGCCTACGCCGCGCGCTCACCAACAAACAACTGATTCAGTTTGCGTGTGGCTTTTTCCTGATTGCAATTCCATGGTTGCTGTTCCTTTATAGTTACTACGGGCGCATATCACCGGGAACAATGGATGCAAAAAAAGCGCAAATACTTATTGGCGGTTTCCCGACCTACAACCTTAAAAGCATCCTTGGTTATGTATCCAGCAGTATCAGCTGGATCGCTGGTGTAGCGATTTCAGTAGGTGTTGTTCTTTTCGGAATAAACCTGTTCAGCTCGAAAAAACCGGCCCCAACGGCATTCATCGAGAAACAACATTCCTTTATCGGGACATGCTGGCTGGTATTTCTGGTCATCAGCATCGGTTTTTACATTTCAATCAACGTAACGTTCTGGAGATGGTATGGCATCCCGGCCGTTTTTTCGTTGATGATTATCGCTTTTTGCGGCTTCTGTGCACTGGCCGGCAAGAATAATGAAACCCAGACAACCAACGCCAAACCCGCCCTGTTCATTGCATTGTGCGCGGCAGTCCTGCTGGTGGCCAACATTGCGCATATCAAGTTCTGGCTAACCAGCGAGAACGTGAACCCACACACCAAAGCCTATTACGACATTGCGCAATACCTCAAAAAAGCAGAGCCCGATGGCACGGTTATCGAAATGGCCGAACCGGGCTCCTTTGGCATGCAACTGGGTCCAAAATTCACGGTTGTGGATGAACTTGGGCTTATTAGTCCTGGCGTCGCGACTGCATTGCTGAAAGGCGATAAAACTTATACAAATCGAACATACAATCCGAAATACATCGTATGTAGCTGGGGCAGTTCTTACAGCGCCTGCACCATCCCTGAAATCATCATGAATTATGACTTCGTGGGCGAGTTCGATGCCGATTTCTGGACGAAACTTCTCGGCCGCGGCGCTAAACTCTATCGCAAGAACACCTCGAACCTGCTGCCTATCGGGCAATATGTCAGTGACCCGGTGCTTGGAGACAAATACGGCATCGTCCGCCAAAACACCGAGCGCCAGACATTGTTCGTGCATCCTGGGGACACACCGACCTCCTTTAATCTGGAAGTGTCTAGCCTCATCACCAGCCCCGGCAAAACACTGCCAGTAGTGGTCGCCATCTCCAAAGGCGTTCCCGACAGCGCAGTGGCCAGTGGTGGAGCGACCGCCGGCGTAACGATCTATCTGGATGGCAAAATTTTCAAGGAAAGAAGCGTTATCAAAGTGGGGACTTCGCTGTCTGTCGACCTTCCTTACTCAAAGGGCCGACCTTACAGGTTCTCCGTAGATAACAACGGAATGTCCAACAACAACTGGGTTGATCTGTCGGCCAGCTATTAAAGAGACATCCAGAAATTCTCCGTTTTTTGAAACAGGATCAATTTCGGGTGTGAGTGGAAAAACACGCCATCGAGAGGTTATCAGTTGACCTGATAACCTCCGCTGCCAAAACAACGCTTTAAGGCACTGACAGCACGCTGCAGTGACCTCACTTCCCAAGAATCCTCGATAGGTGGAAATGCATCTATCGAGGATTTTTCATTCTGGGCAACCACAGTGTTTCGGTAGCAACCCACTTATCCTGGAAACGCATCAGGTCTTTCCTCGGCCGGGCACGCAGGCATGAGCCCATCATTGAACTGATGAGGTCGCATGCATTTTTATCGATAAATGAAGAGAAGGAGATAGCGCTTTCAGAGTACCAGGCCACTGATACATCCCAAGGCTTGAAAGACGTCGCTTCGCACCTGACAGACAGGCTCTCACTCACGCGAGAGACGCCTCGTAGAACCTTACTTTTTCGCAGCGGTGATAGTGCTATCAGCACATTGTAGAGGCTGCCACATTGCTGCATTGATCCAGCAAATACAGAAGAATAAAAACTTGTCACGCGCCCGCCGCCGACACTTCAAGGCACTCATTGAAAGCGATAGAAGTTGCAGCCTGCCCAACGCCCGCCATTGCAAAACAAAGGGGTGCACATCCAAACCAACCAGCGATGCGATGAGTTTGACTTGAGAGAACCACCATCCGTTGTTAATGCTTTTGTACCGCGAAACAAGCGACTTTATTCCGGTATTAGCGCCGACCTGATTCCTCTCATGCTGGCGATAACGCAACGTTGAGCGAGAGTCGATAAACCATTTATATCCCGCACTGCGCGCAAAGGCATAGACATACCAATCGTGCAGCGACACAGATTGAAGCCTCTCCCAAGTCTGAAGCATTAATGCCTTCAACGGGTCGGCGACCTTGCGGCTCATCAGATAAGTACAGCCGGGACCAGCGGCCTCAAATAGATAATCCCACTCCACCTGAGACTGCGCCTTGTCCAACAGAAGCGTTTTGCCACTTGGCCAGAATGCGGTGACATTACTGGAATACGCATCAACGCCATGACTCTGCAGCATCCGGACAGAATGCTCGAGCTTGTCTGTATCCCAGATATCATCCTGATCAGAGAACGCAACATAGTCATAACCGTCGAACGCGACGTCACGAATCAGGCGGAAAAAGTTGCGAGCAGCGCCTCCGAACACCTCGGAGACAGGCAGAAGAACTATGTCGGAGTACTTCGCAGCGCTCGCGGCGCACCACTGCTCGGTACCATCAGTGGATGGATCGACACTGATGTAAATCGTCAAATCCACCGCCGTCTGGCGGCGAATTGACTCAATCTGTTCTTCTAGCCAGTGCACACCATTGTAGGCCGCCAGCAAAACAGCGATTCGGGGTTTTACCGGCGTATGATTTTGGCGAGCACTCACGAAACATCCTTTGCATCAAATCGCCATTTTCAGCGATTAGTTGGCTCCAAGAGTTTCTGCAAGTACTGGCCATAACCAGTCTTCTTCAGCGCATCGGCTTGGGCACCGAGTTGCTCAGCAGTGATCCAGCCGTTGTGGTATGCGATCTCTTCCAGGCAAGCCACCTTGAGGCCCTGACGCTGTTCGATGGTGTGTACGAAGTGACTGGCCTCAAGCAGCGAATCGTGCGTGCCTGTATCGAGCCAGGCAAATCCACGACCGAGCATTTCAACACTCAGCGTCTTTCTTTCAAGGTACGCACGGTTGACGTCAGTAATTTCCAACTCACCACGCTCAGATGGCTTGATGCCCTTCGCGATCTCGACGACGTCGTTATCGTAGAAGTACAGCCCGGTCACGGCGTAGTTGGATTTTGGCTTGAGCGGTTTCTCTTCAATACTCAGAGCACGGCCCGTTTCGTCGAATTCGACAACACCGAAACGCTCTGGATCAGACACGTGATAACCGAAGACAGTAGCGCCTGTCTGCTGAGTGCTCGCAGAACGCAAATTGTCCGAGAAGTGCTGCCCGTAAAAGATATTGTCACCAAGAATCAGGCAGCAAGGATCTTTGCCAATGAACTCTTCACCGATGATGAATGCCTGGGCCAGACCGTCGGGACTAGGTTGTTCTGCATAGGTCAGCTTGATCCCGTAAACGCTTCCATCACCTAGCAATTTGCGAAAACAAGGCAAATCTTCCGGCGTGGAGATGATCAGGATTTCGCGCATCCCCGCCAGCATCAACACGGACAGCGGATAGAAGATCATCGGTTTGTCGTAGATCGGCAGCATCTGCTTGGAAACGCCAAGGGTCAGCGGGTGCAGGCGTGTACCCGAACCACCAGCGAGGATGATGCCTTTACGATTTGTCGTGGTCATTTGTTCAGAACTTCCCTAAGCATTCGGTTCACACCACTTTGCCAATCCGGCAAGTGTAGATAAAATTTGGCACGTAACTTCTGGGTATCAAGACGTGAGTTCAGGGGCCGTTGCGCAGGAGTCGGGTAAGCAGTCGTGTCGATTGGATTGACGGCCGTTACTGCAAGTTTTTCCCCATTGGCCTGAGCGAATGCAATGACATGAGCCGCATACCCATGCCAAGACACTTCGCCGCTGGCCGCCAAGTGATAAACACCTGAAAGCTCCGGCTGCTGCAACGCCTGGCGAATGGCCAAAGCGCTTACATCCGCTATCAGATCAGCCCCTGTCGGAGCTCCGATCTGGTCCGCGATAACATTCAGCGTTTCCCGGTCCTTTGCCAGCCGCAACATCGTCTTGGCGAAGTTGTTGCCGCGCGCTGCGTAGACCCAACTGGTCCGGAAGATCAGATGCTTGCAGCCCGACGCAATGATCGCCTGCTCGCCTGCCAGCTTACTCGCACCGTACTGATTCACCGGGCCGACAGCATCCGTCTCCAGCCATGGAACGGAACCAGTACCATTGAAGACATAATCGGTTGAATAATGAACCAGCCAGGCATTCAGAGCAGCTGCCTCTTCGGCCAAGACCTGCATCGCCTGGCCGTTCACAATGAAGGCCAGCTCAGCTTCTGATTCTGCCTTGTCGACTGCGGTGTACGCAGCGGCGTTGACGATGACATCGGGCTTGATCTGTCGGATCGTCGCACGCACGGCGGCCAGATCGGCGAGATCACCACACAGCCCATCGGCAGTCTGGCGATCCAGCGCAATCAACTGACCAAGCGGCTCGAGCGAGCGCTGCAGCTCCCAACCTACCTGACCGTTCTTACCCAGCAGAAGGATTTTCATGCCTTGTTCGAGCGATCCGCATAGTTCTGATCGATCCACTGCTGGTAGCTGCCGCTCTTCACGTGCTCAACCCACTCAGCGTTATTCAGATACCATTCGACAGTCTTGCGAATACCAGTCTCGAAAGTTTCTTCCGGCGTCCAACCCAGCTCACGCTGAATCTTGCTCGCATCGATTGCATAACGCACGTCATGACCTGGACGATCCTGAACATAAGTAACCAGGCTGGCATGAGGGCGGTGGGGCGAATCAGGACGCAACTCATCGAGCAACGCACACAGGGTATGCACCACTTCGATGTTTTGTTTCTCGTTATGACCACCGATATTGTAAGTCTCACCGATGACGCCTTCGGTCACGACTTTGTACAACGCGCGCGCGTGATCTTCGACATACAACCAGTCACGAACCTGATTACCTTTGCCATACACCGGCAGAGGTTTGCCTTCCAGTGCATTGAGAATGATCAGCGGGATCAGCTTCTCAGGGAAATGGCACGGGCCGTAGTTGTTCGAACAGTTGGTTACCAGAGTCGGAAGACCATAGGTACGAGCCCAAGCGCGAACAAGGTGATCAGAGCTGGCCTTGCTGGCCGAGTATGGCGAGCTTGGCTGGTAAGGCGTGGTTTCGGTGAAGAGGTCTTCCGGACCTTCGAGGTCTCCGTAAACTTCGTCAGTCGAAATGTGGTGGAAGCGGAAATTGGCTTTACGCGCATCATCCAGCGCAGCCCAGTAGTGGCGGGCAGCTTCAAGCAGCGTGTACGTGCCGATGATATTGGTCTGGATGAACTCGGACGGACCGGAGATCGAGCGATCAACGTGGGATTCAGCGGCCAGATGCATGATTGCATCTGGCTGGTGCTCGCGCAGGACACGGTCGATCTGATCACGATCACAGATATCGACTCGTTCAAATGCGTAGCGCGAATTCTGGCTGACTTCTGCCAAGGACTCCAGATTGCCGGCGTAAGTCAGTTTATCGACGTTAACGACAGCATCGGACGTGTTGGAAATGATGTGACGGATGACTGCCGAGCCAATAAAGCCGGCGCCGCCGGTAACTAGAATTTTCACGCGAACGATACCCTTGAGCTGCGGACAGCGCTGCCGATGAGCGCTGTCTAATCCATGAATGCAGAAGCCACTCGCAGTTGGCATCTGTCAGAGTCAGTCTGAATCGACATGCAATAAGGCAAGATCGAACAAGGGACGCATTTTACAGCTTAATGATGGTTTTACTAATGGATAAAGACAGGCAGAGGCGCAATTTCGACAGACGCCCCGCCCCTTGCCGCTTCAGACCAGTCGCTTGCGCGCAGCTCTGGACGAGCGTCCCAAAAACCAGCCCAGCACTGGACCAATCAACATGCCAATGAGCAACGCCAATACGACGACCAGCGAAACCGGCAACTGCGGCCCAGACAAACCTAGAAACAATAAAGACACCGATTGCTGATTCTCCAGCACAAACGCCAGAATCGCCAAGACCAGTAAAAGAATGAATACACCAAGAAATATGCGCTTAAGGTTACGCATGAGTAACCCCTTGAGAGATAGCGACTGTCAAACCCCCTCCTCCTCTTCTTCGTTCACGCGATCACGCAACTCCTTGCCCGGCTTGAAGTGCGGAACGAATTTACCGTCCAGACTGACCGATTGACCGGTCTTGGGATTACGACCAACGCGCGGTGCACGGTAGTGCAGAGAGAAACTGCCAAACCCACGGATCTCGATACGATCACCGGTAGCCAGACATTGGGACATTTGTTCAAGCATGGTCTTGATGGCCAACTCCACATCCTTGGATGAGAGCAGCCCTTGATGGGTGACAATTCGTTCGATCAACTCCGACTTCGTCATATTTTTCCCTTCTTTTTCAAGCAGCTAGATCAGCGCTTGAAAGGTTTTAGCACGCCCGGAAGATTTTGAACAGCCCAGGGATTGACATATCTTCCACCGCGTCGAAACGCCCGTTTTCAGGGCATCACAGCAACAAACAGGGCACAGCATGCTTAACGGCATATCACCAGCATGGTTCGCGTCACGTAGCCCGCCGGGTTGAAGCCAAAAGGAAACTCATCTTCATCCTTGGCATCATCTGATCTCGTGATCACTTTGTAGCCCGCGCCCTTGCACTCCTTCGCCGCGCGCTTCTGGCATTTCTCCCAGCCAGAGCCCAACCCGGAGCAGTCGACCTCTATACCACTGACACCACGCACGGCATGGGTCTTGGCACTCGTGGTACAGCCAGCCAGAACCAGTACAGCCATGAGGACAATAAACTTGTTCATCCACTTCCTTATGCCAGGCAACTGCCCGACGACTACACGCTTAAGACCAAGCTTAGACGTGAATAGACGATTGATCCGATTAAAGAAACAGACCGCCCGGAAGCCAGATTGGTTTCACCAAAACCATCATGCAAGCCGCGGACACTAAATCGCAGGCACAAAAAAGGGCGACCGAAGTCGCCCTTTTTCATGATCAAGCAGAACTTAGTTCTGTTTGGCCATTGCCTGGCGCAGCAGTGCCGCCATGGTGGTGTCGCCAGCAGGAGCTTCTTCAGCCTTCAGGCTTTGGATAGCTTCTTTCTCTTCAGCATCGTCTTTCGACTTGATGGAGAGCTGGATCACGCGGCTCTTGCGGTCAACGCTGATGATCTTGGCTTCTACTTCCTGGCCTTCTTTCAGAACGTTGCGCGCGTCTTCAACGCGGTCACGGCTGATTTCGGAGGCTTTCAGAGTCGCTTCGATATCGTCGGCCAGAACGATGATGGCGCCTTTGGCGTCAACTTCTTTCACAGTGCCTTTAACGATGGCGCCTTTGTCATTCTCTTGAACGTACTCGGAGAACGGATCGCTTTCCAGTTGCTTGATACCCAGGGAGATACGCTCGCGCTCTGGGTCAACCGACAGGATAACGGTGTCCAGCTCGTCGCCCTTCTTGAAACGACGTACGGCTTCTTCGCCCACTTCGTTCCAGGAGATGTCGGACAGGTGAACCAGACCGTCGATGCCGCCGTCCAGACCAATGAAGATACCGAAATCGGTGATCGACTTGATGGTGCCGGAGATTTTATCGCCCTTGTTGAACTGGCCAGAGAAATCTTCCCATGGGTTAGATTTGCACTGCTTGATGCCCAGGGAGATACGACGACGCTCTTCGTCGATGTCCAGAACCATAACTTCCACTTCGTCGCCGACTTGTACGACTTTCGAAGGGTGGATGTTCTTGTTGGTCCAGTCCATTTCCGAAACGTGTACCAGACCTTCAACGCCTTCTTCCAGCTCAGCGAAGCAGCCGTAGTCGGTCAGGTTGGTTACACGAGCGGTAACGCGAGTGCTTTCTGGGTAACGGGCTTTGATAGCAACCCATGGATCTTCGCCCAGTTGCTTCAGGCCCAGGGAAACACGGTTGCGTTCGCGATCGTATTTCAGAACCTTAACGTCGATTTCGTCACCAACGTTGACGATCTCGGAAGGATGCTTGATGCGCTTCCAGGCCATGTCGGTGATGTGCAGCAGGCCGTCCACGCCACCCAGATCGACGAATGCGCCGTAATCGGTGAGGTTTTTGACGATACCTTTGACTTGCTGGCCTTCCTGCAGGGATTCCAGCAGAGCTTCACGCTCGGCGGAGTTCTCGGCTTCCAGGACGCTGCGACGGGAAACGACAACGTTGTTGCGCTTCTGGTCCAGCTTGATGACCTTGAATTCCAGCTCTTTGCCTTCCAGGTGCGTGGTGTCGCGCACTGGACGGACGTCAACCAGGGAACCTGGCAGGAACGCACGGATGCCGTTAACGTCGACAGTGAAGCCGCCTTTAACCTTACCGTTGATAACGCCCTTGACCACTTCCTCAGCTGCGAAGGCTGCTTCCAGAACGATCCAGCACTCAGCGCGCTTGGCTTTTTCACGGGACAGCTTGGTTTCACCGAAACCGTCTTCAACCGAGTCCAGAGCAACGTGAACTTCGTCACCGACATTGATAGTCAGATCGCCAGCGTCGTTGTAGAACTGCTCAAGCGGGATGAGTGCTTCAGACTTCAGGCCAGCGTGAACGGTTACCCAGCGAGCCTGGTAATCGATATCAACGATAACACCGGTGATGATGGAGCCTGCCTGAAGGTTCAGGGTTTTTAGGCTTTCTTCAAAGAGTTCCGCAAAGCTTTCGCTCATTTTAATTCCTGTAAATGAGGGCGAAGGATACGCCCATCTCCACACCCCAGACGGTGTGGGTTAGTTTCATATAGAAGAAGCGCCGCAGGACTATGACTGGTCCCCTGCAACCTTCTTGGTCACCCGGCGATATCGCGAATGGCGATCTCGCTCATGATGCGTTCAAGCACCTGATCGATGGACAACTCCGTGGAATCCAGCTGTATGGCGTCAGCCGCCGGCTTAAGCGGGGCTACCGCTCGCTGGGTGTCACGCTCGTCGCGTGCACGGATCTCATCTAGCAGACTCGACAGACTAACACCCTCGACTTTGCCCTTCAACTGCAAATATCGACGGCGCGCCCGCTCCTCGGCACTGGCGGTCAGGAAAATCTTCAGCGGCGCATCAGGAAAAACCACGGTTCCCATGTCGCGACCATCGGCCACCAGCCCCGGCGCTTCCTGAAAAGCACGCTGGCGCTGCAGCAGCGCCTCGCGCACGGCGGGCAATGCAGCCACTTGCGAAGCACCGGAACCGACGCTTTCGGTGCGAATGACATCGCTGACTTCGTCACCTTCCAGGATGATCCGTTGCAGCTGACCTTCGGTCGCGGCAATGAACTGAACATCCAGATGAGCGGCGAGTTTCTTCAGCAGCTCTTCATTGGTCAGGTCGACACCATGATTGTGCGCAGCAAACGCCAGCAGGCGATAAAGCGCACCGGAATCCAGCAGATTCCAGCCCAGACGCTTGGCCAGAATCCCGGCGACCGTGCCCTTGCCCGAGCCGCTTGGCCCATCAATGGTGATGACCGGTGCAATGTTTTTCACGACTGAGCCTCTTGTGCCACACGAATACCGACCTGCCCGCACAGCGCGAGGAAGTTGGGGAACGACGTCGCGACGTTAGCGCAATCATGGATGCGGATCGGTGCAGTGGCGCGCAACGAGGCAACGCTGAACGCCATCGCAATACGGTGATCGCCGTGACCATGCACTTCGCCGCCGCCGATCTGGCCGCCATCGATGATAATGCCGTCTGGGGTTGGCTGGCATTTCACGCCCAGCGCCAACAGACCGTCCGCCATCACCTGGATACGATCCGATTCCTTGACCCGCAGCTCTTCAGCGCCAGTCAGCACGGTACGACCTTCCGCACAGGCAGCCGCCACGAACAGCACCGGGAATTCGTCGATGGCCAGCGGAACCAGCTCTTCGGGAATCTCGATACCTTTGAGTTTAGCTGCCCGCACGCGCAGGTCAGCCACCGGCTCGCCGCCGACTTCACGCTGGTTTTCCAGAGTGATGTCCGCGCCCATCAGACGCAGGATGTCGATCACGCCAGTACGGGTCGGATTGATGCCGACGTGCTCGAGCACCAGCTCCGAACCCTCGGCGATCGACGCTGCCACCAGGAAGAACGCCGACGAGGAGATATCGCCAGGCACTTCAATGTGAGTCGCGGTCAGCTTACCGCCAGACTCAACCGAAGCCGTCGCACCTTCAACGCTGACCGGATAACCGAAACCACGCAGCATGCGCTCGGTATGGTCGCGAGTCGGAGCCGGCTCGGTCACAGTGGTCTTGCCTTCAGCGTACAGACCGGCGAGCAGCAGGCAGGATTTCACCTGAGCACTGGCCATCGGCATGGTGTAGGTCAGGCCTTTGAGCTTGTGACCGCCACGAATGGTCATCGGTGGACGACCTTCAGCAGCAGTTTCAATCACCGCTCCCATTTCACGCAGTGGATTGGCTACGCGATTCATCGGGCGCTTCGAAAGCGACGCATCACCCGTCAAAACACTGTCGAAGTTCTGCGCGGCCAGCAAACCGGACAGCAGACGCATCGAGGTACCGGAGTTGCCCAGATAGATCGGGCCCGGCGCCGGTTTCAGACCGTGCAGGCCGACACCGTGAATGGTCACGCGGCCGTGATGCGGGCCTTCGATAACCACGCCCATGTCGCGGAATGCCTGCAAGGTCGCCAGGGCGTCTTCGCCCTCAAGGAAGCCTTCGACTTCGGTGACGCCTTCGGCAAGCGAGCCGAGCATGATCGAACGGTGGGAAATGGATTTGTCACCCGGTACGCGAATCCGACCGGACAG
Organism: Pseudomonas tensinigenes; assembly: GCF_014268445.2. NCBI lineage: Bacteria > Pseudomonadati > Pseudomonadota > Gammaproteobacteria > Pseudomonadales > Pseudomonadaceae > Pseudomonas > Pseudomonas tensinigenes. The sequence goes on from NZ_CP077089.1 coordinate 4,964,999, forward strand.
GCGGCCACCAGGTTGAGCCAGGAAGATCAGATCGTTGGAATTCATAGCGTCCACATAGGCCCTGCGGGCCAGGATTTTACTGAAATGCTCGCGGGCAACCCGGGCGCGCGTGAAAACGCCCAACAATTGGTGCCCATCCCCTGCATCGACCGCGTCGCGCAAGGCGTCGAGGTCGCTGCGAAATGTATCGAGTGTGCGCAGGACAGCCTCGCGGTTGGCGAGGAAGATGTCGTGCCACATCACCGGGTCGCTTCCGGCGATTCTTGTGAAATCGCGGAAACCGCCCGCAGCGTAACGGAAGATCTCAAGATTTTCATTGCGCTTGGCCAACGAATCGACCAGACCGAAGGCCAGCAGGTGCGGTAGATGACTGGTCGCGGCCAGCACCTCATCGTGACGCTCGACCTGCATATGCTCGACGTCAGCGCCCAATTCGCGCCACAGACGATCGACCACGGCCAGCGCCGCCGGATCGGTTTGCTCGAGCGGCGTGAGAATCACCTTGTGACGACGGAACAGCTCGGCATTGGAGGCTTCCACCCCGCTCTGCTCGGAACCGGCAATCGGATGCCCCGGCACGAAACGCGCCGGCATACCACCGAACGCCTCGGTCGCCGCGCGCACCACATTGCCTTTGGCGCTGCCGACATCGGTCAGAATCGCCTGCCCCAGATCCATGCTCGCCAGACGCGCGAGTACTTTTTCCATGGCCAGAATCGGCACCGCCAGCTGAATCACATCAGCGCCTTGGCATGCAGTTGCCAAGTCATCCTCACAACGATCAACCACACCCAACTCGACCGCCAGCTTGCGCGATTGCGGATCGAGATCGACCCCGACCACTTCGCGGCAGATACCGCTTTCACGCAAGCCTTTGGCAAACGAACCACCGATCAACCCCAGACCGACCACCACAAGGCGACCGATCATAGGTGCAGCAGATTGCAGTGCAGTGACATCACCCACGAGCCAGAACCTTGCGCAGCGCTTCAAGGAAGCGGCTGTTTTCCGCCGGCAGACCGATGGTCACCCGCAGGTGGTTCGGCATGCCGTAGTTGGCCACCGGACGCACGATCACGCCTTCGCGCAGCAAGCCCTGAAACACCGGGGCTGCGACTTGAGTGAGGTCGACGCAGATAAAGTTGCCTTTGGATTCGATCCAGCTCAGCCCCAACTCACGGAAACCGGCCTGCAACTGCTGCATGCCCGACTCGTTGAGCTGGCGGCTTTGCGCCAGATATTCCTCATCCTTCAGCGCCGCACAGGCTGCCGCGAGAGCCAGACTGTTAACGTTGAACGGCTGGCGAACACGGTTCAGCACGTCAGCGACAACCGGAGTCGACAGACCGTAGCCGACGCGCAATGCCGCCAGACCATAGGCCTTGGAGAACGTGCGCGACACCAGCAGATTCGGGTAAGCGGCAAGGAAATCCAGACCGTCCGGCAGATCGCTGCCTTCGGCGTACTCGATGTACGCCTCGTCGAGCACCACCAGCACATGCTCCGGAACATCCTGGAGGAATTCGTCCAGCGCTTCTGCGCCGAACCAGGTGCCGGTCGGATTGTTCGGGTTGGCGATAAACACCACGCGGGTGTTGGCATCGATTGCCGCCAGCATCGCAGGCAGGTCATGCCCCCAATCCTTGGCCGGTACCACTTTGGCCTGAGCACCGACCGCTTGAGTAGCAATTGGATACACCGCGAACGCGTGCTCACTGAACACAGCGTTCAGGCCCGGCGCCAGATAGGCGCGCGCGACCAGCTCAAGAATATCGTTGGAACCGTTACCCAGAGTGACCTGGTTCAGTTCGACACGGCATTGCTCCGCCAGCAGGGATTTCAGCGCGAAACCATTGCCGTCCGGGTAACGAGTCAACTCAGCCAGCTCTTCGCGGATCGCCGCCAAGGCTTTCGGGCTGGCACCCAACGGGTTTTCGTTGCTCGCCAGTTTGACGATTTTGGCCGGATCCAGATCCAGCTCGCGCGCCAGTTCGTCCACAGGCTTGCCCGGAACGTACGGCGAAAGTTGTTGCACGCCCGGCTGTGCCAGAGCGAGGAAGTTGCCACTCATTTGCTACCGCCCCTTAGAGAACTGCTTTCGGGTAGGAACCCAGCACTTTGAGTGCTACTGCTTCCTGACTGATCTTTTCCAGCACACCCTTGATCAACGGATCACGGTGGTGGCCGACAAAGTCGATGAAGAACACGTAGGTCCATTTGCCGCTGCGCGACGGACGGGTTTCGATACGGGTCAGGTCGATCCCGTTGTCATGGAACGGCACCAGCAGCTCGTGGAGCGCGCCGGGCTTGTTGCTCATCGACACGATGATCGAAGTCTTGTCGTCGCCGGTCGGCGGCACTTCCTGGTTACCAATCATCAGGAAGCGCGTCGAGTTATCCGGACGGTCTTCGATCTTCTCGGCCAGACGGGTCAGGCCATACAGCCCTGCCGCCATGTCGCCGGCAATCGCCGCCGAATTCCACTCACCTTTGACCCGCTTGGCCGCTTCGGCGTTGCTCGACACCGCCACGCGCTCGACATTCGGGTAATGCGCATCCAGCCACTTGCGGCACTGGGCCAGCGACTGCGCGTGGGAATAGATGCGGCTGATGCTGTCGGTCTTGGTACTTTCACCGACCAACAGGTGATGGTGAATGCGCAGCTCGACTTCGCCACAGATGACCATGTCGTGCTCGAGGAAGCTGTCCAGCGTGTGGTTGACCGCGCCTTCGGTGGAGTTTTCCACCGGGACCACGCCAAAATTCACCGCACCGGCCGCCACTTCACGGAACACTTCGTCGATCGCCGCCATCGGCTTGCTGATCACCGCGTGACCGAAGTGCTTCATTGCCGCCGCCTGGGTGAAGGTGCCTTCAGGGCCGAGGTAAGCCACTTTCAGCGGCTGCTCCAGCGCCAGGCACGACGACATGATTTCGCGGAACAACCGCGCCATCTCTTCGTTGCCCAGCGGCCCCTGATTGCGCTCCATGACACGCTTGAGCACCTGAGCTTCACGCTCAGGACGATAGAACACCGGCACTTCGCCTTCGGCCAGCGAGGCCATCTTTACTCGCGCGACTTCCTGGGCGCAACGCGCACGCTCACTGATCAGCTCCATGACTTTGGTGTCCAGAGCGTCAATGCGAACGCGCAGTGCCTTGAGTTCTTGCTCGGACATCAGCCGTGTTCCTTCTCGAATTCAGCCATGTATGCCACCAGCGCATTAACCGCGGTGATGTCGACGGCGTTGTAGATGGAGGCGCGCATGCCGCCCACGGAGCGGTGGCCCTTCAGATTGAGCAAACCGCGCTCTTCGGCACCGACCAGGAAAGGCTTGTCGAGACGATCATCAGCCAGACGGAACGGCACGTTCATCCACGAGCGGTCCGACTTGTTGATCGGGTTGCTGTAGAGGCCGCTGGCGTCGATGAAGTCATACAGCGTGCGTTGCTTGACGTCATTCAGTTTGGCGATGGCTTCAACGCCACCCTGCTCTTTCAGCCACTGGAACACCAGACCGGACAGGTACCAGGCCAGAGTCGGTGGGGTGTTGTACATCGAGCCGTTATCCGCCGCGACTTTGTAGTCGAGCATGGTCGGGCACAGCGCACGCGCCTTGCCCAGCAGGTCTTCGCGGATGATGTTGACGACGATACCGCTCGGGCCGATGTTTTTCTGCGCGCCGGCGTAGATCATGCCGAAACGCGAGATGTCGACCGGACGCGACAGAATATCCGAAGACATGTCAGCCACCAGCGGCACGTCACCGGTTTCCGGGATCCACTGGAATTCCAGACCGCCGATGGTTTCGTTCGGTGCGTAGTGAACGTAAGCGGCGTCTTTCGACAGGTTCCACTCGTTCTGGCCCGGGATGGCGAAATAGTCGTAAGGCTTGGCGGTAGCGGCAACGTTGACGTGACCGTAGCGCGAGGCTTCTTCGATGGCTTTCTGCGACCAGATACCGGTATCGATGTAGTCGGCCGAGCCGTTTTCCGGCAACAGGTTGAGCGGGATCTGCGCGAATTGCTGGCTGGCGCCACCTTGCAGAAACAGCACTTTATAGTTCGACGGGATATTCAGCAGGTCACGCAGATCCTGCTCGGCCTGGGTGGCGATGGACACGAACTCATCGCTGCGATGGCTCATTTCCATGACCGACAGACCCTTGCCGTGCCAATCAAGGAGTTCACCCTGGGCGCGCTGCAGGACAGCTTCGGGAAGCGCCGCAGGACCGGCGCAGAAGTTATAGGCTCGCTTGCTCACATCCAATCTCGCTCTGATTTGGTGGTATCACGCAATAAATCACACTACCGATCAACACGGCCCTGTGGGAGCGAGCCTGCTCGCGAATGCATCACCGCGGTGCGTCAGAGGTACCGCAGCGCCTGCATTCGCGAGCAGGCTCGCTCCCACAGGGGATCTCCATGATGTCGAAATTTCATACCGGACAAATAACAAGGGGGCGAATTCTCATCCGCCCCCTTATTTGTCCGCTTATTCTTGCGGCTCTTCGTCTGCTGCGGCGTCGAGTTGCTGGTCTTCACCGGCATCGTCGTTTACGACAGTGCCTTCGAATTCCTCGCTCTCTTCACCTTCGAGCTCTTCACCTTCAATTTCCGAAGGCTCCTGAACCCGCTCCAGCCCAACCAGGGTTTCATCCTTGGCCAGCTTGATCAGCGTCACACCTTGAGTGTTACGACCCAGGCTCGACACTTCGTCGACACGGGTACGTACCAGAGTGCCCTGATCGGAGATCAGCATGATTTCTTCGCCATCCTGCACCTGAACCGCGCCGACCAGTCGGCCATTACGCTCGTTGCTGACCATGGCGATTACGCCCTGACCGCCACGCTTGTATTCAGGGAACTCGGTGATCGCCGTGCGCTTGCCGTAGCCGCGCTCGGACGCCGTCAGGATTTCGCTGCCTTCTTCCGGAATCAGCATGGAGATCAACTTCTGCCCTTCCGGCAGACGCATACCACGCACACCGCGGGCGGTACGGCCCATGGCGCGAACTTCGGATTCCTTGAAGCGAGTCACTTTGCCGCCGTCGGAGAACAGCATGATTTCCTTCTCGCCATCGGTGATGGCGGCGGAGATCAGGATGTCGCCTTCGTCCAGCTCCAGCGCGATCAGACCGACGCTGCGCTGACGGCTGAAGGCCACCAGCGGAGTCTTCTTCACGGTACCGTTGGCAGTCGACATGAAGATGAACGGCGCTTTCTTGCGATCGGCAGCCCTGATGCGAGCGCGACGCTCTTCATCGGTTTCGTTGCTGTTTTCGATCTCTTCTACATCAGCCTCGACGCCTTCGGCTTCTTCTTCATCAGCCTGACGCTTCATGGCTTCGAGATCGACCGGCAGCATGGTGGTGATGTATTCGCCTTCGCTCAACGGCAGAAGGTTGACCAGCGGACGACCACGGGCAGCGCGGGACGCTTCCGGGATTTCGTAGGTCTTGAGCCAGTACACCTTGCCCTTGCTGGAGAACAGCAACAGCGTGGTGTGGCTGTTGGCAACCAGCAGGTGAGCGATGTAGTCCTCATCCTTGACGCCGGTGGCCGATTTGCCTTTACCGCCACGACGCTGAGCCTGGTACGCAGCCAATGGCTGGGTCTTGGCGTAGCCACCGTGGGAAATGGTCACGACGCGCTCTTCTTCCGGGATCATGTCACCCAGGGTCAGGTCGAGACGGGCATCGAGAATTTCGGTGCGACGCACGTCGCCGTATTCGGCACGAATCACTTCCAGCTCTTCGCGGATCACTTCCATCAAGCGCACAGCGCTGTTGAGGATGCGGATCAGCTCGCCGATCTGGTTGAGGATCTCTTGATACTCAGCCAGCAGTTTTTCGTGTTCCAGACCGGTCAGACGGTGCAGACGCAGTTCCAGAATGGCTTGCGCCTGTTCTGGCGACAGGAAGTACTTGCCTTCGCGCAGACCGTATTGCGGGTCGAGGTTTTCCGGACGGCACGAATCGGCACCGGCACGTTCAACCATCGCCACCACCGCCGAGGATTCCCACGGCGTGCTGATCAGCGCTTCTTTGGCTTCCGAAGGGGTCGGCGAGGCTTTGATCAGGGCGATGACCGGGTCGATGTTCGACAGGGCAACGGCCTGGCCTTCGAGAATGTGGCCACGCTCACGCGCCTTGCGCAGTTCGAACACGGTGCGACGGGTAACGACTTCGCGACGGTGACGGACGAAGGCTTCCAGCAGATCCTTGAGGTTCAGGATGCGTGGGCGGCCGTCGATCAGCGCAACGATGTTGATACCGAATACCGATTGCAGCTGGGTCTGGGCGTAGAGGTTGTTGAGGATCACCTCAGGCACTTCGCCGCGACGCAGCTCGATCACGACGCGCATACCGTCCTTGTCGGACTCGTCGCGCAGTTCAGTGATGCCTTCCAGCTTCTTCTCTTTGACCAGCTCGGCGATCTTCTCGATCAGACGCGCCTTGTTCAGCTGGTAGGGGAGTTCGGTGATGACGATCTGCTGACGGCCACCGACCTTGTCGATGTCCTCGATGATCGAGCGGGCGCGCATATAAATGCGCCCGCGACCGGTGCGGTAGGCTTCGATGATGCCGGCGCGACCATTGATGATCGCGGCGGTCGGGAAGTCCGGACCGGGGATGTACTGCATCAACTCGTCGACGGTCAGCTCAGGGTTGTCGATGAGTGCCAGGCAACCATCAATCACTTCACCGAGGTTGTGTGGCGGAATGTTGGTCGCCATGCCCACGGCGATACCGCTGGAGCCGTTGACCAGCAGGTTCGGGATACGGGTCGGCATGACCGCCGGGATCATTTCGGTGCCGTCGTAGTTCGGCACCCAGTCCACGGTTTCCTTGTGCAGGTCAGCCAGCAGTTCGTGCGCCAGTTTGGTCATGCGCACTTCGGTGTATCGCATGGCCGCAGCGTTGTCGCCGTCGACCGAACCGAAGTTGCCCTGACCGTCTACCAGCAGGTAGCGCAGGGAGAAAGGCTGAGCCATACGAACGATGGTGTCGTACACGGCAGTGTCACCGTGCGGGTGATACTTACCGATCACGTCGCCGACAACACGGGCAGATTTCTTGTACGGCTTGTTGAAGTCGTTGCCCAGCTCGCTCATCGCAAACAGTACGCGACGGTGCACGGGCTTGAGGCCATCGCGCGCATCCGGCAGTGCACGGCCGACGATCACGCTCATCGCGTAGTCGAGGTAGGACTGTTTCAGCTCGTCTTCGATATTGACCGGGAGGATTTCTTTGGCCAGTTCGCCCATGAGAAGCCTGATTCCTTTTTCTGGTGAAACTTCGTCATATCCATGTGGGAGCAACGAAGCTCGTCGGGGCCGGCCGAGTGCCATGCGCCGACTTACGACAAATCAACATTGGATCGCGGATTTGCGCAGTAAAGACAGCTCCGTGGAGCTGCCTCGGAAAACGCCGGATGTTATCACAAAGGCCGCCACGCACCTATCCCCCTGATGCGCATGGAGCATAGTTAGTTGACCGGTGACAGGCTTAACGGGGACGAGAGAGGCTCAGAGCTTCTTTGAATGCAGATTTGAGCTTCGGTTTAGCGATGTTTATTGACTTTTAGGGCCCTTTCGCGAGCAGGCTCGCTCCCACATTGCTTCGTGGCGATCACAAAACCTGTGGGAGCGAGCCTGCTCGCGAAGAGGACAACGCAGACATCAAGCCAATCAGTGCAGGCGCTTGCGGCACATCAACTGGGCCATTTTCGCGGTATCCGGACGCTCGACGATGCCTTTTTCGGTGACGATCGCGTCGATGAGATCCGCCGGCGTCACGTCAAACACCGGATTGAACGCTTCAACATCCGCACCGACACGCTTGCCGCCGACTTCCAGCAACTCGGCGCCGTCACGCTCTTCAATCGGAATGTCGTCACCGCTAGCCAGGTTCATGTCGATGGTCGAACTCGGCGCCACCACCATGAAACGCACGCCGTGGTGCATGGCGTTGACCGCCAGTTGATAGGTGCCGATCTTGTTCGCCACATCACCGTTGGCCGTGATGCGGTCGGCGCCGACGATCACCCAGGTCACGCCTTTGGTTTTCATGATGTGCGCAGCGGCGGAGTCGGCATTCAGAGTTACCGGAATGCCTTCGTTGGCCAGTTCCCACGCAGTCAGGCGCGAGCCCTGCAGCCATGGACGGGTTTCGTCGGCATAAACGCGCTCGACCATGCCTTCAATAAAGGCTGCACGAATCACTCCCAACGCCGTACCGAAACCACCGGTAGCCAGCGCGCCGGTATTGCAGTGGGTCAGAATCGCCTGGGCGTTGCCCTGATGTTTGCGGATCAGGTCGACGCCGAGCTGCGCCATGGTCAGATTGGCTTCGCGGTCGCTTTCATGGATAGCGATGGCTTCGGCTTCCAGTGCCGCCAGCGGATCGGCATTCTCTTTCAAGCGATCGAGGCGATCATGCATACGGCCGAGCGCCCAGAACAGATTGACCGCCGTCGGACGGGAGTCGGCCAGCAAGGCAAAATCCTCTTCCAGCGCCGCGTACCAATCGCCACCTTCAGCGATCCGCGCACGCGCCGCGAGGACGATGCCATAGGCCGCACTGATGCCGATGGCCGGCGCGCCACGCACCACCATCGAGCGAATCGCCTCGGCCACGCCGGCGGCACTGGTGTAGGCAATCCACGTTTCTTCGAACGGCAAAATACGCTGATCCAGCAGGTGCAGCGCGCCATCTCGCCAATCGATGGCCTTCACTTTCTCCGCAGCCAACAGTCGATCGCGCATCCCACACCCCGCACTCATGAACAAAAGCCGCCGATTATAGCGATCCCCCCGCGAAGACGCTCGGGTATACTTCGCCATCCTTTACAAAAGCACTGGAACCGACCCTCGATGCCGAAACCTGCCATTGCGCTCGACTTATTATTGCTGCCGACCTGGCTGGTACCCGTCGAACCTGCAGGCGTTGTGCTCAAAGAGCACGGCCTGGGCATCCGCGACGGTCGCATCGTGTTTATCGGCCCGCGCGCCGAAGCATTGAAGTGTAACGCCACTGAAGTTCGCGAACTGCCGGATGTGCTGCTCGCCCCCGGCCTGATCAATGCCCACGGCCACGCGGCGATGACATTGTTCCGTGGCCTGGCCGATGATCTGCCGCTGATGACATGGCTGGAAAACCACATCTGGCCGGCCGAAGCGAAATGGGTCAATGAAGATTTCGTCCGTGACGGCACCGATCTGGCCATTGCCGAGCAGATCAAGGGCGGCATCACTTGTTTCTCGGACATGTATTTCTTCCCGAAAGTCGCCAGCGAGCGCGTGCACAACAGCGGCATTCGCGCGCAGATCGCCATTCCGATCCTCGATTTCCCGATCCCGGGCGCCAGCAGCGCCGATGAAGCCATTCGTCAGGGCGTCGAACTGTTCGGCGATCTGAAGCATCACGAACGCATCAAGATCACCTTCGGCCCTCATGCACCGTACACCGTCGGCGACGAGAATCTCGAGAAAATCCGCGTGATTGCCGAGGAGTTGGACGCCTCGATCCACATGCATGTCCATGAAACCGCGTTCGAAGTTCAGCAGTCACTGGAGCAGCGCGGCGAACGTCCGCTGGCCCGCCTCGGTCGTCTTGGCCTGCTCGGCCCGCGCTTCCAGGCCGTGCACATGACCCAGATCAGCGATGACGACCTGGCGTTGCTGGTAGAAAGCAACACCAGCGTGATCCATTGCCCGGAATCCAACTTGAAACTGGCCAGCGGCTTCTGCCCGGTCGAGCGTTTGTGGCAGGCTGGGGTAAATGTCGCGGTCGGCACCGATGGCGCCGCCAGCAATAACGATCTCGATCTGCTCGGCGAAACCCGCACCGCCGCCCTGCTGGCCAAAGCCGTCGCCGGCTCCGCCACCGCGCTGGACGCCCATCGGGCGCTGCGCATGGCCACCCTGAATGGCGCGCGGGCGCTGGGGATCGAAACGCAAGTTGGCTCGCTGGAGATAGGCAAAGCTGCCGACATCGTCGCTTTCGACCTGTCCGGTCTGGCGCAGCAACCGGTGTATGACCCGGTTTCGCAGCTTATATACGCCACCGGCCGCGACTGCGTGAAGCATCTGTGGGTCGCTGGCAAACAACTGCTCGACGACCGTCGCCTGACGCGAATGGACGAAACACAACTGGGCGCCACCGCCCGGGCCTGGGGCCAACGCATCAGCGGCCATAAAGAATCGTAAAAACCCCGGAACACACTCCGGGGCTACAGCCTTTTTCAAGTTTCAGAGGATTTAACATGAGTAACGTCGACCACGCCGAAATCGCCAAATTCGAAGCCCTGGCCCATCGCTGGTGGGATCGTGAAAGCGAGTTCAAACCACTGCACGACATCAATCCGCTGCGGGTCAACTGGATTGACGAGCGGGTCAATCTGGCCGGCAAGAAAGTCCTCGACGTCGGTTGCGGCGGCGGCATTCTCAGCGAAGCCATGGCCCAGCGTGGCGCGACCGTGATGGGCATCGACATGGGCGAAGCGCCACTGGCGGTCGCGCAACTGCATCAGCTGGAATCCGGCGTCAACGTCGAATATCGCCAGATCACTGCCGAAGACCTCGCTGAAGAAATGCCTGAGCAGTTCGACGTAGTGACCTGCCTTGAGATGCTCGAACACGTGCCTGATCCATCGTCGGTGATTCGCGCATGCTTCCGCATGGTCAAACCGGGCGGCCAAGTGTTCTTCTCGACCATCAACCGCAACCCGAAGGCGTATCTGTTCGCCATCATCGGCGCTGAATACATCATGAAGCTGCTGCCGCGCGGCACCCACGACTTCAAGAAATTCATTCGCCCGTCCGAGCTCGGCGCATGGAGCCGCATGGCCGGCCTGACCGTCAAGGACATCATCGGCTTGACCTACAACCCGCTGACCAAGCACTACAAGCTGGCCAACGATGTTGACGTCAACTACATGATCCAGACCCTGCGCGAGGAGTAAGCCGATGGCCATCAGAGCAGTTCTCTTCGACATGGACGGCACCCTGCTCGACACGGCGCCGGACTTCATCGCCATCTGCCAGGCGATGCGCGCCGATCGCGGCTTGCCGCCGATCAACGACAAGCACATCCGCGACGAGATCTCCGGCGGCGCCAAGGCCATGGTTGCGGTGACGTTCTCGATGGACCCCGAGTCGCCGGGCTTCGAAGAACTGCGTCTGGAGTTCCTCGAGCGCTATCTGGTCGGTTGCGCCGTACACAGCAAGCTGTTCGACGGCATGGGTGAACTGCTCGCCGACATCGAGAAGGCCAATTTGATCTGGGGCGTGGTGACCAACAAGCCGTTGCGCTTTGCCGAGCCGATCATGCAGCAACTGGGGCTAGCCGAGCGCTCGGCGCTGCTGATCTGCCCGGATCACGTGAAGAACAGCAAACCGGATCCGGAGCCGTTGATCCTTGCGTGCAAGATGCTTGATCTGGATCCATCGACGGTGCTGTTTGTCGGCGATGATCTGCGCGATATCGAATCCGGCCGCGATGCCGGTACGAAGACGGCAGCGGTGACGTTCGGCTACATCCACCCGGACGACAACCCGCGGCATTGGGGGGCGGACGTGGTGGTGGATCATCCGTCGGAGCTGCGCAAGGTGCTCGATAGCGCGCTTTGCAGTTGCTGATCAAAGTCAAAAGATCGCAGCCTGCGGCAGCTCCTACAGGGCAGTGATTATCTGTAGGAGCTGCCGCAGGCTGCGGTCTTTTAGCTATTAATGGATTGTGAGGTTTTTATGTTTGATTACTCCGCTCGTCCCGAATTGCTCAAGGATCGGGTCATTCTGGTCACCGGTGCCGGTCGTGGCATTGGCGCGGCGGCCGCGAAAACCTACGCCGCTCATGGCGCTACGGTATTGCTGCTGGGCAAAACCGAAGCCAATCTGACCCAGGTCTACGACGAGATCGAAGCCGCCGGCCATCCGCAACCGGCAGTGATTCCGTTCAACCTCGAAACCGCTCTGCCCCATCAGTACGATGAGCTGGCCGCGATGATCGAGAGCGAATTCGGCCACCTCGACGGATTGCTGCACAACGCTTCGATCATCGGCCCGCGCACGCCGATCGAGCAGTTGTCCGGTGAAAACTTCATGCGCGTCATGCAGGTCAACGTCAACGCCATGTTCATGCTGACCAGCACTCTGCTGCCGCTGCTCAAGCTGTCGCAGGATGCATCGGTGGTGTTCACTTCCAGCAGCGTCGGGCGCAAGGGTCGGGCGTACTGGGGCGCCTATGGCGTGTCGAAGTTCGCTACCGAAGGCCTGATGCAAACCCTGGCCGATGAAGTCGACGGTGTGGCGCCAGTACGCTCGAACAGCATCAACCCCGGCGGTACGCGCACCAGCATGCGTGCTCAGGCCTATCCGGGGGAAAACCCGCTGAACAATCCGACGCCGGAAGAAATCATGCCGGTCTACCTGTACCTGATGGGCCCGGACAGCACCGGCATCAACGGCCAGGCATTCAACGCGCAATAACTGCCATACGTCGCATTTGTTGCCGCGGCAGATTCCTGTCGCGGCATGCATTTGCCGCTGATGACTGTCATATTTCAGTCAATTTTCCAGCGCATCCATCCCTCAACACCAGCCAACTCATTGATTCAAAACGGTTTAAATAAAACCGAACCGAATGGCACGACTTTCGCTCTAATTTCTCTCAAAACAAGCCACGTGAAGGCAATGGGGCGAGCCCGATTTCGATAGCTTACTAATCGTCATCCGGCAGACTAGACTTACGCCAAACGTCCTACGGGACTGATGGATCAGTACGACGCGCAGCCCATAGCCGCTCTCACCCAGCCTGTAAGACAGACTTACTGCTAAGGGTTCACGCCATATGAAATCACCCTCCCAGACCAATGCAATTGACTTTGACAGTGCCAAATTGCAACGCCTGGGCTTTGGTCAACTGCCGCCCCTTCTGGAGCGACCGGCCAATCTGGCGCAATTGCGTCAGCAAATGAGCCTGCAGCTGCAAACCAGTCTTGAGCCGCAACGCATCCTCGGCCTGTTTTTCCGCGAAGTTCAGCGCCTTGTACCGCTGGACGCGCTGAGCTACGTGCACCAGGGCAGCGATCTGCGCCTGGAATTCGGTACCCGCGGCCACCATTCGATCAGCTATAGCCTGAGCCACGAAGGCGAGCATATGGGCGAACTGGTGTTCCGTCGCAATCAGCGCTTCAACGAACAGGATCAGGGCAACCTTGAATCGCTGTTGTCGTCGCTGCTGTACCCGATGCGCAATGCCCTGCTCTACCGCGCCGCCACGCAGAGCGCCCTGCGTGATCCGCTGACCGGCGCCGGTAACCGCATCGCCATGGAGCAGACCTTGCAGCGCGAGATCGACATGTCGCGTCGGCATGTGCAGCCGCTCTCGGTGCTGATGCTCGACATCGATCACTTCAAACGGGTCAACGACAGCCATGGTCACAGCGCCGGCGATGACGTACTTAAAGCCATCGCCGCGACCATCAAGGCGCAGCTGCGCAATGTCGACATGGTATTTCGTTACGGTGGCGAAGAGTTTCTGGTGCTGCTGTCCAATACCGGCCGGGATGCGGCCGCAATGGTCGGCGAACGCCTGCGCTATGCGACGCAGGCGGCTGAATACTATGCGGACGGGCAGTTGATCGAATTGACTGTGAGCCTGGGATGTTCGACGTTGTTGCCGGGCGAATCGGCCGACAGCTTGCTGCGCCGCGCTGACAGTGCGCTGTACGTGGCCAAGCGTGAAGGGCGTAATCGCTTGGCCATGGCGGGCTGAGCTGTTCAACCAACACAAAACAGTGTGGGAGCGAGCCTGCTCGCGAATGCAATCTGACATTCAACCATGAGTTGACTGACGGACCGCTTTCGCGAGCAGGCTCGCTCCCACATTAGTTTCATGTAGCCGGAATCAGCTCTCGACTACCGCCCTGCGCTCTCGGTTGACCAACAAGCGTTCCGACGTCTCCAGTTGCATGCAACGCTCCAGAAACAGGTACATGTAGTCGTAGCTCTTGCACACTGCCTGACGCAGTTCTTCCTGCAAAGCCTTGGTCGGGTTCATCCCGGCCAGGGTGCAGATGATTTCCAGCGCCTCCCAAGGGTGAGCATCGTCATACTGGGCATGCATCTTCAGCCACTTCATTGCACGCTTGCGGTCTTCTTCAGGAAACGCCGCCGCGTAAACTCCCGTCGAACAAACCACAGCCGACCACTCCCCGGTCGCGCCCTCGATGGCGTAGTTGGTGGCGGCGATAGCCACGATCAGCGAATCGGCCGAACTGGTGTGCCAGCACCAGTGACTCAGGGCATGCAGTTCCGGTGGCACATGTTGGGCCTGGAGATCTTCAAGACTGACGCCATGGGCACGACTCCAATGCACCCAGTAATCAGCGTGATTGAGTTCAACGCGGATATTGCGCATCAGCCAGCGCCGCGCCATGTCTTCTCCGGGGTGGCGGGCAAACCGGGTTTTGGTGAGATTCTGCGCCATGTACAACGCGAACTGCTCAACCACTGGCCAGCCGCCAATCAGGTACTGACGCATGGTTCTGGCACTGAGCTTGTTATCCCGCATGCGCATATACAACTCATGTTCGACAACCCGGCGCTTGCTCTCGCTGCAATCCTCAATGAGCTGTTGCGCCCAGGCAGGATAACTTGCAGCTTCCATGAGTGGTCCGGTTCGGTTGAATGTGTCGATCACTGTTCGGCTCCTTTTGATTTGTGATTGTAAGGATCGGCGAGAGACTTCAACGGAACGTGCCAGGCGCTTTGAATAACAGCGGCTGCGGTCTGGCGGGCCGACTTTGCAAACTGTCACAGGTAAACAACTGTGGGCGTTCTATAACATAACCCTGAGCGTAGTCCACACCGATTTCAAGCAATGCCTGCTCGATCTGGGTTGTTTCAACAAACTCGGCAATTGTCTGCTTACCCATGACATGCCCGATGTGATTGATCACTTCGACCATTGCGCGGTTAATCGGGTCGTCCAGCATATCCTTTACGAAACTCCCGTCGATCTTCAGGAAGTCTACAGGCAAATGTTTCAGATAAGCGAATGAAGACATTCCGGCACAAAAGTCATCAAGTGAGAAGTAACAACCTAAGCCTTTGAGTTCATTAATAAATCTAATTGCACTCCCCAAGTTTGAAATTGCACTGGTCTCGGTAATTTCAAAACAAATCATTTCAGGCGGTATCGCATAGTTAACAAACTGCTCACGCAGAAAGTGCAAAAATGCGTCATCTCCTATAGTAATGCCTGACAGATTAATCGCACACATCGCTAATGGCCGTTTATGCTCTTGCGCAATACATTGAGCAATAACCTTAAATACGTTCTGAACTACCCAGCGATCCAGTTGACTCATCAAACCATAGCGTTCGGCGGCTGGAATGAAACTGTCCGGCAGAATCATCCGCCCGGCTTCATCATGCAGTCGCAGCAGAATCTCGATGTGCCCACCCTTGTTGTCGCCCGGCTTGAGCGGCGCGATTTCCTGGGCGTACAGACAAAAACGGTTTTCTTCCAGCGCCATGTGCAGACGCTGCACCCACGCCATTTCGCCAAAGCGCAGCGACAGCTCGGAATCGTCGGCGTGGTAGACCTGCACCCGGTTGCGGCCCTTCTCCTTGGCCATGTAACAGGCCATATCGGCCGCGCGCAATGAGGCTTCAAGGGTGGTCGGGGTCTGCGTAACATGCACCAGACCAATGCTCACCGTGGTCAGGAACGGCCGCCCTTTCCAGACAAAATGCAGATTCTGCACCGTCTGGCGCAACGCCTCGGCTATCTTTTCCGCCGCTTCCGGTGCGCAGTTCTCCAGCAAAATGCCGAATTCATCACCGCCAAGGCGCGCCAGCGTATCGCCTTCGCGCAGCCCCGATTGCAACAACGTGCAAATGTGCCGCAACAGCTCATCGCCGGCGGCGTGACCACAGGTGTCGTTGACCAGTTTGAATTGATCGAGGTCGAGGAACATCAGCGCATGCCGCCCGGAATGGCGCGTGAGGTTGTGCAGCGCCTGCTCCAGGCGATATTCAAACTCGCGGCGGTTGGCCAGCCCGGTCAACGCATCATGGGTCGCCTGCCACGACAGATTGGCGATGTATTGCCGCTCCTGAGTCATGTCGTGCAGCACCAGCACCGTGCCGCTGACCTTGCCGGCATTGCGGATCGGCGCGCCGACCAGCGTTACCGACAACGTTGTGCCATCGAGGCGCTGGATCAGTTTCGAATGCTCGCTACCGCCGCTGAGTTTGCCGCTGAGAATGTGTTCGATCAGCGTCAGGCCTTCGGCCTGAGCGTTGTCGTCGAGCAAATTGAACAGCGCGGCCAGCGGCAGGCCGGCCGCCTGCTCGGCCTTCCAGTGAGTCATGGATTCGGCGGCAGGGTTCATGTAATCGATGGCACCGCTGACATCGGTGGTGATGACGCCATCACCGATCGAATGCAAGGTGACGTGCGCCCGATCCTTCTCCAGTTGCAGCGCCTCGGCAAAGGCATGACGCTGCTTGAGCAGTTTGTGTGTGCGCCACAAGGCCAGCACGATCAACCCAAGTGCCGTGGCCAGGTTGGTGAACAGCAGCAGACGCATGATCATCCGCGAGCCTTCGCCCAAAGCATCGCTGAAGGCTTTCGCCGCCGGGGTGACGCCATCATTGATGGCGAAAATCCGCGCCTTCCAGCGCTGGACATCGGCACTGTTGGCGGTGTTCTGCGAGATGCTGCGGTGCATCTCCTGCGCCACATCATCCAGCTCGACCAGATAGGCGTCACCGACGGTCCAGCGATCAATGGCAGTTTCCAGATAACTGAAATGGCGGAAGTTGAGGTACAGCCAGATCAGGCTGGAGACGTCATCCGGGTGGTTGCCGCCCTTGAGAATACCTTCGCGCGCTGCGGCCAGATCCGGCGGTTGATGATCCAGCGCCAGGCGCAACTGATGCCCGCCTTGTGGCACGGCAATCGCGTTGCGGTATTTGAGGAAAATTGCCTCGTCGCGGCTATCGGCATACAGATTGAGGTAGTAGATCGCGTCTTTCTGGCCCTTGGACCAAAGGCTTTCGCCGGCGACGTAACCGCGAACGGCTGACAGCACGTAGAGACTCACGCCCCCCAATAACGCTTGAAACAACACGACGGCAATAAATGGCCAGACGATGCCCAACAACCGTGGCGTTCCGAGAGTCCGCTTTTGCTTCATGAGATCCCTTGCGCAAGCACTGCCAGATGAACACCGGAAAATCCCGCTCCTGACAGCTCAGCCTAGGCTAATTTTCGACAAGTCAAAGGGACAGCTCTGCCGTCCTCTAGGTCGATTGTGCAAATGGCTGGTCTGCTTGAACGTTCCGGTTGAGTTTACTCAATGCAATTCAAGCACTAAGCACAGAAACCGGAACGAAACTCAAGGGCGCTGGATCTGCTGCAGGTGACCATAGAGCTTGGCATACAGGCCACCGTCAGCGATCAACTGCTGATGATCGCCGTCTTCAGCGACCTGACCACCGTCGAACACCAGCACGCGATCAGCCTGCTTCACCGCCGACAGTCGGTGGGCAATGATCAGCGTGGTGCGGCCATTGAGAAAGCGCGCCATGGCCTGATGCAGGTTGTATTCGGTGGCGGCGTCTAGGGCCGAGGTGGCTTCGTCGAGAATGACAACTTTTGGCTCGGCGAGGATCATCCGCGCGATGGCCAGACGTTGCCGTTGCCCGCCGGACAGGCGCACACCGGAACGACCGACAATACTGTCCAGGCCATTGGGCAAGGCGCGGATGGTCGCTTCGAGCTGAGCGATTTCCAGCGCCTGCCAGCACGCTTCGTCACTGCGGGTGCGGCCCATGGTCAGGTTGGCGCGCACGGTATCGTTGAACAGCGCCGGGTGCTGCAGCACCACCGCGACGTTTTCCCGCACCGTGTCCAGGCCGATCTCCTGCTGGGTCGAACCGCCGAAACGGATGCTGCCGGACACTGGCGTATACAGCCCGAGCAGCAATTGCACGAGGGTACTTTTGCCACCGCCACTGGCGCCGACAATCGCGACTTTTTCACCGGGAGCTATCGACAGATTCAGCTGATCCAGCACCAGTTCATCACCGTAACCGAAGCTCAGGCCTTGCACCTGAATGCCGACGGTGTCGCGCCCCTTGAACGGATCGACGCCGCCGGGATATTGCGGCTCATCGGCGCGCGCCAGCAGTTCGTTGATCCGCGCCAGCGCCCCGCCCGCCGCGTAGTAGGCGTATTGCAGGTTGAGCAGTTGTTCGACCGGGCCGATCATGAACCACAGGTAGCTGAACACCGCGAGCATCTGGCCGATCGACAGGTCGGAGAACAACACCGTGAGCATCGCCGCCGCGCGGAAAATGTCGATGCCGAACTGAAACAACAAGCCGCTGGCGCGGTTGGAAGCGTCGGTTTTCCACTGCGAGTTGACCGCGTAGTTGCGCACTTCCTGCGCACGCAGACCGAGTCGCCCAAGGAAGAAGCCCTGACGGTTGCCGGCACGGATCTCCTGAATCGCATCGAGGGTTTCGCTCAGCGCCTGAGTGAAGCGTGAGGTGCTGTCGTTCTCGAGTTTCTTCAGGTGTTTGACGCGCTTGCCCAACTGCACCGTGGCGTAGATCACCAACGGGTTGAACAGCAGAATCAGCAGCGCCAGTTTCCAGTGCATCCACATCAGAATACTCGCGGTGCCAACCAGCGTCAGCATCGCCACCAGAAAACGGCTGAGGGTTTCGCCGACGAATTTGTCGAGGGTATCGAGGTCGGTGACCAGGTGCGTGGTCACGGTGCCGCTACCGAGGCTTTCGTATTCGCCGAGGGAAATGCGTTTGAGGCGTTCGATCAAGCGCACGCGAATGCGGTAAACGATGTCTTTGGCCAAGCGCGCAAACAGGCGCGACTGCAACACGCCAAAGCACAGCGAGCCGCATCGCAGAGTCAAGGTGACCAACAGCATCAGACCGATGTAGCCCGCCGCTTGCTGCCACATCGTCGGCAGCACATGGTTCATGACTTTCAGTGCCGCATCGCCGTGGCCGAGCAGGACTTCGTCCACCAGCAATGGCAGCAGCAATGGGATCGGCACGCTGCACAACGTCGCCAGCACAGCCACGCCGTTGGCGATCCACAGGGATTTTTTGTGTGTAAGTGCCAGTCGCCGGACTTCTGCCCAGCTCAGCCGGTCGACACGCTTTACGGCTGGCGTGTCATCGGCCCGATCAGACACAGGCCGCACGCTCCAGCCAACGGCCGAGCAATGGCGACAGCTCACTGAGCGGTTGATAGCCGTTGGTCAGCAGGGCCAGTTGGCCGTTGCGTTCGGCGAGCAGGGTCGGAAAACCGGCGATGCCGAGATCCTGCACCCAACTGAAATCGGCCTGAGTCGCTTTGTGCTGATCGGCATGATCGAACAACGCAGCGAATTCGATGCGCGGCACGCCGGCCTTTTCTGCCAACTCGACCAGCACGCTGGCCTGGGTGACATCGCGACCTTCAGCGTAAAACGCCTGCTGGATCAGCCCGACCAGGGTCCATGCGCAATCCGGTGCCAGGCTGCGCGCGGTGACGATTGCGCGGCAGGCCGGCTCGGTGTCGTAGACAAACCCGTCAGGCAACGCGCCGTCAAACTTGAACGGCTGGCCGGTGGCCTCGGTGACCGCTTGCCAATGCTCAAGAATGTAACGACGCGTGGTCGGCTCCAGCGCCGAACCGCTGCCGGTGCGCAAACCGCCGACCACCAGATGCAACTCCACCCCGGCTGCTTGCGCCTGCTCGACCAATGCCTTGGCCACCGGAGCAAATCCCCAGCACCACGAACACATCGGATCCATCACATAGAGCAGGCGTGCAGACATGATTAAGCCTCGGTGGATGCTTGCTTGTAGTTGTAGCCGATCGGGTGCGGCATGTTGCGCGCCTTGGCCAGTT
The DNA here is from genome assembly GCF_014268445.2 of Pseudomonas tensinigenes. Taxonomy (NCBI): domain Bacteria; kingdom Pseudomonadati; phylum Pseudomonadota; class Gammaproteobacteria; order Pseudomonadales; family Pseudomonadaceae; genus Pseudomonas; species Pseudomonas tensinigenes. The sequence continues at coordinate 4,984,942 of NZ_CP077089.1, forward strand.
CGATCTGCTTCTGCCGATCGATGGCGCTGCGGCGGGTTTTCTCGCTCAGTTTGTCCCAGCAATGCGGGCAACTGATGCCGGCGACGTAATGCTCGGAGGCGCGATCTTCAACACTGACCGGTGTGCGGCAGGCATGACATTGATCGTAGTCGCCTTCGCTGAGGTCGTGACGCACGGTCACGCGGTTGTCGAACACGAAGCAGTCGCCCTGCCACTTGGTTTCTTCCTGAGGCACCTCTTCAAGGTACTTCAGGATGCCGCCCTTGAGGTGGTAAACCTCTTCATAGCCCTCGCCGAGCATGTAGCTCGAGGCTTTCTCGCAGCGAATGCCACCGGTGCAGAACATCGCGACCTTCTTGTGCACGGCCGGATCGAAGTGTTCTTTGATGTAGTCAGGGAATTCACGAAAACTGGTGGTTTTCGGATCGATGGCGCCTTCGAAGGTGCCGATCGATACTTCGTAATCGTTGCGCGTGTCGATCAACAGCACTTCCGGGTCGCTGATCAATGCGTTCCAGTCTTGCGGATCAACGTAGGTGCCGACTTTTTTGTTCGGGTCGACGCCTTCGACACCGAGGGTGACGATCTCTTTCTTCAGTTTGACCTTGGTGCGATAGAACGGCTGCTCGTCGCAGTACGACTCTTTGTGATCGATATCGATCATGCGTGGGTCGTTCTTCAGCCAGGCGAGCAGGCCATCAATGCCTTCGCGGCTGCCGGACACCGTGCCGTTGATACCTTCTTCGGCGATCAGCAGGGTGCCTTTGATCTGGTTGTCGACCATCGCTTGCAGCAGGGGCTCGCGCAGGTTGACGTAATCTTCGAGGGTGACGAACTTATACAGTGCCGCCACGACAATCGGTTGTGTCATGGGTATTTCTCCAGGTGGCTACCCTCGCAAAGGGTGAACCGGATTCAAAAAAAAACGCGCCGGGTGAGCGGCGCGTTGCGGATTCTAGCAAAAAAGCAGCTTCAAGCGGCGAGCTTCAAGCGACAAGCCAAGAACACTCGCCTTTAACTTGCAGCTTGCCGCTTCAAGCTTGCGGCTGCCGTCCTCCGGCACAGGTCGGTGACGCCGGGGCGGCGCCGATCTCTGCCCATTCCTGCGGGGTGTAGGTGTGCAGCGCCAACGCATGGAACTCGCCCATCAGCTCGCCGAGCGTGCCGTAGACTTTCTGGTGGCGCTTGACCCGGTTCAGGCCGTCGAACTGCGCGCTGACCACCACAGCCTTGAAGTGGGTCTGCAACCCGCGACTGTGCATATGGCTTTCATCCAGCACTTGCAGATGCTCAGGCTGAAGCAGGGCCAGCGTCGATTCGATGCGTTGTTGCATGGTCATCACGAACTCCGCTTACTTCTTCTTGGCCGGCGCAGCAGCGCCTTTCGGGTCCAGCTCTTTGGTCATGTCGTCAAGCAGCTTGTTGACGACAGGTACGGCGCTTTCCAGTTTGGCCTGAGTCATCTGGGCCGATTGCTGAGTCAGCTGCGGCATTTTTTCCAGGACTTTCTTGCCCAGTGGCGACTGGTAGAACGCGACCAGGTCTTTCAGCTCGGATTCGCTGAAGTTAGTGGTGTAGAGCTTGACCATGTCAGGCTTGAGCTTGCTCCAGCCGATGGCCTGATCCAGCGCAGCGTTGGCTTTGGCCTGGTAGGTTTCCAGCACGGCTTTCTTGGCTTCCGGGGCTTTGGTCTGCTCAAAACGCTGAGCGAACATTTGCTGCACTTGCATGTACACCGGAGTGCCGAGCTTGTCAGCGTGGGCCAGGGTCAGGAAAGCTTCGGCACTGGCGTTGTGGCTGGCGGTATCGGCAAGCACCTGGCCGCTGGCGCAAACCAGTGCAACCGCGGTGCAGATGGCACGAAGACGAGTCATCGAGTTTCCTTTTAAGCAAAGCGAGGTCAAACCCCAAGGGCGACCATTCTGCGCCTAAAAAACCTCGTGGCTCAACCCCCGGGCCTTGCCGCGCTTGATTGGCCGGGTTTTACCGGTCAACAATCGGCTCGATGGAACCACCTGGGCCCGACCGGGCCTAAACTGCGCAAACAGACCAACAGGAGTGTGCACGATGAGCCGTATCGAAACCGACAGCCTGGGCCAGATCGAAGTCCCGGACGACGCCTACTGGGGTGCTCAGACGCAACGCTCGCTGATCAACTTCGCCATTGGTCAGGAACGCATGCCGCTGCCGGTACTGCACGCCTTGGCCCTGATCAAGAAAGCCGCCGCACGGGTCAACGACCGCAACGGCGACCTGCCCGCCGACATTGCCCGCCTGATCGAACAAGCCGCCGATGAAGTCCTCGACGGTCAGCACGACGACCAGTTTCCGCTGGTGGTCTGGCAGACCGGCAGCGGCACCCAAAGCAACATGAACGTCAACGAAGTCATCGCCGGTCGCGCCAACGAACTGGCCGGCAACCCGCGCGGCGGCAAGACGCCGGTGCACCCGAACGATCACGTCAACCGCTCGCAAAGCTCCAACGACTGCTTCCCCACTGCGATGAGCATCGCCACCGCGCAAGCCGTGCAGGAACAACTGCTGCCGGCGATTGCCGAGTTGTCCGGCGGCCTCGCTGAACTGGCGGCGCGGCACATGAAGCTGGTGAAAACCGGGCGTACGCACATGATGGACGCGACGCCGATCACCTTCGGTCAGGAATTGTCCGGTTTTATCGCGCAGCTGGATTACGCCGAACGCGCGATCCGCGCGGCGCTGCCAGCGGTGTGTGAACTGGCCCAGGGCGGCACCGCGGTCGGTACGGGGCTGAATTCGCCGCACGGCTTCGGTGAGGCGATTGCCGCAGAACTGGCGGCACTGTCCGGTCTGCCATTCGTCACTGCGCCGAACAAGTTTGCCGCCCTCGCCGGCCACGAACCGCTGACCAGCCTCTCCGGCGCGCTGAAAACCCTCGCCGTGGCGCTGATGAAAATCGCCAACGACCTGCGTCTGCTCGGCTCCGGCCCACGCGCCGGGTTTGCCGAAGTACGCCTGCCGGCGAATGAGCCGGGCAGCTCGATCATGCCGGGCAAGGTCAACCCGACGCAGTGCGAAGCGCTGTCGATGCTGGCCTGTCAGGTGCTGGGCAACGATGTGACGATCGGCATTGCCGCGAGTCAGGGTCACTTGCAGTTGAACGTGTTCAAACCGGTGATCATCCACAACCTGCTGCAATCGATTCGCTTGCTTGCCGACGGTTGCAGTAACTTCCAGCAGCACTGCATCGCAGGGCTTGAGCCGGACGCAGAAGTCATGGCCCGACACCTGGAACGTGGGCTGATGCTGGTGACGGCGTTGAATCCGCACATTGGTTATGACAAATCAGCGGAGATTGCCAAGAAGGCTTACAGCGAAGGGCTGACCTTGCGTGAGGCGGCGTTGGCGTTGGGCTATCTGACCGATGAAGAATTTGATGCGTGGGTACGGCCGGAGAATATGATCGAGGCTGGCGCCAAGGGCTGAGATTTGTAGCGCCTGAAAGCCCGTCTTCGCGAGCAGGTCGAATCGTCGCACCGTCGCTCCCACAGTGGACCGCATTCTCGTGTTGGAAATGCGTTCAAATGTGGGAGCGAGCCTGCTCGCGAATGGGAGCGGCGCGGTTCAACTGGCCGCCACCTTCATCCGCCGCGCCTTCAATCCGGCAATCAACGAAGGCCCCAACGCCACCAGGGCCGACCCCAGTACCACCAGCACCGCCCCGCCATAACCCAACCCATTGATCTGCTCGGCATGCACATATTCCGGCCAGATCCCGGCCGCAATCGCCACCGCGCCAAACGTCACCAACGGCGTAATCGCCAACGTCGCACTGACCCGCGACGCCTCCCAATGCGCCAGCGCCTCAGCGAATGCGCCATAGGCAATCAACGTGTTCATGCAGCACGCCAGCAACAGCCAGCCCTGCAGCGGACTCAGATTCAGCGCTTCGAGCGGATGCACCCACGGCGTCAGCAATATTGCGCAGAACAGATAGATCACCATCATCACCTGCAGCGAATTCCACACCGTCAGCAATTGCTTCTGGCCCAGCGCATAGAAGGTCCACACCGTCGACGCCAACAGCACCAGCAACACGCCTTCGGTGTAATCCGACAATGACGTCAACAACTCCGCCAGGCGCTGATTGAAGAACAGCACAAAACCGATCAATAGCACCGCCAAGCCAATGCCCTGACCGATACTGAAGCGTTCCTTGAACACAAACAGACTGGCGATCAGCAACATGATCGGACCCATTTGCACCACCAGTTGCGCGGTGCCGGGGCTGAGCAAATTGAGACCCATCAGGTACAACACATAGTTGCCGACCAGCCCGAGTACCGCCATCAACACCAGCCAGCCACCCTTGGGCCCAAGCACTTTGCGGCTGGGCAGGCGATTTACCGCCGCCAGATAGATGAACAGGCAGCCGCCGGACACCAGCAGACGAAACCAGGTCACCGTGATCGGGTCCATCACCAGCAAGACCTGTTTGAGTTTGATCGGCAGGATGCCCCATAGAAACGCGGTCAGCAGCGCCAGGAACAAGCCGTAAACCCAGCGACCGGATGAAATGTGCATGGAAACCCCAAAGCCTGCTGACAAGTGCGCTCATTCTAGGCGCGCCCTGGATCGGCACACAGGGACAGTTAAGGCCAGGACGCGAATGAAACTGTGCAGGTCGCAGCATTAAATTGACGCGGCGCCGTTGATCGGCTGGGCGGGCGAGCCAAGTGCTTCAGGCATAAGCTCATTGGATCCCCTTTCAGCGCTTCAGCCAAGGAGACCGCTCATGTTAGGAATGCGCGCCCGCGACAACGCCCCCGAAATGCACTTTCGCAGCGAGCGGGTGTGCCGGGTCAATGGCGAACTGTTTTTCAGCACTCGGGAAAATACCCTTGAAGGGCCTTTCGATAGTCATGAAATCGCTGAGCAGCAAATAAAGGCCTACATCGCGCGGATGCATCTGCTGGATTCCAACCGGTAGACCCGGTCGATCCCTTCGCGAGCAGGCTCGCTCCCACACTGGATCTCTGGTGTACCCAAAATAGGTGCTCACTGAAGATCCACTGTGGGAGCGAGCCTGCTCGCGAAAGCGGTAGATCAGACACCAAACAGGTCAGTGCTTAGCGAACGGCCTCAAACAACCCCGTCGCGCCCATTCCCCCGCCCACACACATCGTCACGATCCCATAACGCAAATTACGCCGCTGCAACTCCCGCACCAGATGCCCGACCTGCCGCGATCCGGTCATGCCAAACGGGTGACCAATCGAAATCGAGCCGCCGTTGACGTTGTACTTGTCGTTATCGATCTCCAGTCGATCCCGGCTGTACAGGCACTGCGAAGCAAACGCCTCGTTCAGCTCCCACAAGTCGATATCCGCCACCTGCAAACCTTTCGCCTTGAGCAGTTTCGGCACCGAGAACACCGGGCCGATGCCCATCTCGTCCGGTTCGCAACCGGCCACGGTGAAGCCGCGGAAAAACGCTTTCGGCTTGAGGCCCAGTTGCAGGGCTTTTTCCAGGCTCATCACCAAGGTCATCGAGGCACCGTCGGACAGTTGCGACGAGTTGCCCGCCGTTACCGAACCGTCCTCGGCGAACACCGGCTTCAGCCCGGCGAGGCTTTCATAAGTAGTGTCGGGGCGGTTGCAATCGTCGCGATCCACCACGCCATCGAGAATCTGCACTTCACCGGTGTTTTTGTCCTCGACGCGATACTTGACCGCCATCGGCACGATTTCATCATTGAACAACCCGGCGGCCTGAGCCTGCGCAGTGCGGATCTGGCTCTGCAATGAATAACGATCCTGCGCTTCACGGCTGACGCCATAACGTCGCGCGACCACTTCGGCGGTCTGGCCCATCGTGTAATAGATGCCTGGCGTCTGCTGTTTGAGCAGCGGGTTGATCAGGTGATCGGTGTTGACGCTTTTCATCGTCAGGCTGATCGACTCGACGCCGCCGGCAACGATGATATCGCTGCAACCCGAGGCGATCTGGTTGGCGGCAATCGCAATCGCCTGCAAGCCTGAGGAGCAAAAACGGTTGAGAGTCATGCCGGCAGTGCCGGTGCCCAGACGCGACAGCACCGCGACGTTACGGCCGATGTTGTAGCCCTGCGCGCCCTCGTTGGAGCCTGCACCAACGATGCAATCCTCGACGCTGGCCGGGTCGATGTCGTTGCGCTCAAGCAGGGCGTTGACGCAATGAGCCGCCATGTCATCGGGACGGGTCTGGTTGAACTTGCCGCGAAAGGATTTGGCCAGGCCAGTCCGCACGCTGTCGACGATCACCACTTCACGCATGGCATACCTCATTGTTGTGGTCAGTTGAGAGTGGACCTGAGCATAAGTCCACCGCATCAACCACCGCGACAATCATTCACCCCGCGTATGCGCGTGTATCGGTTCAGTCCTTGTGTTTCTTCGCACGCTTGTCGGATTTCTCGAAAGCGTCTTCGAGTGCGCGGTTGATCGTGCGCAGCACCTTGATCCGCGCCCAGCGCTTGTCATTGGCTTCGACCAGCGTCCATGGCGAGATCTCCGAGCTGGTGCGGTCGACCATATCGCCCACGGCGGCGCGATAGGCGTCCCACTTGTCGCGATTGCGCCAGTCGTCTTCGGTGATCTTGAAGCGCTTGAACGGGATCTCTTCGCGCGCCTGAAAACGCTCCATCTGCGTGTCTTTATCAATGGCCAGCCAGAACTTCACAACGATCACGCCGGCGTCAGCCAATTGCTCTTCGAAATCGTTGATCTCGCCATAGGCGCGCAGCCAGTCGGCCGGCGTGCAGAAGCCTTCGACCCGCTCGACCAAGACCCGGCCGTACCAGGAGCGGTCGAACACGGTGAACTTGCCACGCGCCGGAATGTGCCGCCAAAAACGCCACAAATACGGCTGGGCTCTTTCTTCTTCGGTCGGTGCGGCAATCGGCACGATGTTGTACTGGCGCGGATCGAGCGCCGCCGCGACCCGACGGATCGCCCCGCCCTTGCCTGCCGCGTCGTTGCCTTCGAATACCGCGATCAGTGCGTGGCGACGCATACGTTTGTCGCGCATCAACCCGGACAGGCGCGCCTGCTCGGTGATCAGTTGTTCTTCGTAGTCTTTCTTCTCCAGGCGCTGGGTCAGGTCGAGGCTGTCGAGCAGGTTCAACTGATCGACCGGCGTGCCCAGCGGCGCGGCGCTGACATCGTGGGGATGTACGTCCGGACGCTTCAGCGCATTTTGCAAACCTTCGAGGAGAATCTTGCCGACCGCCAGGCTGCGGTAGTTGGCGTCGGCGCCTTCGATCACATGCCACGGCGCGTAATCACGGCTGGTACGGCGCAGCACGCGCTCGCCGTATTTGACGAACTTGTCGTAGGTCTCCGACTGCTGCCAGTCCAGCGGGCTGATGCGCCAGCTGTGCAGCGGGTCATCGGCCAGCGCTTTGAGCCGGGCCTTCATCTGTTTCTTGGACAGGTGAAACCAGAATTTGAAGAGCAGCGCGCCTTCATCGCAGAGCATCTTTTCCAGACGCTCGGCGCCGGCAATCGCCTGATCCAGACGCGGATCCTTGAACAAGCCGTGCACCCTGCCCTGCAGCATCTGGCTGTACCAGTTGCCGAAGAAAATCCCCATGCGCCCCTTGGCCGGGAGCATCCGCCAATAGCGCCACGCCGGTGGCCGCGACAATTCCTCATCAGTCTGCTGATCGAAGGTGCGCACTTCGATCAGGCGTGGGTCCATCCACTCGTTGAGCAATTTTACCGTCTCGCCCTTGCCCGCACCCTCGATGCCGTTGATCAGAATGATCACCGGAAAACGCTTCTGCTGCTGCAATTCGAACTGGGCTTCGAGCAAGGCTTCACGCAATGCCGGGACGGCCGCCTCATAAGTGTCTTTGTCGATGGCGTGACCGATTTCAGCGGATTCAAACATAGGACGGCTCCTTCCAGGATTCAGCAAGACTAGCGGATTGGGCACAGCAGCGGCGCAGAAATTCCCGCGGGTGGCGGATTGTCCGCCAGTCTCGGCGACAAGCCTTGCCATGGATCAAGCAACGCCTGCGCGATCGGCTAGAATGGCCGCCTTGTCGTTGCCGAGCCTGCCATGAAAGCCGTATTGCCCCACGCCCAACTCGACTGGGATGACCAGGGACGCCCGCGTTCGCGGGTCTTCGATGACGTGTATTTTTCCGACAAATCAGGTCTGGATGAAACCCGTTATGTGTTCCTCGAACAAAACCGTCTGGCCGAGCGCTTTGCGGCGTTGCCGGCAAGCGGTCGGTTGGTTATTGGTGAAACCGGCTTCGGCACCGGGCTGAATTTTCTCTGTGCCTGGCAGTTGTTCGAGCAACACGCCGTCGCCGGTGCTCGGCTGCATTTTGTCAGCGTCGAAAAATACCCGCTGAGCCCGGCAGACTTGCAGCGGGCCTTGGCCTTGTGGCCGGAACTCAAGCCGCTGGCCGATCAGTTGCTGCGCCATTACGTGGCGATCCATGCCGGTTTTCAGCGCATCACTCTGGCCAACGGCCGCGTGACGCTGACGCTGTTGATCGGCGATGCACTGGAGCAACTGCCGCAGCTCGATGCGCAGATCGATGCGTGGTTTCTCGACGGCTTTGCTCCGGCGAAAAATCCCGACATGTGGACCGCCGAACTGTTCGTCGAACTGGCGCGACTGGCGGCACCCGGCTCGACCATCAGCACCTTCACCAGCACCGGTTGGGTGCGCCGCTTGCTCAACGCCGCCGGGTTCAAAATGAAACGCACGCCAGGCATCGGCCACAAGTGGGAAATCCTCCGGGGCGAGTTCCTCGGCTGGCCGGCGGAGGTGACGCCGCCGGCGCCGGAAAAACCCTGGTTCGCTCGGCCTGCACTGATCGCGGCTGAACGTAGAGCGCTGGTGATTGGCGCCGGTCTCGCCGGATGTGCTACGGCGTCCAGTCTGGCGGCTCGCGGCTGGCAGGTCACATTGCTCGAACGCCATGCAGCCGTGGCGCAAGAAGCCTCGGGCAATCCACAGGGCGTGCTGTACCTGAAACTGTCCGCCCATGGCACGGCGCTGTCGCAGCTGATTGTCAGCGGTTTCGGTTACACCCGACGCCTGCTGGAAACCCTGCAACGCGGCACCGACTGGGACGACTGCGGCGTGCTGCAACTGGCATTCAATGCCAAGGAAGCCGAGCGCCACGCGCAATTGGCGCAAGCCTTCCCGGAAGATCTGTTGCAATGGCTTGATCAGCCCGCGGCGCAGGCCCGCGCCGGTGTCGGTCTGGCCCATGGCGGCTTGTTCTACCCCGAAGGTGGCTGGGTGCATCCGCCCGCGCTCTGTCAGGCGCAAGCGGCGCAGCCAAACATCGAACTGCTCAGTCATCGCGAAGTGCTGGAAATACGCAAGGTCGATGATCAGTGGCAAGCCTTCGACGGCGAATGCCTACTCGCCAGTGCCCCCGTAGTCGTGTTGGCCGGTGCTGCCGAGATCAAGCGTTTTGCGCAAAGCGCCGAACTGCCACTCAAGCGCATTCGTGGGCAGATCACCCGTTTGGTGCAGACCGAACAGAGCCAGGGATTGGCTACAGTCGTCTGCGCTGAAGGCTACGTCGCCCCTGCACGATTGGGCGAACACACCCTCGGTGCCAGTTTCGACTTCAATAGTGATGACCTCACCCCGACCACCGCCGAACACCAGGGCAATCTGGCAATGCTTGCTGAGATCTCCGCTGATCTGGTCGCGCGCCTGACCATCAGCGAGCAGGATGTCGACAACCTTGAGGGGCGCGCCGCGTTCCGCTGCACCAGCCCGGACTACCTGCCGATCGTCGGTCCGCTGGCCGACCGCGGCGCTTTCATCCAGGCATACGCGGTATTGAGCAAGGATGCCCGGCAAGTGCCGGACATCGCCTGCCCCTGGCTCGACGGCTTATACGTCAACAGCGGTCATGGCTCGCGCGGTCTGATCACCGCGCCGCTGTCCGGCGAATTGCTCGCCGCCTGGCTGAACGATGAGCCGTTGCCCCTGCCCAGAAGCGTGGCCGAGGCCTGCCACCCCAACCGATTTGCGTTGCGTGAGTTGATACGCGGCCGATAAAACCTTACGCCTCGGGCATCACACAGATGCCCAGATCCATCAGGCGTAACGCGTCCTCGGTCAGGCGCTCGAGCACCGCTTCCTCTGCCTGCTCCCGCTCGAGTCTGATTGCCTCGGCCTGGCTGAGAAAATCGGCCGAGGTCAGGCTCTGCGCTTGTTCGTATGCTGCATTCATCCGATCCGGGAAGACTTCATTGATGCTGGCGAATTGTCGGGGGAACGTGCGCTGGAGGTAATCGCACCAGAACGGTTGACGCAGCATGAATCTCAGCCATTCGGATGACAGCTCAGCGGTGTCGACCATGTTCTTTGCCCGCTCCAGATCCGCCTGGCTCACTTTGGCCAGGACCGAAAACAGCATGTTGCGCGGTTGCCCCGGCAGGTCAAGCTGATCGGCAAGACCGATGCGAAAAGCGAGGTTGACTTCCAGTGGATCGACGGTCGGGTTCTTGCGCACGTGGTCTTGAGCGATCTGGTTCAGCTTGTCCAGCCTGAACAGGCCCCGACCGAGCTGGAGCAAAGGTCTGGCCGTGATAATGCGGCCACCCGCAAGGTTGGTCAGCTTGTCGACTTCCACCGCGACCTCGAGATGGCTGAAGTTGAGCGCCGCCGAATCTGTACAGTTTATCGGGTTGGCCGCCTGGTTCAGCACTTGCTCGCACAGGTCCGCATCGGACTCGGCGGCCTCGAGCACTGCCCACACCCGTCGGTGCATGTCGTGACTGACCTTCTCCGAATCCGCCGTGTTGCCGAGTTCGGACAACAACTGGAACAAACCCTCAGCCTTGGGCTCATCCTTGAAGGCTGTCCAGATGCGATTACGCCGCCCCCACTCGGCGCCGGCGCCTTCCTTGAACCACAGCGCACGCGCCTTCTGTTCGTCGAGACGGGCGATATCATTTTCCAGATAGCCCATACCGATGCCAACGTTGTTTCGATAATCGGCCAGGTGCGTGCTGCTTGCCAGCGACAAGGGATTACCTCGCAAGTTGACGGCGCGGCTGAAACCTCTGGAGGTCTTGAACAACCAGTCCGGCAAATCCCTGATGTTGTTATCACGCAGATCCACCCAGTCCAGAACGGGCAATCGCGCCAGGCCCTTGGGCAATTCGGTAGCCTGTGTCTCGCGCAGGGACAGCGTGCACAGATCCAGCATCTTGCTCACGTCCAGGGTCGCCCCCAACGGATTACCGTTCAGATTCAAGAGGTGCAGCGTGCGCAAGTTGCCCAACTTCGCCAGGGTGTGTTCGGTCAGCTTGATCTGGTTGCCCGCGAGGCTCAACCGGGACAGATGGGGCAGGTGCGACAATACCTCGGGCAAGCGGGTGAGTTTGTTGCTGTCGAGTTCCAGAGACTCGACTTGCTTGAATGACTTGAGGAAATAAACAAGATCGTCATCCTGGTCCATGTTCTTCAGCGACAAATGCTTTACATGGTCGAAGTTCAGCCCTGAAGGCAAAGTCGGCAATTTTCCCACACGCATCCCGTCAAGATTCAGCGCGTAGACGGATTTGCCACTTGCATCGTTCACCGTGAAAAGTCGTCGGAACCCATCCTCTATCTGCTCAGCCGTCGACTTGCGACTTTGCCGTACTTCTCGCAAATCGCCACCGAGCGCCTTCATCGCGACTCGATCCTCACTCCAGACGTCCAGTACGTCGCGCAGTTGCTCGCGTTCACGGCGCAACGCTTTTACCCGGATCGCGCGGGTCAGCGCGTCGGTGCCCAACCCATCGATGAATTCGCTGGCCTGTGCCTCGGAAAAGCGCGGATAGAGTTTTCTCACCTTGTGCAGTAGCGCCCGCGGATGAGCGGTCGCGGTCGATGCATGATCGGCTTGAATACACGCGACTTCGGCGGCCGGCGCCGCAAATTTGCCATCGGTCAATAGCCGGGCACTGGCCTCACGATCATCCAGCGCAACCTCCAGCAGTTGTTTGCGCAGCTGCGCACTGTCAGCGCTGACCGGATCGGCAAAACCGGCAGCGTTACGCTGGCGCGACGGGAGTGCCTTGAGGATGGCGGCATAGAGGTCGTCGGGACCCGCGGCCACGCGACCGAGGGATTTACCGTCGCCGGCGAACACTTCATAACCGCCACCGGACTTGACCAGCGTGCACGTATTCAACGGTGTCGCCGACTCACTGCCGATGGCCTCCAGCACTGGCCCGGTCAGGGTCTTGTCACGCAGCGCAAGACGCAGTCCCGTGTCCCAGCCACTCAATCCCTGTAGTAACCCGATAGTCAGTTTTTCGCTGTCGGCATTGGCGACCTGCGGCATGTGCAGCCCACTCAGCGCACGATCAAGACGCACCTGCGCAGTGGCGTTGCGGACTTTCTGTGCGAGGCGCAAAGGCACCCGCCCGGTCGAGCGCAAATGGATGCGCTCGACACTCGACGCCTGATCGATCAAACGCTGGGCATAGCGCGCAGGGATGTCGGCAAAGACGCTGCGCAACTTCTTCACCTCGTCAGTATCGCTTTGGTCATAACCTTGGTACATCTGCTCGAAAACCGAACGACGATCCGCTTTCAAAGCCGCACCCAGATTTCTCGCCAGCGCCTGCCTTTCGCTGTCGGCATTGGGCCTGGTCCCCAGCAACGTATCGACTTCTTCCTGATAGAGGCCATCGATCACCGTTTGAAGCAATTGACCGCTCTCCAACTGGTCCTGGCTGACAACCACACTGAGGGTGTCATCGGCAATGCGGGTGGCCGGATACCTGGCCGTGACGTTGGCGTCGTCATCGATGACCTCAATATAACGATCAGTCGGCCAGCCCGGCAGTTTCGGCAGACCGTGCAGTTGTTCCTGCAACGGCTGGCCAGAATGCGTTTCACCTTTTTCCAGCTCACGGATAAGTTGGCGCAGCTGGCGTCCGATGCGCAGCCGCTCCACGCTGTCGCGCAGCCGCACCGGCAGCGCCAGATTGTCGCTAAAGGCGCGGTATAACTCATCGTGGGTGACACCACTCAGTCGGCGCACAATGTCGATATCGCTGTCGACGAATTCACTCAGATGCGGGTCCATGCGCTTGAGGGTATAGGCCGCGCTGTTCCACTGTGCAGGATCTTCAGCGGCAAATCGCCAGCCGCCCTCGACATGTCGCTCAAGCTCGGGGACATAGGCTTGCAAGCGCTGGGGATGGGCCAGGCGCCAGCGATGGGTCTGCGTATCGATGGCCCCGGAAACGATTCGATGATCGACGCGGCCGACGATATTGCCGCTGATCTCGTATAACTCTTCGGAGTCAGCGGCCACCGTAAACCCCACAGGCAGCCGATGCTCATAGCTCGCAAGATCAGGCTTCCACAGCCGCGGTTTGCCAAGCGCATTGGTGACAGCACTGAACTGCCCGAAAAACTCCGGATGGCCACGAACCAGTTTGCGTCCAAGCGTCCCCACCACCTTCTGTCCGGCGCCAAAAGCCGCCATCAAGGCAATATTTTCCGCCACGCTCAACAGGTGAGAAAACGCCTGCTGGTGGTCGCCGCGACGCCAGTCCTCGACACCCTCGTATACCTCCGCCAACAGTTGTCCGACCGCGACGCCCATCATCAATTGCCCCACGACTGGCACAAAAAACCCGGCCACCGAGGCAATCGTCACGCCCATCTGAAGAAAATCGAGCAGGCGTTTCTGGCGCACGTCTTCATCGATGTCAGCGGTCGGCACCGCGAGTTTTCGGGCGTCGAGTTGCAGTTTGCCGACGTGGCTCTGCACCATGAATTCGAACAGTGGCACGGTGATCGGCAACTGCCTGATGTGCCCCAGATCCGCCGTATCGGCGAAGGTCTTGAAGAAGTCCGCCTTGTCATCTTCGTCGATGCTGTTGGCGAAATAGTCCTTGTAGCTTTTCACCTTCAATTGCTGCGTGAGGTACTGCTTGAACGCGGTAAAGGTTGGGTATTCATACAGGGGCCTTTCGGGCTCGTTGGCCATGTACACCAGGCACCATTGATCCGGATACAACTCGAACGAGCGAGCAGAAAACACCACCACGCCCCAGATACAGCTGTCGAGTATCTCGATGCCTTGCATGATCAACGGCCGTTGCTGGTATTGCAGGGTTTTCGCTGACACCACGCCATCAGCGGCAATCAGGCTTTGTATCGTCTGCACGCCTGCCGGTGTGATGTGTTGTCTGAGCCCGGCCAGATGCATGTCCAGTTGCAGCAGGTGTTTTTTCATCGTCGCGATGTCGCGGGTCATCGCGCTGGTCGCTACGACCTCGCCGGCACTGTCCTTGAGGCCGAACACTGCCTGGAAATGTTCCTGATAGCGCTTTCCCAGATCCAGTTCCCGACAGAACCTGGCAAACGACGCCGGGGTCAACCCAGGCACGCCTGCGGGCCTACTGGCCACGCGCACCAGGCTGCCGACGGGATAGTCGTCAGCTTCCTCGTCCTCACTGAAGTTCTGCATCGCCGCTTGCAATAACGTCTGGGTGGCATGCGGAACCGTTTCAATCGCCTCGCCATCGGTGGAAGTCGGCGGGCAACCGCAATCGGGGCCCGGCAGACTCAACAGGTCTTTCTCGACGTCGAATAGCGCTGACCACTTGCTGCTCAGCGCACGGGTCAACTCGGTTTTGCAGAACGTGTTCAAAGGCGTGAGCCGCAGCAGGTCCTTGTCGACCTGCAGTTGAGAGACGTGCAAGTCTCGCGCGGTTTGATCGAGCGCGACCAAGGTGGCGGCCGAACTCTTGAGCAGCAAGTCGGGCAGGCTCTTTTGCAATGCCTCGGCGCTGTCCAGATCGCCGGTGGCTTCGAGCAAGGCGCTGAAAATCCCGTTCTGAGTCAGCGCCGGCGCTACGGATTTTTTCTGTGTAGTGATCATCGGCAATAGTCCTTTATTGCAGGATTGAGGTTTAACCCTACCAATACAAAGTCAAATAAAACACTTTTAACTTATATTTTTCGTCCGTATCAAAACCGGCATATTTCGCCGTTGACAGTGCGGTATCCATTTATATCCGGCATTCAAAATACTGCTAAACCCGACCGGCAAACCATTGAATAATGGCGTTATTCCTGAGCAACACTTGCGCCTACCATGGAAGTTCAATTCAAGGAACGAGTTTACTGACATGCTCCCATCAGCAACGGATACACCCGTCAATATCAAACACCTGCACACTGCAAAAACAATTGAACATTACCTGTCGGAAAAACTGGCCAATGCAGATAAAAGGAAAATCACCGAGTATCGAGAAACCCTTGAACAGGCACATCCCTACCAGGTTTTTTTCGACAACTTGTTAGCCCCGCTTAAAACCCCGGAGGACTTCTGCAAGCAACGACTTCAGGAGGCATTGCAAAATAAATACAACAGTCAGCTCAATCCCCAGGACTTGATCAGGCTCCAGCCCCGGCATTCCGTGAGCAAGGCGATGCCTCTCTACACCTTGCTCGACGCTGCAATGTTGAACTTCACCGACATCGAAACAGCAGCGCATTATTTTTCCGACGATAGCGAGACACTCACTGACGCTCAAGACATACCAACCGAGGGCTCCACGAACACCAGGATTGGCGCCCGCCAATTCGCTGCATTGAGCCGCTCGCTAGATCTCGGCATGCAGTATCAAAACTACATATCGCGAACTTTCAACGTGTCTTCAGTCAAATTGAACGCTCAGCGTCTGGCAAAACTCAACATGAAGTTGGCGGCCTATAGCAAATACTTCAGCAATGACATCCATCAATCCCTGTGGTTCATGCTGAAAAACCTGAGCCGCGGATCGGCAGACATTGCCAACGGGGATAGTTTTAACAATTCACCCCTCCAGTTGTATTCGGTACAACTGTTTGGCAAGTATCTTGTAGACGCGGTTTTAATTACCTGTCGCCTGACAGATCAATCAACCCAGGACCGCTACCTGTTATATGTACCTAATGATACGGGCCCCGGTTTTTACCTCAACCCTGACGAAGACAACTGCAGAATCACCCTGGCGGTCAAGCTGCTCGGGCAATCCCCATTGCGCAAACTGTTCGCCTCCCGACTGCCCAAAACAGATCAGAATGGGTTTCTGACAAGTCACTTGTCTTCCATCTCGTTTATTGACGACATTACGTTTCAGCCGTTAAAACAGCGGTTGTTCGAATACATCGCCAGTCGGCATCTGGATACATTTCTCGCCGATGCCAGGCAGTGCGCCGTTCCCGTAGCGGACATCAGCAGCTCAAACCATCAACAGCGGCGAGAGCCCCCTGAGCTTCAACAACGCCGAATGCTCTGCGAATCACTGACTGACGATTTCAGCAAGCGTCTGCGCACCTGCGCAACGGATGCGCTTATAAGCGAAGTGTTTAGTGGCGTAGAAGGCTGGACGTCCGCTGAAAAGTTGCATGCGATCCATCAACTGTTGGATCTCAAGGAAAAGTCATCCTTGGCCGGTGATGTTGAGCCAACAGCAGCCTTATAACTTATCGTTCTAAAACTCCATTTCCCGAGGCGGGTCAGTTTCTGAGTACCCGCCATTTTGGCGAGGTAGCGTTTGACCCCTCCCCAACGGAAAAACCGGTAAGGACTTTATGTGCGGATTAGCTGGCGAGTTACGTTTTGATCAACAACCTGCAGACCTTGCAGCGATCGAGAGAATCACCCATCACCTGGCCCCTCGCGGCCCCGACGCGTGGGGCTTCCATGCCCAAGGGCCGATTGCCCTGGGTCATCGTCGCCTGAAAATCATGGACCTGTCGGATGGCTCGGCGCAGCCGATGATCGACAGCCAACTGGGCCTGTCGCTGGCCTTCAACGGCGCGATCTACAACTTCCCGGAACTGCGTACCGAACTCGAAGCGCTGGGCTACGCGTTCTATTCCGGTGGCGACACCGAGGTGCTGCTCAAGGGCTACCACGCCTGGGGCGAAGCGCTGCTGCCGAAACTCAACGGCATGTTCGCGTTTGCCATTTGGGAACGCGACGCGCAACGTCTGTTCATCGCCCGCGACCGTCTCGGCGTGAAGCCGTTGTACCTGTCGCGCACCGGCCAACGCTTGCGCTTTGCCTCGGCATTGCCAGCACTGCTCAAGGGCGGTGACATCAACCCGATCCTTGATCCGGTGGCGCTCAATCATTACCTGAATTTCCATGCCGTGGTCCCGGCGCCGCGCACCCTGCTGGCCGGCATCGAAAAACTGCCACCGGCGACATGGATGCGCGTTGAAGCCGATGGCACCACCGAGCAGAAAACCTGGTGGACCCTGCCCTACGGCCCGCACGAAGACGAGAAAAACCTGAAGCTGGAAGACTGGGTCGACCGCGTCCTCGACAGCACTCGCGAAGCGGTGGCGATTCGTCAACGTGCGGCGGTGGATGTCGGCGTACTGCTCTCCGGCGGCGTCGATTCGAGCATGCTCGTCGGCCTGTTGCGTGAAGTCGGTGTGGAAAACCTGTCGACCTTTTCCATCGGTTTCCAGGATGCCGGCGGTGAGCGCGGTGACGAGTTTCAGTATTCCGATCTGATCGCCAAACACTACGGCACGCAGCACCATCAGTTGCGCATCGACGAGAAAGAGATCATCGAGCAACTGCCCGCCGCATTCCGTGCGATGAGCGAACCGATGGTCAGCCATGACTGCATCGCTTTCTATCTGCTTTCCCGTGAAGTGGCCAAACACTGCAAGGTTGTGCAGAGCGGCCAGGGCGCTGATGAGCTGTTCGCCGGTTATCACTGGTACCCGCAAGTCGACGGCGCGGCCGATCCTTACGCGGCCTATCGCAACGCGTTTTTCGACCGCAGCTACGACGACTACGCCGCCACCGTGCAGCCGAAATGGCTGACCGCGCATGACGCTGCCGGCGACTTCGTCAAAGAACATTTCGCCCAGCCCGGCGCAGATGCTGCCGTCGACAAAGCTCTGCGTCTGGACAGCACGGTGATGCTGGTCGATGACCCGGTCAAACGTGTCGACAACATGACCATGGCCTGGGGCCTGGAGGCGCGCACGCCGTTTCTCGACTATCGACTGGTTGAACTCTCGGCGCGTGTGCCGGGCCAGTTCAAGCTGCCGGATGGCGGTAAACAAGTGCTCAAAGAAGCTGCACGCCGAGTCATCCCAAGTGAAGTAATCGACCGCAAAAAAGGCTACTTCCCGGTGCCCGGTCTCAAGCACTTGCAGGGCGATACGCTGAACTGGGTGCGCGAACTGCTGCTTGATCCGAGTCAGGATCGCGGTCTGTTCAACCCGGCCATGCTCGACAAATTGCTGACCGACCCGCAAGGCCAACTGACGCCTTTGCGCGGCTCGAAGCTGTGGCAACTGGCAGCTCTGAACCTGTGGCTCAGTGAACAAGGAATCTGATCGATGAAACCCCACGCCACGGCCATCAACCAACGGCTGCTACGCGGTCAGACACCGTCCTATGAACGCTTGCAGGCGCGTCTGGCCGAAGACGGCAGCACGCTGGCCGCCGACCCGATTGCGCTGCATTGCGGCTGGGGCCGCTTGCTCATCGGCCACACGTTTCCCGACCCGGCATCGCTGGCGCAGGAACTGCTCAAAGAGCAGCCCGGCGAACGCGACATCGCCTTGTACGTCGCCGCGCCGCAGCAGATTCTCGGACTTGAGCCGACGCAATTGTTCCTTGACCCATCCGACACCTTGCGCCTGTGGTTCAGCGATTACCGTCAGGCCACACGGGTGTTTCGCGGCTTTCGTATCCGCCGCGCACAGAGTGAAGCGGACTGGCAGGCGATCAATCAGTTGTATCAGGCGCGCGGCATGTTGCCGATCGATGCCACGCGATTGACTCCGCATCATCAGGGCGGCCCGGTGTACTGGCTGGCCGAGGACGAAGACAGCGGCGCGGTGATCGGCAGCGTCATGGGCCTGAACCATCAAAAAGCCTTCAACGACCCGGAAAACGGCAGCAGCCTGTGGTGCCTCGCGGTTGATCCGCAGTGCTCCCGACCGGGTGTCGGTGAGGTATTGGTGCGGCACCTGATCGAGCACTTCATGAGTCGCGGTTTGAGCTATCTGGATCTGTCGGTGTTGCACGACAATCGTCAGGCGAAAAACCTCTACGCCAAGCTCGGTTTTCGCAATCTGTCGACCTTCGCCATCAAACGCAAGAACGGCATCAATCAGCCGCTGTTTCTCGGCCCCGGCCCGGAGGCGCAGTTCAATCCGTATGCGCGGATCATCGTTGAAGAAGCCCATCGGCGCGGGATTGACGTGCAAGTGGATGACGCTGATGCCGGGCTGTTCACCCTCAGCCATGGCGGGCGCCGGGTGCGTTGCCGCGAATCGCTGAGCGACCTGACCAGCGCGATCAGCATGAGTTTGTGTCAGGACAAAAGCCTCACGCACAAAGTGCTGAAAGGTGCCGGGTTGAACCTGCCCTCGCAGCAATTGGCCGGCAATGCCGACGACAACCTGGCCTTTCTTGATGAGCATCAACGGGTGGTGGTCAAGCCGCTCGACGGTGAACAGGGCCAAGGCGTGGCCGTGGATTTGCAAAGCATCGAAGAGGTGCAGCAAGCCATCGAAACGGCGAAGCAATTTGATAGCCGCGTGCTGCTCGAAAGTTTCCATGAAGGGCTTGATCTGCGGATTCTGGTGATCGGTTTTGAAGTGGTGGCAGCGGCGATTCGCAAGCCGGCGGAAGTGGTTGGCGATGGTCAGCATTCGATCGGCGCATTGATCGAGGCGCAGAGCCGTCGGCGGCAAGCGGCCACCAGCGGCGAAAGCAAGATCCCGCTGGACCACGAGACCCAGCGCACCCTGCATGCGGCGGGTTATGACTACAGCAGCATCCTGCCGGCCGGTGAACATTTGTTTGTGCGGCGCACGGCGAATCTGCACACCGGCGGCACTCTGGAAGATGTCACGGCGATTCTGCATCCGACGCTGGTCGATGCCGCGGTGCGGGCGGCGCGGGCGCTGGATATTCCGATGGTTGGCCTCGACTTGATGGTGCCAGCGGCGGATCAGCCTGAGTACGTGTTTATCGAGGCCAACGAACGTGCCGGGTTGGCCAATCATGAACCGCAGCCGACGGCGGAGCGGTTTGTCGACTTGTTGTTTCCGCACAGTCAGCCGGCGATTTAACCCTTTCCTGATCGTTCCCACGCTCTGCGTGGGAACGCCTCACCGGACGCTCCGCGTCCACTCTTGGGACGCAGAGCGTCCCCGGCTGCATTCCCACGCAGAGCGTGGGAACGATCAGTGCTCAACCCATCAGGAGTTTCCATGACCACGCAAATCCCCGAACCGGATCTCAACTACCTGCAAAAAGTCCTGCTGGAAATGCTCGCCATTCCCAGCCCCACCGGCTTCACCGACACCATCGTGCGTTACGTCGCCGAGCGTCTGGAAGAACTTGGCATTCCCTTCGAAATGACCCGGCGCGGGACCATTCGCGCCACGCTCAAAGGCAAGAAAAACAGCCCCGACCGCGCCGTTTCCGCGCACCTGGACACGATCGGCGCCGCCGTTCGTGCGATCAAGGACAACGGGCGCCTGACCCTCGCCCCGGTCGGCTGCTGGTCGAGCCGTTTTGCCGAGGGCAGCCGCGTCAGCCTGTTTACCGACAACGGTGTGATTCGCGGCAGTGTCTTGCCGCTGATGGCCTCCGGGCACGCGTTCAACACTGCCGTCGATGAAATGCCGATCAGTTGGGACCACGTCGAACTGCGCCTGGACGCCTATTGCGCGACCAAGGCCGATTGCGATTCCCTGGGTATCAGCATCGGCGACGTGGTCGCGTTCGATCCGCTGCCGGAGTTCACCGAAAGCGGCCACATCAGCGCCCGTCACCTCGATGACAAGGCCGGGGTTGCGGCACTGCTCGCGGCACTTAAAGCCATCGTCGACAGCGGTCAGGAACTGATGATCGACTGCCATCCGCTGTTCACCATCACCGAGGAAACCGGCAGCGGCGCGGCGGCGGCATTGCCTTGGGACGTCAGTGAATTTGTCGGCATCGACATCGCGCCGGTCGCACCGGGGCAGCATTCCAGCGAACACGCGGTGAGTGTGGCGATGCAGGATTCCGGCGGCCCGTATGACTATCACCTGTCGCGACATTTGCTGCGTCTGGCCGGTGAAAACGAACTGCCGGTGCGCCGTGACCTGTTCCGCTATTACTTCAGCGATGCGCATTCAGCGGTGACGGCGGGCCACGATATCCGCACGGCCCTGCTGGCTTTTGGTTGTGATGCGACCCATGGTTATGAGCGTACGCACATCGACAGCCTGGCGGCACTCAGTCGCTTGCTCGGCGCTTATATTCTGAGCCCGCCGGTGTTTGCCAGCGATGCGGCGCCGGCCAATGCTTCGCTGGATCGCTTCAGTCATCAGATTGAACATGACACGCAGATGGAGAGCGATACGCGGGTGCCGTCGGTGGACAGTCTGGTGGGGCAGCGTTCCGACAGTTAAATCTTTGTTGGCAGAACCATCGCCTTCGCGAGCAGGTCGAATCGTCGCACCGTCGCTCCCACATTTGGAATGCGTTCCCCTGTAGGAGTGAGCCTGCTCGCGATGGCGTCAGTACAGGCAACACAAAACTGGCAGCCAACCAGCAATCGCCGTAGCATCCCGCCATTGATTCAGCCGAGGTGCCCATGCTCATTCCCTACGACGCTCTTGAAGTCGACACCCTCACCCGCCTCATCGAAGATTTCGTCACCCGCGACGGCACTGACAATGGCGATGACACGCCGCTGGAAACCCGTGTGCTGCGCGTACGTCAGGCACTGACCAAAGGCCAGGCGCTGATCGTCTTCGACCCGGAAAGCGAGCAGTGCCAGTTGATGCTCAAGCACGATGTGCCCAAGCATCTGTTCGACTGAAAATCCTCAGCGGAGCTTTTCGGTGGCCTGCTTGCGCTTGATCCGGTCATAGACCTCTGCGCGATGCACATTGACCTTCTGTGGCGCCTCGACGCCAAAACGCACGCTAGAACCGTTCACTGACAGAACGCGCAAGGTGATGTCGTCACCGATTGAAATCAACTCACCAACGACACGGCTGAGTACAAGCATGAGATTCGTCCTTCAGGGTTAGCGAACCCTGAAGATGCGCGGCTTACGGCAGCTCTACAATGCACGGCGAACAAATCAGTTTTGCCTTACACCCATACTCGCATCGAGCCGTCAGACGTTTCCGACAAATAGCCGTCAGGCCGCCGAAAAGCGCGGCCCGAACAGAATCACGCTGGCGCCGATTACGCACAACGCCACGCCGATCCAGTCAGATCCCAATGGGCGTACCCGCTCGACTACCATCAGCCAGCCAATCGACGCAACGATGTAGATCCCGCCATAAGCGGCGTAGGCACGACCGGCATAGTTGGCTTCAACACGGGTCAACAACAGTGCGAACAGGGTCAGGCTGAGCAGTGCAGGAATCACCCACAACGCACTTTTACCCTGACGCAGCCACATGAAGAAGGCGAAACAACCGGCGATTTCAAACAGCGCCGCGAGGAAAAACCACAAGTAATTGAGCATTGACGCGTCTCGACAGGGTGACCATTGCGGCCACCCTAACGACGCCGCCGACAACGGGCAAGGTCAGCCGTTGTTCTGTTTGGCTTTGGCGCGCATTTTTTCCGCCATGGAAGTCATTTCGTTGTAGAGCAGTTGCGGGTTCTTCTGCTTGATTGCCCAGGCCATGCGCCCTTGTTCGTGGGGCAGGATCATGAATTCGCCGGCCGCTACTTGCTGATAGATGTAGTCGGCGATATCCGCCGCGGTGATCGGCGAACTTTCCAGCAACTTGCCGACCTGCGCTTTCATCGCCGGCGTCGGGCCACGGAAAGAGTCGAGCAGATTGGTCTGGAAGAATGACGGACAAACCACATGCACGCCGACTTCCTGTTGTGCCAGTTCAATCAACAGACTTTCCGAAAGCGCCACCACGCCAGCCTTGGCCACGTTGTAATTACTCATCGCCGGGCCCTGCATCAGCGCGGCCATGGAGGCGATGTTGATGATCTTGCCTTTGCTTTGTTCAAGCAACGGCAGGAACGCCTTGCAACCCTTGACCACGCCCATCAGGTTGATCGCGATCTGCCAGTCCCAGTCTTCCAGCGACAGCTCGCTGAAGAAACCGCCCGACGCAACACCGGCGTTGTTGACGATGATGTCGATGCCACCGAGCTTCTCTTCGCAGGCTTGGGCGAATGCGGTGAGCTGGCTGTAATCACGCACATCGCAGCGCTGAACAAAACCGTCACCGCCCGCCTCGCGGACCATTTTCAAGGTTTCCTGCAGGCCGGGTTCGCTGACATCGGACAAGGCCAGTTGCCAGCCTTCACGCGCCCAGCGCAGCGCGATTTCGCGACCCAGGCCCGAGCCCGCACCAGTGATCATCATGCGATTTTGCATAGCACACAGCCTTGTTGTTCCGGGGAAGATGCGCCGAGTGTAGCGAAGGATCGGCGCGCGCCCACGCTCCATCAAGTTGCTGAATGCAAGATCAAAAGATCGCAGCCTTCGGCGGCTCCTACTTGGATTCGTGTAGGAGCTGTCGAGTGAAACGAGGCTGCGATGTTTTCGCTGCAAAGGAAATAATCGAGCAATCCAAATACATTAAAAAAACATTGAATTTTCTTTCACGCGCACCGGTCGGAATTTGTAAGCCGTCTGGAATTACTTAGTCTCCAGTCGCCCTTGAATACCAAGACTTCTCGAACACTATCAACAAGGAAATCGACATGGGCACAATTCTAATCATTATCCTGATCCTGTTGCTGATCGGTGGTCTGCCGGTCTTCCCGCACTCCAGAAGTTGGGGTTACGGTCCATCGGGCATTATCGGCGTGGTGTTGGTGGTGCTGTTGGTCCTGCTGTTACTCGGTCGGATATAACGCTTCAAGCGTAAAAAGAAAGAGGCCCTGTTCAGGGGCCTCTTTTTTATTGCGCGGATTTTATTGTCGGCAAGCGATCAATCCGGCTTGCCGTGAATCACGCCAGCGGTGTTATCCATCAGGCTTTTGGTCGCCGTTTGCAGGAACGCTTCCAGCTTGAGTTTCAACTCGGCGGTACGCGGTGCATTCGGCACCACTTCGGCGTGCGGATTGGCGCCCAACTGGTACTGCCAGATCTTCGGCCCCATGTCTTTGTCTCTCGGCAACACCAGAATCTGGTCGGCCGTGACGATAGCGGTGGTCTGCTCACTGCCCGACGGCTTGATCACACCGAAACCGGTGTCGCCTTCCGGCAGGTTGAGCAAGTCGCGACCCCAGCACTGATGACGCACTTCGCCACCGAGACGGCCCATGATGGTCGGCACAATGTCGATCTGCGTGCCGACAGTGTGGTCACGGGTACCGAATTTCTCCTGGATGCCCGGCGCAATCATCAGCATCGGCACGTTGAAGCGGCCCAGGTCCATTTCGGTAATCTGGCGCTCGTTGCCGAAACCGTGGTCGCCGACGATGACGAACAGGGTTTCCTTGAAGTACGGCTCTTTGCGCGCCTTCTCGAAGAACTGACCCAGCGCCCAGTCCGAGTAACGCATGGCGGTCAGGTGCTCGTTGAGCGAGCCACGATCGGTTACGCGCTCGACCGGCAACGGCGTTGGCAAGGCATACGGTGTGTGGTTGGACAGGGTTTGCAGCAGCGCGTAGAACGGCTTGCCGTTTTCCCGCGCCTTCAACTCCTGCAAACCACGGTCGAACATGTCCTGGTCGGACACGCCCCACGTCGGATCGGAGAACACCGGGTTGACGAAGTCGTTACGGCCAACGAAGTTGGTCATGCCCTGGTTGCTGAAGAAGCCCGACTGGTTGTCCCAGGCGAAGTCGCCGTTGTAGACGTACACGTCGTCGTAATCACGAGCGCTGAGCACCTGCGGCAGGCCGGACAGCTTGTGGCTGCCTTCCGGGGTCTGCATCAGGTATTCGAAACCTGGCAGATTGGGGAAGCAGGCCATGGTCGCGAACATGCCCTGGTGGGTGTGCGTACCGTTGGAGAAGAAGCGGTCGAACAACAGGCCTTCCTTGGACAGTTTGTCCAGGTACGGTGTGATGTTGCCCGGCGCGCCCAACGCACCGACCGAGTGACCGGCCATGCTTTCCATCAGGATCACCACGACGTTCTTGATCGGCAGGGTCTTGTCGGCCGGCGGCGTGTAATCACGGCGCACGGCGGCAATATCGGCATCGACCAGTTTGTCGTCAGGCATCAGCAGCATGTCACGCACGACTTTCTGCGCTTGCTCCTGCGGCAACGTCGCTTTCCAGATGTTGTCGCGATCTTCGCCCATGCGCGACTTGGCGGCCTCGATCAGCGACAGCGTGGCGTTGAGGCCGAGTTGGTTGGCGAAGTTGGAATCAGTGGTGTAGACGTCACCCCAACGCATTGGCGGGCCCTGACGCAGAGTGCCGCGAGCGGCGACCACGCAGATCAACAGGCAGACCACGAATACAGCCAGGCGGGTGTACCACGGCGCGACCTGGCGGCTGCTGACGCTGCCACCGCTGAAAGGCCCGCGCGGACGGGTGGCACGGTCGGCGCCTTTGAACGCCAGCGTCAGGATGACGGTGCCAATGGCCCACGCCAGCAAGTAGCGGACCACCGGAAAACCGTACCAGAGCATGCTCATCACGGTTTTCGGGTCTTCTTTCACGTACTGGAACACCAGACCATTGAGGCGCTGGTGGAACTCACGGTAGAAGTCCATCTCCATCAGGCCGAGGAACAGCGCAATGCTCGACGCGACCGTCAGCCACAGACGGAAGAAACCGCGCGCAGCCATGGCGCGCGCACTGAACAGTGCCAGCACCAACGGAATGCACAGGTAAACCACCAGGCGCAGGTCGAAACGCAGGCCGTTGGCGAAGGCTTCGAGGAAGGTCGAAGCCGGGGTGTCGAGGATCATCTCGCGGTTGTAGACCAGCAGCGCGAGGCGCAGCACGGAAAACATCACCATCATGACCAGTGCACACAGCAGCGTGTAGGCCAGATGCGATTTGACGGTCGGTTGCAGCAGGCGAGCGGAAGATCGCTGCTGATTCAGGGCGTCCGGGTTTGCCATGTCGTTTTAGGACCCATTGGAAGTTGAAGTTGCAAAAATACAGCGGCGCCAGGCCCTCTATTGGTCATTCCAGACCCCGGGGCTTGCGCAGTGCGCAAATGTTGCACGATCACCCGCACCATTGCCATTGATTACTGCCCCGCCGCCAGACACTTTCATTTGCAGCAGCGGGCAAACAGCGCGGGCGAATTGTCGGGAACACTTTGTGAAAATTTCGTGCAACGCATATCTGGAAACACAATATAGATACAAAACAAAACGCCCCGAATCGATCGGGGCGTTTGCCTGTACACGCGACTTTACTTCTCGGCGCGTTCTTTCAGAGCTTTCAAGGTATTGAACGGCGCATCGACGACAAACTTGTTGGCAACCATCGCCGGCACGCTGCCGCCTGGCTCGGTGTGCACTTGATAGGTCACTTCAACCTGGTCGCCCTTCGGTACGAACTTCCAGAAGCCTTTGACCTGCTGCACGCGGACAAAGCCTTTTTCTTCAGGAACGTACGTCGGCAGCCCCTTGAGGTTGCGGGTCAGGCTGCCGTCGGCGCCTTCGACGGTGGTGACTTCGATCACCGAGTCACGCGGAGTTACCGGCCAAGGCGTATTGAACTGGCTATAGGTCCAGCTCTTGTCGCCTTCGTGCTTGAGCAGTTTCTGGGTCTTGCACTCGTGAATCCAGGCGCACGCGCCGGAGACGTCTTCCTGCAGTGCGCGCAGTTTGGCAACGGTGGTTTTCATCAGCGCAACGCCCTGGTAGGACTTGTAGTCCGAACCCGGCACTTCACTGAGGGAAACCTTGATGCCGTCCTCGTTCTTGGCGACTTTCCAGTCTTCAGCATGAGCGACGGACGTGGCCAGCACAGCGGTCAAACCACACAACACAGCGATACGATGCAGCGAACCCATAGTCTTATTCCTTATTGTTGAAGTTCCGTTCGTTTGACACATCACGCCGCCGTCATCTGCTCCCACCAGCCGATCAGTTTGATCGCTTCTTCCGAGCTGCTACCACAGACTTCGACATCCGCCGCGAAGCCGGAACAGACCGGCGGGCGCTCCGGGCGGCCGAAAATGCTGCAGAGGTTTTCGACCGAGAGTTGCACGCAACGTT
This sequence comes from Pseudomonas tensinigenes, assembly GCF_014268445.2. NCBI lineage: Bacteria > Pseudomonadati > Pseudomonadota > Gammaproteobacteria > Pseudomonadales > Pseudomonadaceae > Pseudomonas > Pseudomonas tensinigenes. The sequence goes on from NZ_CP077089.1 coordinate 5,012,110, forward strand.
CGCCAGCAGGTTTGCCATCAGGCATGCCGGGAATCGGCGAACTGATGGAAGGGGCAATGCAGCAAGCGCCACAGCCTTCACGGCATTTCATGACGAACGTTTCCTCGCGACGGGCGATGTGTAAAAGGGACGCGGAACAGAGTAACCGCTAAAACGGCTGTTTTAAATTCCCTGAACCGGGGTTTTTGGCGATAACTGAATATGACTGACCAGTCTCCGACAAAGCGTCTGGTCTGCGGGTCACAGATGACCTGAATTTACTGCTTGAATTCGAAATCCAGCGCCGCACCTTCGACTTCGCGACGCTCTTCGTTGCGCAGTTGCAACTGCATTTCGTTGCTGAGCAAGCGGCCGTTGAGCTGGAATCCGTTGTTTTTCTCGCCAAACATCTGCGGCAGGATCGGCTCGCGCTTGGGCATTTCAACCGTGCCTTGGGGTTTCAATTCCTCGACCATGTCCTTGGGCAGGCTCAAATCGAGTTTGGCCGACGGCAACTTGGTTTTTACCACTTCACTGGCGGGTTTCGATTTCGAGGCAACTGGCTTGCGCTTCTTGATGACTTTTTGCTGAGGTTTCTTCGCGGGAGCTGCCTTCTGCGCAGCCGTGCCTTTTTTAGCGGGACTCGTCGCAGCCGGTTTTTCCTGAACTGCAGCGGCCACGACGCCAGGCGCATGACCGATCATCAGCAAACCCAGCAACACCCAAGCAGCAGGAAAAATCGCTTTCATGAACCCAACGACGCTAACGGCAGAGGGCCATATGCTCGCTTGTTGAACGCCACAAGACAAGCATCACCCACCGCTCGTTCAGAATCCGCCAGCGGTTTCCTGACACAGTTGCGTCGCCAACAGACCCAGAGTCATCAACGCCCGCTCCGCCTCGCGGTTCCACGGAATCCCGCAGTTCAGGCGGATACAGTGGTTGAACTGCTCGGTATTACTGAAGATCAGCCCCGGGGCAATGCTGATGCCCTGCTGCAACGCACGCACATGCAATTCTTGTGTATTGACCCTGCCCGGCAGACTCACCCAAAGGATGAAACCGCCCGTGGGCCGGGTCATTTGCGTGCCTTCGGGGAAGTACTGCTGCACCGCCAACTGGAAGGCGCTGAGGTTTTTCCGGTATTCCTGGCGGATGTACCGTAAATGCCGGTCATAACCACCGTTTTCCAGATAAGCGGCAATCGCCATCTGCGTCACGCTGCACGCCGAGTGGGTACTGAAGGTCTGCAAGCGCTGGATTTCCTGCTGATACTTGCCCGCGATCATCCAGCCGATGCGTACGCCGGGTGACAAGGTTTTGGAGAAGCTCGAACAGTAGATCACCCGATCCAGCCGGTCATAAGCCTTGAGCGCTTTGGTTTTGCCTTGCTCGAACATCAGTTCGCCATAGATATCATCTTCGACGATCTGGATATCGAAGTCCGAGGCCAGGCGCAGCAACTGTTTCTGCCGTTCTTCGGGCATGGTGCCGCCCAGCGGATTGCTCAGCCGCGTGGTCAGCACCAGCGCTTTGATCGACCATTGGTTGGCCGCCAGTTGCAGGGCTTCGAGGCTCATGCCGGTGGCGGGATCGCTGGGGATCTCGATGACTTTCAGGCCGAGCAGGTCAGCCAGTTGCAGCAGACCGTAATACGTCGGCGACTCAGCGGCGATCAGATCGCCCGGCCGGGTCAGCACACGCAACGACATCTGCAGGGCATCGACGCAACCGTGGGTGATCACCACTTCTGACGGATCGACCACCACACCAGCATCGCGCATACGGATCGCTACCTGCCGGCGCAGCGGTTCAAAGCCGGGGCTGAACATGTAGCTGAAGGCGCGTGGGCTATGGAAACGGGTGACCTTGGCCAGTTGCTGATGCAGTGCGCGCACCGGCAAGTAGTCGACACTGGGCACTGCGGCACCGAGCGGGAACACGCCTTCGCGGCGCGACTCGACCAGCACTTGCTGAATGATGCTGCTGCGAGTGACCAGACCGGGACGCTCGACCCGGGCAATGTCCGGCGTCGGCGCAGTCAGCGCAGGTGTCTGGTGCACGTAATAACCGGATTGCGGGCGCGCCCGAATCAAGCCCTGATCTTCGAGATTGGCGTAAGCCTGCAAGACCGTCGCATGGCTGACATTGAGCTGCGAACTCATCTTGCGCACCGAAGGCACGCGCTCCCCCGGTTGATAGACACCACGGCGGATGTCTTCGGCCAGTTGCTGAGCAATACGTTGGTAGAGCAAGAGATTGGTCATGACGCAGCACTCGATTTCACGGGCATTTTATTCTTGTGTGAAACAATACCGGAACAGTTTAGAAGTGTACTGGGACAGTTGCCACATTACTCGACCATACAGTGCGGTGTCTGCCCCTGACTGTACTGATTTGTGGGCCATTCGACAGACGTAAAAAAGCCCGGCACTGCATGACAGCCCGGGCTTTCCAGAGACGCAACCCTTAACGGGCGGCGCCGAGCTGGCCTTTTTCGTCGGAGAAGACGATTTCAACCCGACGGTTCTGTGCGCGCCCACGCTCGGAAGCGTTGGCGTCCACCGGGTATTCGTCGCCGTAGCCTTCGACCTGAATGCGTTTGTCGTCGATGCCCAGGTCCATCAGCACGTCCGCCACCGATTGTGCGCGATCGCGAGACAGTTTGAGGTTTTCCTGTTTGCCGCCGGTGCTGTCGGTGTAGCCCTCGATGCGCACCACGCGTTTCGGGTTCAGTTGCAGGAACTGCACAATCTTCAGCACCACGCGGTTGGCCGAGTTTTTCAGCTCTGCTTCACCGGTGTCGAACAGCACGTCGCCGAGGGTCATCACCAGACCACGGTCGGTCTGCGTGGTGGCCAGTGCGACGATCTGCTCTTCGAGCCATTTACCCTGCTGCTGCACGCTCAGCAATTTCGATTCACGCAGGGCCAGTTGCAGGCGCTGACGTTCCAGTTCGAGCTTGGCCGCGCGCTCTTCATTGAGCACTTGATTGGTGTGCTCGCGGGCGATTTCGCTGTAGCGCTGACTCAGGTAGGCGTAATGCACCACATCCGAACCGCTGCCCCAATAGGTCGACAGACGATCAGCGCGGGCCAGCGACTCACCGGCACGGATCACGTCTTTCGGCGCGATGCGCAGCACGTTGGAGTCTTCCTTGACCTTCTGGAAGTCGGCGCTGGCTTCTTGTAGAGCGGATTCGCTGTGCTGACCGGCGCAACCGTACAGGCTGGCACAACCGGCGAGAATCAAACCGCCGAGAACTTTCGACTTGAAGCTCATTGGGCATCTCCCAGTTGCTTGCGCAGTCGGACGATGCGGGTATTGAGCACATTCACCTGCTCTTCACTTTTTTGCGTCAGCACTTTGGCTTCGGCCAGACGTGCATCCAGTTCCGCCTGCTCGGAACGCATGCGCGCATTCCGGTAGGACTCGTCAGCCATGTTGCCTTTGGCGCGGTTGTATTTGGTTTCGGCCAGTTTCATTTCCGGCACTTCGTCGGCAGTAGCGCCAACAGCCTTGGCCTGGGTGATGGCTTGCTCGGTCAGGCGCATTTGTTCGATGGGTGCCGGATCGGTTGCGCAACCGGCCAGAGCCAGAACGGCCACAGCCGCGAAAAGAGGTCGAATACTCACTAAGAATCCCTACTGTTTTGGGGCACTGACAGGTGGTTGCGGCTGTTGCTGCTGCGCCTTCCAGCGCTCGATATTGCGTTGCAGCGCGGCTTCCGTCAGTCCGGACGCGGGCAATTCTGTCATCTTTTTGGCTAGCTGTCCGCGCAACCACGGATCGTTGCACGCCGAGTTATGCGAAACCGCGAGGAACAGCCCCGGGCGATCGATGGGTTGCTCGAACGCCAGCAAGTCATTGGCCATGCCCAACGCCTGCGCGGCGGCCATGCCCGAGTAGCGACCGGCAAGTACATATTCCACTTCACCGAGGAGCAGTTTCTGTAGCGCCTGGGTGAGGTTGGCTGTCTTGATCAGGGTCAGATTCTGCTCGGCGAAAACGCCGAATGCCTGGGTGATTCGAGACTTTTCCGACAGCGCACCTGCGTGGCCGTGCAGGTCTTTGGCTTCGCCGTAGACCAGGGTCGAGCCTTTGCGCGTCCACACCAGGTAGTCGTTTTCCAGCAGCGGTGGATAGATGTAGTCGAGGTTTTCCAGTTCGGTGAAAGTCAGCGGCGCGTCGGCGAGCATGTCCATGCGCCCGCTGCGCACTTCGTCGAGGGCTTGCGAGCGTTTGCCGGCGTAGAGCAATTCGACCTTGATGCCGAGATCCTTGGCCACTTGTTGCAACAGGTCGGCGCTGGCACCGATCAACTGCTTGGGATTCTGCGGGTCCTGCCACAGATACGGCGGTGCATCCGGGCTACCGGTGACGACGAGGCGCTCGCATTTGCCAGCGGCCATGGCCAAACCTGGCAGCAGGGCCAATCCCAGCAATACCGAGTAACGCAATCCGCAGCGCAGATCCATGGCAACACGCTCCCACTCAAATCCGAGACAAAAAAAGCCCGACCAAAAGGTCGGGCTCTTTATAAGTGAAGCCGCTGGATTAGACCAGCTTCTCCAGCTCAGGGACGGCTTCGAACAGATCCGCCACGAGACCGTAATCGGCCACCTGGAAGATCGGCGCTTCTTCGTCCTTGTTGATCGCAACGATCACTTTGGAGTCTTTCATACCGGCCAGGTGCTGGATCGCGCCGGAGATACCGACGGCGATGTATAGCTGTGGCGCAACGATCTTGCCGGTCTGACCGACCTGCATGTCGTTCGGTACGAAACCTGCGTCGACCGCGGCGCGCGAAGCACCGACGGCAGCGCCCAGCTTGTCGGCCAGGGCGTACAGGTGTTTGAAGTTGTCGCCGTTCTGCATGCCGCGGCCGCCGGAAACGACGATCTTGGCAGCGGTCAGCTCTGGACGGTCAGACTTGGCCAGCTCTTCGCCAACGAAGCTCGAAGTGCCCGCGTCGTGTGCAGCGCCGACTGCTTCAACAGCAGCCGAACCACCTTCAGCGGCAACCGGGTCGAAACCGGTAGCACGCACGGTGATCACTTTGATTGCAGCGGTCGACTGCACGGTAGCGATGGCGTTACCGGCGTAGATCGGACGCTTGAAGGTATCAGCGCTTTCAACCGAGATGATCTCGGAGATCTGGTCAACGTCCAGCTGCGCAGCAACGCGCGGCAGGATGTTTTTGCCGTTGGAGGTAGCGGCAGCCAGGATGTGGCTGTAGCCAGCGCCCAGCTCAGCTACCAGCGGAGCAACGTTTTCCGGCAGCTGATGCGCGTAAGCGGCGTTGTCAGCGTTGAGGACTTTGCTCACACCAGCGATTTTCGCAGCGGCTTCAGCCACGGCGCCAGCGCCTTGGCCGGCAACCAGAACGTGGATGTCGCCGCCGATTTTGGCAGCAGCAGCCACGGTGTTCAGTGTGGCCGGGGCCAGCACTTTATTGTCGTGTTCAGCGATTACCAAGATAGTCATGATCAGATTACCTTCGCTTCGTTTTTCAGTTTCTCGACCAGTTCAGCCACCGACTTGACCTTGATGCCTGCGCTGCGTGCAGCCGGCGCTTCGACTTTCAGGGTCTTGTTGGTGGAGGCGGTGGAAACGCCCAAAGCGTCCGGAGTCAGCACTTCGAGAGGCTTCTTCTTGGCTTTCATGATGTTTGGCAGGGACGCGTAGCGCGGCTCGTTCAAACGCAGGTCGGTGGTGACGATTGCCGGCAGTTTCAGGGAAACCGTCTGCGCGCCGCCGTCGATTTCGCGGGTCACGGCAACGCTGTCGCCCGAGACTTCGACTTTCGATGCGAACGTGCCCTGACCGTAGCCGCTCAATGCAGCGAGCATCTGGCCGGTCTGGTTGTTGTCGCTGTCGATGGCTTGTTTGCCAAGGATCACCAGCTGTGGCTGTTCCTTGTCGACAACAGCTTTCAGCAGCTTGGCAACGGCCAGGGAAGTCAGATCTTCGGCGGATTCGACGAGGATGGCACGGTCGGCACCCAGAGCCAGTGCGGTACGCAGCTGCTCCTGAGCGGTGGTCGGGCCGATGGAGACGACGACGATTTCAGTCGCAACGCCTTTCTCTTTCAGGCGTACGGCTTCTTCCACTGCGATTTCGCAGAACGGGTTCATCGACATCTTGACGTTGGCGAGATCGACGCCGGAATTGTCCGCCTTGACGCGAACCTTGACGTTGTAATCCACAACGCGTTTGACAGCTACAAGAACCTTCATGGATTCCTCGTTACTCTCCGGTGAAAAGAAAGTCGCCTAGGCGAACCTGGCGGTTGATGCTCATCAGGCTAAAAGGGCACCTCTAAAAACGCCGACCGGGGTGCGAAGTGATTCCACGATGTGAAGGGGGTGCGACCGTTCGTCAGTGGTGACCGACAAGTCATTGATCCTCACGCTGTGTAAACTGCGCGCCAGACTGCGCTGCGCATCACTCTCAACCGCCTGTGCCCTGTCTTTAGACGTGCTCTTGAAACCGCCAGTCTGCCTACGACGAGCGCAAAACCGCCCGTATCTTGACCGGAACGCCTATTCCGGTCAATACAGCAAAATGACCATTCATAAGCCGCGCTTCTTTGATTTCTCTGGGCTGGAGCCGATTCAAACAAACGTTTGTATTGGACGCTCGGAGTGGTGTAGATATAATGCGCCGCCTAGAGAGAAAGGTCTGTTCTCCAATATTCCCCTTGACGTTAACGTAAAGGAATAGCGGATGCGACATCAAACCTCCAAATTAGAAAAAAAACTGTTGAGCCTTGAGTAGGAGATAGCCTGTGGAACGCGAATACATGGAATTCGACGTGGTCATCGTCGGTGCCGGCCCCGCTGGCCTGTCCGCCGCCTGCCGTCTGAAGCAGAAGGCCGCCGAAGCCGGTAAGGAAATCAGCGTCTGCGTGGTCGAAAAAGGCTCCGAAGTCGGCGCACACATCCTCTCTGGTGCCGTGTTCGAACCACGCGCTCTGAACGAACTGTTCCCGGACTGGAAGGAACTCGGCGCCCCGCTGAACACGCCCGTCACCCGCGACGATATTTTCGTGCTGAAAAACGCCGAAAGCGCGCAAAAAATTCCAGACCTCTTTGTGCCCAAGACCATGCACAACGAAGGCAACTACATCATTTCCCTCGGCAACCTGTGCCGCTGGCTAGCCCAGCAGGCCGAAAACCTCGGCGTAGAAATCTACCCGGGCTTCGCCGCTCAGGAAGCGCTGATCGACGAGCAAGGCGTAGTGCGCGGGATCATCACCGGCGATCTGGGCGTCGACCGCGAAGGCAATCCGAAAGAAGGCCTGTACACACCGGGCATGGAACTGCGTGGCAAATACACGCTGTTCGCCGAAGGCTGCCGCGGCCACATCGGCAAGCAACTGATCAAACGCTACAACCTGGACAGCGATGCCGACGCCCAGCACTACGGCATAGGCCTGAAAGAAATCTGGGAAATCGACCCGGCCAAACACCAGCCAGGTCTGGTGGTGCACACCGCCGGCTGGCCGCTGGACATCATGGGCACCGAAAACACCGGCGGCTCGTTCCTCTATCACCTGGAAAACAACCAGGTGGTGGTCGGTCTGATCGTTGACCTGTCCTACAGCAACACTTACCTGTCGCCGTTCGACGAGTTCCAGCGCCTCAAGCATCACCCGGTGCTGGCGCAGTACCTGGAAGGCGGCAAGCGCATCAGCTACGGCGCCCGCGCGATCTGCAAAGGTGGCCTGAACTCGCTGCCGAAAATGGTCTTCAAGGGCGGCGCGCTGATCGGTTGCGACCTCGGCACCCTGAACTTCGCCAAGATCAAAGGCAGCCACACCGCGATGAAGTCCGGCATGCTCGCCGCTGAATCGGTGGCTGACGCGCTGTTCGCTGAAAAGGACGGCACTGAAGAACTGACCACTTATGTGGACGCGTTCAAGAAGAGCTGGCTCTACGACGAGCTGTTTGCCAGCCGTAACTTCGGCCCGGCGATTCACAAGTTCGGCGCTATCGTCGGCGGCGGTTTCAACTGGCTGGATCAGAACATCTTCGGCGGCAAACTGCCGTTCACTCTGCACGACACCAAGCCGGATTACGCTTGCCTCAAGCTCGCGGCCGACTGCAAGAAGATCGACTACCCGAAACCGGACGGCAAACTCAGCTTCGACAAGCTCAGCTCGGTGTTCATCTCCGGTACCAACCACGAAGAAGAACAACCTTGCCACTTGAAGTTGAAAGACCCGAGCATCCCAATCAGCAAGAACCTGCCGCTGTACGACGAACCGGCGCAGCGCTACTGCCCGGCAGGCGTATACGAAGTGATCACCAAGGAAGACGGCGAGAAGCGCTTCCAGATCAACGCCCAGAACTGCGTGCACTGCAAGACCTGTGACATCAAGGACCCCTCGCAGAACATCACCTGGGTCACGCCGGAAGGCGCTGGCGGCCCGACTTATCCGAACATGTAAGTCGAACCGCTGAACAACAAGGCTCCCGATTTGGGGGCCTTTTTGTTGCCCACAATTCCTGCAACACCACCGAACCAATGTAGGAGTGAGCCTGCTCGCGATAGCGGTGTGTCAGTTGACGATGATGCTGACTGACACACCGCTATCGCGAGCAGGCTCGCTCCCACAGGAGATTTTTGTCGGCTCAGGCAGCGCGCTCGTCACCCGGGCTGCGCTCGAAATAGCGTTTGTACTCACGACTGAACTGCGACGTACTCTGATACCCCACCCGATGCGCCACCTGCGCCACACCCAAGCCTTCGGCGACCAACAACGTCTGCGCCTTCAACAAGCGCAAACGCTTCAGATACTGCACCGGCGACAACAACGTGCTGCGCTTGAAATGCTCATGAAAGGTCGACACGCTCATGTTCGCGCAACCGGCCAGCGTCTCCACGTTCAATGGCTCGGTGTAATGCGCATGCAGATGACTGATCGACGCCGCCACCCGCGCGAATTGCCCCTGCTGCTCGACCAGCGCCCGCAACACATCGGCCTGCGGCCCGCGCAACGCGGTGAACAACAATTCACGCACCCGCGCCGGCCCGAGAATCTGGCATTCCAGCGGATCGTGCAGGCAACTCAGCAAGCGCTCGACACAGCCACGCATGTCATCGTCGAGCACCACCGAGGTCATCGACTCCGGCGTCTGCGCCGGAATATGCCGGCCCGGCGCCAGCCCCATGGCCAGCACCAGTTCACCGAGCAACACCCGATCAATCGCCACCGACACGCCGAGCAACGGCGCATCCGGCAAGGCGAAGGTCTCACATTCGAACGGCACCGGCAGCGCCTGAATCAGATAATGCCCGGCGCCGTATTCCATAGTGCGTGGCCCGAGAAACGCCAGTTTGCTGCCCTGGGCGATGATCATCAGGCTCGGTTCATAAATGTGCGGGCCACGGGCGACGTCGCAACTGGCGCGCAATACTTGCACACCGGGCAATCCGGTCGGCGAATAACCATCGCGAAGCGCCAGCGGTTCGATCAGCGAAACCAGCCGCGCATTGGCATCAAGATGACGGGTCAATTGCATCGAATTGTTCTTCACGAAAAATCACGAAAATAGGGGATGAAAGCATCATCGCAGATCCTTTTGCCAATGCGACCGATCAAACCCGTATGCCGGAGGATTAGGCATGAGACCCGGAGGAATCGTCATGGCCGACCGGTCAGTCGATGCCCAAAATGCGCCGCCTCACTTGTTCCAGCTTTTGCGAGGTTTCACATGTACACCGCTATCGGTTATGCCGCCCAATCGGCCACCACCCCCCTCGCCCCGATGAAGTTCGAACGTCGCAGCCCGCGCGCCGACGACGTTGCCATCGAGATTCTCTACTGTGGCGTCTGCCACTCCGATATCCACCAGGCGCGCAACGAATGGGGCATCGCCGTTTACCCGTTGATGCCGGGCCATGAGATCGTCGGAAAAGTCACCGCGATTGGTGCGAATGTCACCCAGCACAAAGTAGGCGATCTGGTCGGCGTCGGCTGCATGGTCGACTCGTGCCGCACTTGCGAAGCCTGCCAGTCGAACCTTGAGCAATATTGCCTCGAAGGTCCGACCATGACCTACGCGACTCCGGATCGGGTCGACGGCAGCAACACCATGGGCGGTTATTCCGACAGCATCGTCGTCAGCGAACACTTCGTCGTGCGCATCCCGGAAAAACTCGCACTGGCCAGCGCCGCACCGATTCTCTGTGCCGGCATCACCACCTACTCGCCGCTCAAGCACTACGGCGTCAAAGCTGGCGACAAGGTCGGGATTCTCGGCATGGGCGGTCTGGGCCACATGGGCATCAAGTTCGCCAAAGCCATGGGCGCCGAAGTCACGCTGTTCACCCGCTCGGCGAGCAAGGCAGAAGAAGGTCGTCGTCAGGGTGCCGATCACGTGATCGTGTCCACCGACGCCGAACAGATGAAAGCCGCGGCCGGTTACTTCGACTTCCTGCTCGACACCATTCCGGTGCAGCACGATCTCAACCCGTACCTCGACACCCTGCGCTTCGACGGCGTGCACATTCTGGTCGGTCTGATCGAGCCGATTGATCCACCGGTACACGCCGGCAAACTGGTGATGAGCCGTCGCGTATTGGCCGGTTCGTTGATCGGTGGCGTCGCTGAAACCCAGGAAGTGCTGGATTTCTGCGCCGAACACAACATCACTTGCGACATCGAAATGCTCGACATCCGCCAGATCAACGAAGCTTACGCGCGCATGATCGCCGGCGACGTTAAGTACCGTTTCGTGATCGACATGGCGACGCTCAAGGTTTAAACCTTCAGGCCTAGCTCTGCCGAGAGCCGGGCTGTGACCCCTTTGATCAGGGGAATCAGCTCGGCCATTTTTTCCAGCGGCATGTACGGCACGGTGCTGGCGATACTGATCGCCGCGACAATGCCCTTGCTCGCATCGCGAATCGGCGCCGCCACGCAGCGGATCGACGGTTCGTTGTCCTCCAGATCGAAGGCGTAGCCACCGGCAACGTATTCGGTCATGCGCTGCTCAAGCTGTTCCCACGACTGCTGGGGATGCTGCGGCCAGAACTGACTTTTCCCACCTGCGGGCAGACTGATGTCGTACAGACGTTGCCAATCTTTCGGCGAGTCATCGAGCATCAATGCCTTGCCAATCCCGGTGCGCGCCAGCGGCATGCGATGGCCGACCCGCGAACGCATTTCCGGGCCATTGCGTCCCGGATTCTTCAGCAGATACAGCACCTCGTCACCTTCACGAATGCCCAAATGCACGGTGTCGCCGGTCAGCGCCGACAACTCGTCCAGATACGGCCCGGCCAAGGTCACCAGCGGCAACTCTTCGCGGGCCTGAAAACCCAGTTCGATCAGCTTCGGCCCGAGCAGGTAACCGACTTGCGGCACCACGCGCAGGTAGCGCTCGTCGACCAGGCAACTGGCCAGACGATGGGTGGTGCTGCGCGTGGTGCCGATCAGCCGGGCAATCTCCTTGAGATCGCGGGCGCCACTGGCCACCGCTTGCACCACACCCAAGCCACGCAACAGCGTCTGCGTGCCGGTGGGCGCGGCGTCCTTGGTTTTTTCCGGGGCGTCTTCCTGCATATCCAGCCTTTTACCGTTTGAGCGAGGGAACGGGCGGCATTATGGTCGCCCGACGCAGACCACTACAACTCGATACGCTCGACCTTGCCGACCAGCAACACGTAGGACAAGGCACCGATCAATGCGAGAACCGCGATATAGGTGATTGCTGGCGCGAACGAATCGCCGCTGGCGAGGAAGCCGATGACGATCGGCGTGGCAATCGCCGACAGGTTGCCGATGAAGTTGAACACCCCGCCGGTCAGCCCCAACAACCGCGCTGGCGCTAACGTCGACACCAGCGACCAGGTGATCGAGGCCAGCCCGTTGCCGAAAAATGCCAGCGCCAGAAAGGCAATCACCAGCGGTGTCGACTCAACGAAGTTGGCGCCGATGATCGAGGTGGAAATAAGCAGACCGCCGATGATCGGCAACTTGCGCGCGAACCCGACGGTGTAGCCGCGACGAATCAAGAAGTCGGAAAAGAACCCCGAGCACAGCACGCCAATGAACGCGGCGAGAAACGGCAGCGACGCCAACAGGCCGGACTTGATGAAGTCCATGCCGCGATACTTCACCAGATAAGTCGGGAACCAGGTGAGGAAAAACCACAGCGTCGAGTTCAGGCAGAACTGGCCGAGGTAGATGCCCCACAACTTGCGCTTGGTGAGGACGATGCCCAGATCGGTCCAACTGAACTTGGCTTTGACCTTGGCCGACTCTTGCTGGATATCGACCAGACCACCGCCCTCGCGGATCAGGTCGATTTCCGCCTCGTTGGCACCTTTGAAATCCCGTGGCTCGCGATACACCGCGTACCAGATCGCCGCCCAAATGATGCCCACCGCGCCGGTCGCGACGAAGACCATGTGCCAGCCGAATTCGTGCTGCAGCCAGGCTAGAACCGGGGTCAGAAATGCCAGACCGACGAACTGCCCAGACGTGTAAAAACCAATTGCCGTCGCGCGTTCACGCTCGGGGAACCAAGTGGTCACCACACGGCTGTTGATCGGATAGGCCGGCGCTTCCAGCGCACCGACCGCCATGCGCAGCACGAACAGCGCAATGAAACTGGCCGCGAAACCGAGCATCACCGTAGCCACAGACCACAACAACAAAGCGACGCTGTAAAGAATGCGCGGCGGCACGCGATCGACCAGCCAGCCGCCGGGGATCTGCATGGCCGCGTAGGTCCAGCCGAACGCAGAGAAAATCAGGCCGACGTGAATCGGGTCGATGCCCAGCTCACTGGTCAGCGCCGGCGCGGCAATCGACAGGTTGCTGCGGTCGAGGTAGTTGATGACCACGGTGATAAACAGCAACACCATGATGAAAAACCGCTTGCGGCTGGGCGTGACTAAAGACGCCTGCCCGGTGAGGGTTTGCGGTTGCATGGGGAGAGCCTCTTTTTATGTTTATTGAGGTCGGCCTGAGGCCTTGCATCTGATCGTTCCCACGCTCCGCGTGGGAATGCTGCCCGGGACGCTCCGCGTCCCAAAAGCGAACGCAGAGCGTCCATTGAGGCATTCCCACGCAGAGCGTGGGAACGATCTCATCGGGTGTGTCAGGCAGTAATCACCACTCGGCAAAACTGCCATCGGCATGGCGCCAGATCGGGTTGCGCCAGCGATGCCCGACGGCCGCGCGCTCTATCACATATTCTTCGTTGATCTCGATGCCCAGGCCCGGGCCGTTGGGGATCTTCACGAAGCCTTTGTCATAATCGAAGACGCGTGGATCCTTCACGTAGTCGAGCAAGTCATTGCTCTCGTTGTAATGAATGCCCAGGCTCTGCTCCTGGATAAACGCGTTGTAACAAGCCGCGTCCAGTTGCAAACACGCCGCCAGCGCAATCGGCCCCAGCGGGCAGTGCAGCGCCAGCGCGACGTCGTAGGCCTCGGCCATGTTGGCGATCTTGCGGGTTTCGGTGATTCCGCCGGCATGGGAAGCATCCGGCTGGATGATGTCGACATAGCCTTCGCTCAACACGCGTTTAAAGTCCCAACGCGAGAACAGCCGCTCGCCGAGGGCAATCGGCGTGCTGGTCAGCGGCGCCAGCTCTTTCAGCGCTTCGTAGTTTTCGCTGAGCACCGGCTCTTCGATAAACATCAGTTTGTACGGATCGAGTTCCTTCATCAGCACCTTGGCCATCGGCTTGTGCACGCGGCCATGGAAGTCGACGCCGATGCCGACGTTCGGCCCGACCGCGTCACGCACGGCGGCGACGTTGGCCAGCGCCAGATCGACTTTCTCGAAGGTATCGAGGAATTGCAGTTCTTCGGTGCCGTTCATTTTCACCGCAGTAAAACCACGGCTCACCGCCTCTTTCGCCGCACGCGCGGTATCGGCCGGTCGGTCGCCGCCGATCCACGAATACACGCGAATCTTGTCGCGCACCTGGCCGCCGAGCAGATCACTCACCGACACCCCGAGGGCCTTGCCCTTGATGTCCCACAGTGCCTGATCGATACCGGCCAGCGCACTCATGTGAATCGCGCCGCCGCGGTAGAAGCCGCCGCGATACAGGACGGTCCAGATGTCTTCGATATTGCGTGGGTCTTTGCCGATCAAGTAGTCGGACAATTCTTCGACGGCAGCGGCAACGGTGTGTGCGCGGCCTTCGACCACAGGCTCGCCCCAACCGGTCACGCCCTCGTCGGTTTCGACCTTGAGAAAGCACCAGCGCGGCGGGACGATGAAGGTGGTGAGTTTGGTGATTTTCATCTTTTTGTCTCTCTTATAGATGCAGCGCACGCAGCGCCAAAAAGTCTTAGCGAAGGGCCTTCCACGCGGCCACGTAGGCCTTGGCATTCACCGCCACTTGCTCCGCCGTCATGCCCGGTTTGAACAGGCCGGAACCGAGACCGAAACCTTTCACGCCAGCGTCGATAAACGCCTGCATGTTGTCCGGGGTGATGCCGCCGACCGGCGCCAGCACCGTTCCCGCCGGCAACACCGCAAGCCAGGCTTTGACGACGGCCGGGCCCATCTGCTCGGCCGGGAAAAGCTTGAGAATGTCCGCGCCCTCCTCCAGCGCCGCGAAGGCTTCGGTGGGCGTGGCGACACCCGGCGACAGAAACAGCCCCGCCGCTTTTGCCGCGCGCAAGACCTTGGCGTCGCTGTGCGGCATGACGATCACTTGGCCGCCGGCCTCTTTCACCAACGCGACCTGTTCCGGGGTCAACACCGTGCCGGCACCGATCAGGCAATCGGCGGGCAAGGTCGTGCGCAGGATGCGGATACTTTCGTACGGCGAAGGGGAATTGAGCGGTACTTCGATGACGCGAAATCCGGCTGCATACAGGACTTCTCCGACAGCGGCAGCTTCCTGCGGATGCAGGCCACGCAGAATCGCGATCAGACCGTTTTGCGCCAATGCTTGCTTGAGCATGTCAGGCCTCCAGTCAGGGTTAACGGGATGAGGAATCGATCAGTCCGGCGGCCAGCGCCAGTTGCCACAGACCACGCTCGGTGGCCTGCTCGGCCAGCGTCACGTTGGCGAAGCCACAGGCGTCGAGGGCGCGGCTGTAACGCGCACAAAGTTGCGCGTTGCCGATGAGGATGATCGAAGGAAGATTCGGGGTGTTGCGGCGACGCCGCTGAACGATGGCGAGCGCGGCCGATTCATGGCCGATCATCAGGCCGGACAGATAATCCGCCTGCGCGGTCGGGCTGAGTTCGCCGGTCAGTCCCAAGGTACGGGCGCTGAATAAGGTCGACAGCACGCCAAGCTCACCGTCCGTCGACTGCGCAACCTGCACACCGCGGTCAAACGCCAGAGCATCGAACGTCGCGCCGTGCTTCAGGGTTCGGCCAAGAATGCTGTGTTCGCTGAGCACGGCGAACACTTCGCCGGTCATGAACGTGTCGAAATGCGTGATGCAGCCACCGACCACATCGACCCATTTCGAGTGACTGCCCGGCAGCCCGATCAACAGATCAGCACCCGCCTCAATCGGCAGATTCTGTAGCACGCCGAGCACTTGGGTTTCTTCGCCGCGCATCACGTTCGGCAAACGCGAACGCTGAATCACGCCCGGCACGATATGCACTCGCGTGCCGCGCAGACTGACAACTGTTTGTAGGGAGTTTCCGAGATTGGCGACGTTCGCCGGCGTCTCGCAGTAGGCCGCTTCACGCCAGCCCTGCGCACTGCCAACCATGCCGCAGGCAATCACCGGCAGATGAGGCTGCGCATCGAGCCAGTCGCCGCACGCCTCGTCGAACGCCAGTTCAAAACCATCGGCGCATTCGCGACCGTTGATGACTCGCGGAGTTTTCGGCAGTTGCATGATCCCGGACGACAGCGCGCGCTGCTCCAGCACCACACCACCCGCCGCGAGTTTGTAAGCACGTAATGAGGTCGTCCCCCAATCGAGCGCGATCAATTGCGCCAGCATCGCTTCACCTGTTTTGTTTTTGGCAGTGAGTGCGATGGACTATAGACCTCTCAGACGGTAAATCTCAATATGTAATTTTGCATCCCATATTTTGGGATAAGGCAGGTTAAAAATTCTTCCTCTGCAAACCGGAGGTTATGCATATTCGAGTCGGAGAAGCAGTGATGATCGTTATTTACCGAACAGATCAAAAAAATATCGTGGTGCGAGCTGCACTTCTTGAAGAAACTCGAAACCAATTTATTAAAAATACTGCGAGCCGTCTTATTATTACCCAATGGTCGTAAACCCATAATATGGGCACGAACAGGTCATGGTGGAAACGGCCTTCAAATTAGGCAAGGCCGATGAAATATGCGGCTATTCTGCAGTTCCTGGATTCATCAAATCGACACTCGGGACTTGCATGATCTTCGAGAAATACGTTTTGTAAGTAGTCGAATGAACTCTAAACACACAAGAAATGGAATCTCTGGATTTCAAAAACGGGACTAATGAATCTCCTTTGAGACGTCTTTCCTCACCCTTATCATCTACCTGTTCATCGAAAAGAACATCTGCCCTATAGAGCAGTGAATCAGTTGACACTCTTTCAATGAAACCGAAACCGGATTGCTTTATACGGTGCGCCTGTGAAAAATCTTGATCGTTCGTTAACGAACACACAAGCCCCTGACCAATAGACGACTTGAACAACTGAAGCAATTCTACATCTGACGAAAAATAAATTTTATAAATCCCGGTACTGCGAAGCCGATCAGTCTTTGAGTATTGTAAATTAGCGATAGGCCGACCATGATTCAAAGAACACGCAGAGACCATCAGAATCATAACTGCCAACGTTATAAATCTCACAAAACGTTACTCCTTGGTCCATTTCAAAATTGATTCCCTTACAATCTGTCGAGCTGACTTGCCACCAGGCAAAGGTCGCGCGTACATAAAGTTAGCATCCGCGTGATTGATGTCCAGCCGCCCCATTACATTCGGTCCAGCGGAAATTTCCCATTGTTCACCAAAATCTGCAACGACGTCCGATAAATTCCAATCAACTGCAGCAGCTCTGATATTTACCCAATATTCCGCTTTTGGCTGAGGAACCTGCCTATATATCTTTGAAATACCGTAGACAATTTTTCCGTGGCCTACAGGATCTAGGGTGACCAGCATCTTGACTTTAAATCCACGATCGGACAAAACAGCCGATAGGTGCGCGCCATTCCACCCACCCAGGCTATGACCGATAATGTAAACAGCGGTATTACAGTTTGAAATCTTACCAATTACATTCTTTTCCAGATCCTCTTCACTCATGAACGCGTTATAACCAAGAGGCAAGGTAGTGCAGTACTTCTTTATTTCTAGAGCTTCTATATCTGCATCAACCATTTCTCGAACGTAATCGACGTTGTGGTTAGGGCCATCAACATAATATCTTTCCTGATCGCCCGCTCCGCCAACAAGAAATACCATTACATCGCGCAATTTTACCGATGCTTGCTTAACAGACTGATCAGTCTTACAAGTGAGCGTATGGGTAACTGGATTCCTTCTAGCTACCGGCACTTCTGGAGTGTCTGCTGTCGCACTTCCTTCTGCCATTTATCATCACTCCACAAACAAATTTATAGTTTCAGCCAAATGCGAGCTGACGGTATGGGTGAATCCCAACGCATCCGTAATTCCCGGCTCCTCACTGCCATCGCCGCGCTGAATCGTGTAGGGGTGATAGGGCACCGGCTCTCCGGTGTCCTCATTCACCACTTGCAACCTGTCCGTAAAATGCACCGGCATCGGCAACAACCCGCTAAACGCCGCCCCACCGCCGCTCTGGCCAATAATCACCGTCCCTGAAGCACCGACCACGACATTGCCATGGCCTCCGGTGCTGTCGAGCGTGGCGGCATTCAGGCCGTTGATGAACACGGTGCCGGAAACGGCGCCGGTGATCGGGCTACCGCACGCCGATTTATCGGTCATGCGCGCAGCGGCGAGGCCGTCGAAGAAGACGTCGGGCGAGCCGGAAACAATCGGGTTGGTGCCATGCCCTGGCATTGGGCAGGCGGTCGGGTCGGTGACGCGTGCAGCGGGTTTACCACTCAATTCAAAGCTCCTTGCTTCAGGGGTTCCGGGTGCGGCTGATGAATATCGATGTCGGTCGCGGCGAAGCGCCAGCGGTTGTCGACGGGGTCGAACAGGGCGTGGCAATGCTCTCGGCTGTCGGGTGATGCGGTGGTTTGCAGGTGCCGCCAGGCTTCGTCGGTTTGCCAGGCCAGTTCGGCCGGCGTCGCATCGTCGAGTTCGTTGAGCCAGGCGTTGTAGTTGCGCAGGTGATTACGCTCGTAAGTCGATTGCAGCAGTTCGGCCATTTGTGCGCCGAAGTCGAGATGATGCTGGGCCGTCCACTGGCCGATCTCGGAATAGACGTACCAGCCCATCGGCATCAACCCGCCGTCCTTGAGCAGCGAATGCCCGGCAGGGGCGACAAAACCGCAACAGACATGCAGTGTCAGCCAGCCTTGATGGGCGTCGATAAACGCCGTCGGATCGAAAGTGCGCAGCGGTATCACGCGGTAATCGGCGAGCCCGGCACTGCGCGTCATCAACTCAGCATCGAGGCGTGACACGAACGCGCGAATGGCGCTGCCGCCCGTACGATTTGTCATGCACAGAATGTCGACCGGTTGGCGCTGGGGGTTGTCGCTCGAGCCTGAGTTTTTCACCAGGCCATACAGACGCATTGTCGCCCGTAGTCCGCTCATCGCCGGTCACTAATTGACGCAGCGAAGGCTCCACGGGCGTGGAGAAGTTGTGCCAGAGGCATTGCAGGTATCGTCCGTGAGCGCGCAAAAATGGCGCGTAGAATGCCGGACTAGAGTGCCGGAGACAATCGAAATAGCACTGGATTGCCATCATCGACTTCAGTCCTCGGCAAACTCGCGCAGGACCTTGCTATCCATGGGATAGCGCACTCATCCCTTTTCCGAGATTGCGCACTGCCGACCATGCCGAAGTAAACACCGGGAAAATCCTGCTGCGAATAGAGTCAGTCGCCGTCATATCAAGGGGCGACATCAATTCATTTCGTCGACCGATCAACGCTGGTCACGCCCTCTTCAGCTAAAACCTTCACGACTTCATAATCTCCTGCGCCGAGGTGATGAGTATGGCCATGTTCGTCAGAAATACCCGGTTCCTGGCGGCCATCCCCGCGCACTATGACGTATGCCGTCAGCGGTTTTGGCGTCAGATCCGACGAGGACACGATGCTCAGAGCCAATCGATACGGCGCAAACGAGGCAAGTAATCCTACGTAGGGCAGCTCATCGCAACGGCCAAGGCGATCGATTTCGTCATATGGCGTTGCGGCAACATGTCGCCACCGCGTGATGCAAATCGGGACCTGTGGCAACAACGTACGCATGCGATCCTCGGGCAGCAGCGAAACCCGTGGCGGTGCTACCCGTGGACTGCGCACTTGATCAATAAATCGTGAGGTCGGCAGGTACATGACTTTCGAGTAATACGCCACGAACGGAAACGCCGTGATCACCACCTTGCACGGTATGTATTGTTGCGGTTTGAGCATCCGCACCAGTTCAATCGGCCTGATGTCATTAAAACCTTCATTGATGCCGTGATTCTCAACCCTAATGTGCGCGAACATTTCATACCGCCGATCACCCTCGATCAGACGCATGGCGCTGACGCGTCCCGACGCCTCCATCTTGATTCGATGTTCGATGGAAAAATCCACATAACCATTCAGCGAACAATGAATCGTCGTACTGATCTGGCCTTGCCTACCGTAATCCTCATACAGATTGATAAGATTTCGATCAGAGGTGAAGCGCAGGTCGTAATAGGAAGAGTTGGCGCGCTCGATTGAAACAAACTCAAGTCTGGCGGGAGGAACGTTCAAGTGCATGCACGCCGTGCAGGATAGAAAACTGCCAATCAACGGCCATCTGAATAAACGCAGATTCAACGGTTGCCCCTCTGCTCTATCACGCGGACAAATTCGGAACTCGGGATACCGATAGGGTTGGACTCGTAGGGTCCGTAAAAATAGTCGGAGGCATGAAACCGGCAGGCCAGGGCATTGCGCGCTTTTAACAAGACCAGCAATTCTTGCGCATTGGGAAACGTATTCGAGCCGTACTCATGATCGGTGTACACCGCGATCAGACGCGTGAAATATTGATATTTGCCACGCGAACCCGGGCGATCCAGTTCCTCTACGGTACCGATCAGATAGTTCGACTCGCCGTGTCGCTCAGACAAATTTATTCGCGCGTCCAGATAACACGTAAAACCGTCACTGGCTTGATCCTTGCCCAAGTTACTCTGGAACATTCGCATCAAATCCGTATCGGAGGAAAACCGAACCTCAAACTGGCCATACCCGGGTACATCCGTCATGGATAGATATTCGATATCGGATGGAGCAAGCACCGGGCGCTTGGCGCAGGCACTGCATAAAACAACCAGACAAATCCCTATCAACTTTCTCACTAAAACATCCTGTCAATTAACAACAACCCGATCTTCGTGCACACAGCAGTCCAAACAATCAGCGTTCACCAACGGCTACAATCGCACCTTCTATCGCCCGAAATATATCCGCGACAGGAACGTACATCACGTTGGAAAAATAGGTTTCCATCATTGTTGCGCTGGCAAAGAACTTACAGGGCACCTGAGTTTTCCGGGCCAACATTTGCTTTATCTCCGCAGGTGTCAAATCTCGTTCAGTACTTCCATTCACTACTCTCTCGCTGAAGAGCATTGCGGCAATGAAGCCATATTTCGCCCCGGCGGGGTTTCGCTTGACACTGCCGGCCATCAGTCGCTTCATCGCGTATCGCTCCCTGAAGTCGGCATGATCCTCCAAGGCACAGACGAAACCGACGCCAATTAATGACCGATAAGGCCCCCAGATATCGATATCTGAAGAAAAATACACGTCATACATAACGGTTTGCCCTACCCGCTCTATCTTGGTGAACTGAAGATTGGCGGTAGTTTTGTTTTGCCGCAGTGAACACCCGGACATGACCAGCACGCACAAAACAAAAATCGCTCTCGATAACATGCTATTGCTCTACGCTCACGTGCCGAGCGCCCGTATAAAATCCATGGAAGGAATAGGCATAAAATCTGAAAAATAGGTTTCGTATTTCGTTGTATGCACTCTAAAAGCGCACACAACCACGTCGTTTACCTTTAAAGCCCTGCGCAATTCATCTCCCGCGAGAATACGTTCCTTACCCCGCACCGCTCCGGTCTCTCGAAAAATGACCCGGGCGATATAATTTCCTTTCGAAGAGTTGTCGCTTAACTCAACGATGCCGCTGCCGTAGCCTCGCTGGTAATGGCCAATCGAAAAATCCGCATCGCCTTCCAACGCACAGACCAGCTCTTCGCCGATCCTGGATTGGAACAAGGTCAAGAGATCCGTATCACTTGAAAATCGTACGAAAAACGAACTTGCGCTCGGCGTAATTGAAATACTTTCAAAATCAAGCTTCGCTATTGGCCTGCCGTGATTCGAAGCACATGAACAGCAAAGCAAAAAGGCGAGCGCCATATACCGGCGCATTGTCGCCCGTAGTCCGCTCATCGCCGGTCACTCATTGACGCAGCGAAGGCTCCACGGGCGTGGAGAAGTTGTGCCAGAGGCATTGCAGGTATCGTCCGTGAGCGCGCAAAAATGGCGCGTAGCATGCCGGACTAGAGCGCTGGCGACAATCGAATTACTGCCGGATTGCCATCATCGTGTTCAACCCTCGGCAAACTCACGCAGAACCTGGCCATCCATGCGGTAGCGCACCCACTCCTCCTGAGGTTGCGCGCCGAGGGATTTGTAGAATTCGATCGCCGGCGTGTTCCAGTCGAGGACGCTCCATTCGAAGCGGCCGCAGTCGTTGTCGCAGGCGATTTTTGCCAGGTGACGCAACAGGGTTTTGCCGGCACCGCCGCCGCGTTGCTCCGGGGTGATGTAGAGGTCTTCAAGGTACAGGCAATTGCTGCCGAGCCAGGTCGAATAGCTGAAGAAAAACACCGCGAAACCGATCGGCAGGCCATCGCGCAGGCAGATCAGACCGTGGGCGGTGGCGCCTTCGCCGAACAGGCTGCGTTCGATGTCGGCGACGCTGGCGATGACTTCGTGACGGGCCTTTTCGAAATCGGCGAGTTCAGTGATGAAGGCGAGAATTTGCGGAGCATCGCTGGGGGTCGCCGGGCGGATGTCGATCGTCATGGACGGGCCTTGTCGGAAAAAGGAAAACGCCATACTAAGGCGGTGAGCGGCGCTCGTCACATGGCAAAACACACACTACCCTGCGCACTGTTACAAACATTGCAGTTCCCTGTGGGAGCGAGCCTGCTCGCGAAGGCGTCCTTTCAGTCACCTGCATTGTTGATTGACAGACAGCATTCGCGAGCAGGCTCGCTCCCACACAGGGGACTTCGACAATCTGAAAGGATGCTTATGAACCGTGAGTTTTTTACACCCGTGGCGGCACTGGCAGCAGAGTTGCTGCCGCACGCATTGGAGCCGTCCGACGACGGCGCCCACGACCTCGCCCACTTGCAGCGCGTCTGGCACAACGTGCGTACGTTGCATGAAGAAGAAGGTGGATATCTTGAGGTGCTGTTGGCCGCCGTGCTCTTGCACGACTGTGTGGCCGTCGAGAAGAATTCGCCACTGCGCGCGCAGGCATCGCGATTAGCAGCGGACAAAGCGTCGGCAGTGCTCGCGGAGATGAACTGGCCCGAAGAAAAAATCACCGCCGTCGCCCACGCCATCGAAGCCCACAGCTTCTCCGCCAACATCACTCCGCGCAGCCTTGAAGCGAAAATCGTCCAGGACGCCGACCGCCTCGACTCACTCGGCATGCTCGGCGTCGCCCGTACCTTCTACATTGCCGGGCGCATGGGTTCAGCGCTGTACGACCCACAGGATCCCGAAGCGAAACAGCGCGACTACGACGACAAACGTTTTTGCCTCGATCACTTCCAGACCAAACTGCTGCACCTCGCCGACGGTTTCCAGACTGCCGCCGGCCAGCGTCTGGCGCAGATCCGCCATCAGCGTCTGAAGGGTTTCATGGAACAGTTCAAGGAAGAGATCGGCATCGCCTGATGCGTTACTCCGGCGCACAGCAATCCTGACTTCGCTAACCTCAGACCTAAGCCGCCTGCCTGACGTGTTAAACAGACGACGCTGAATTTTTCCGTTCAAGGAACCGCGTCATGTCGCCAGCAACACCCAAGGTTTCAGGCAAGCTGTTCGGCCTGTTCTGTCTCGCCAGTTATCTGCTGTCGCTGTCCTACGGCTCGACGTTTTTGCTGTCGCTGTTGATCGGTTCTCGCGGCGGCAATGAGCACGATGCCGGCAGTGTGATTTCGGCGGCGATGCTCAGTACATTTGTCGCGGTGCTGATGTCCGGGCATCTGTCGGACTGGCTCGGCGCGGCGCGCTCGATTGCAGTGTTCGGGCTGTTGCTGGTGGTGGCGAGTCTGGGTTTTGCGATGACGCCGGGGTTTGGGCATCTGCTGCTGTTTTTCGGTTTGCTGTTGGGATTGGGCTGGGGCGTTTTTTACACCTTGGGGCCGATTATCGTTGCCAGCCTGGTGACGCCGGCACAACGAGCGAAATACTTCGCGCTGTTGTCGGGCAGCATGATGACCGGGATCGGCAGCGGCCCGTTGCTCGGGCGTGCGGCGAGTGCAGTGGGTTTGCCAGTGACCTCGGCGTTTTATCTGGCGGCACTGGCGAGCCTGGTTGGCGTGCTGTTGTTCTGGCAAATCGGGGCTCGATTGAAAAGCACGCAAGTAACCTCGGCCGCGAGAATCACTTGGCGAGCGACCACCCAAGTGCTCGGCTCACGCGCGCTGTTCCCGATCATCATGGTCGGTCTCGGCGGTTGCGTGTTTGGTGGCTTGTCCAGCTTCCAGACCAGTTATGCCGAAGCCCGCGCTCTGGATTACTCGCTGTTCTTTCTCGGTTTCATGAGTGCGGCAATCAGCAGTCGGATGCTGATCGCAGGCTATGTGGTCAAGCGTGATCCGCTGCGCGCTTCTTGCCTGTTGTCGGGGCTAATGCTCGGCTCGATCGTGCTGTTCGCCTTCGGCGTACACAGTGGATTCACCTATTTGCTGGCGGCGTTGATGCTCGGCGTCGGGTATGGGCTGACGTATTCGGTGATCAACGGGCTTGCGGCTAACGAAGCGCCGACCGGCACCACGTCACAGGCATTGCTTCTGTTCAGCCTTGCCTACTTTATCGGCGTATTCGGTTTCCCCTTGCTGGCCGGGACAATCATCGTTGAAAAGGGCATGGCGACGCTGCTGCTCACGGTATTGGCTGTGGCACTTGTGAACTGGCTGATCACCGTGGGTCGTCTGCTCTGGCGTCGACTCAAGCTCAAACCGGCAACGGCGATGCAGACCGTTCGTCGTTCATCAGGCACCAATCCGATCACAGGGCAGACCAACGACAGGTAAGGATTCCAATCACTGGAGACGCCCTATGATCCCGTCAAGGTTGACCGCTTTCGTATTCAGCGCCCTGCTCTGCCCTGCGGTTTTCGCCGCATCCGCCACCGCAGCGGGCACTGGCCCTACCGACCCGACTCCGCCACGCGCCCCCGCCATCAACAGTGCCCCCGGCATGAATACCGATGGCTCCGGCGTGCCTTTGATCAATCAGCCTCCTGCGACCGGTACCGATCCGCGCACTCAGGGCAGTGATCCGGGCCGTCAGGGCGGCATGAACACCCCCGATGCCCCCGCCACGCCAGACAATGCTGGCCCTGGCATCGGCTCGAAAACCACCACCGGTGGCTCCGGTTCCGAAGGCTCCGGTCAGTAGTTCGCCGACGCGAGCGTCCTATTCAATCCAATGAAGAGGTAACCATGAACGTCGATAAAAACCTGGAAAAAGAAGTCCTCACCCGCCTGCTGCACGCCCACCCGAGTGGTCTGGGCAAGGAGGTGCTGGACAATTACCGGGGCGAGAAAGTCGTGGCCAGCGCCCTCGCCGCTTTGCAGGATCGTGGACTGATTCATCACGGGCATGTGACCTGCAACGAGGCTGGCGAACATTCGTTGAACCTGCCGATCAAGCTCAGTGCTGCTGGCGTTGAAGCAGCGCGCAAGCTGGATCTGCAGTAGTCCTGCGGCCGCTCGCTGCCGACGCGGCGAGCGGTATCCAACATTGAATTTTGTGATGAAGCTAATTGCCCTTTCGCGAGCAAGCTCGCTCCCACACTGAATTGATGTCGTTCACACATCCCCTGTGGGAGCGAGCCTGCTCGCGAAAGCGGTAGATCAGGCACCGCCGGAATCAAGGAAAAACGCATCCACCTCTGCCGCCCCCGGCGAGGTCGCCGGTCCCCAGCGCGTCACCGCAATAGCCGCTGCCGCATTCGCCCGCCGCGCCGCTTCATAGGCAGACAAGCCCTGCGCCAACCCGGCAACAAACACCCCGGCATGGGCGTCACCGGCACCATTGCTGTCTACCGCTTTCACCGCAAACCCGGGCACATGCCGACGCTCATCGCGCTGATGAATCCAGCAGCCTTGCGGCCCGTCACGCACAACCATCAGCACGTCGTTGGGCAGATGCTCAGCGAGACGATCAAGCGCCACCGCAATCTCTTCAGCCCCGGTAAACCGCAGCGCTTCAACACTGTTGCTGGTCCACACATCGATGCGCGGCAGCAGCGCTTGCATCATCGGTGAACCCGGCGACTCCACCAGTGGCCCCGGATCGAACACCACGTTGATCGTTGCCGGCAACGCCAGCGTCCAATCGAGCAATGCCTTTGCCTTGCCTTCGTGGAGCAGGCTGTAGCCGCTCAGATAAACGTAATCGCCCGCTTCAGCCGCGACGCTGTTCAGATCTTCTTCGGTCACCTCACCTTCAGCGCCGATATAGGAAATGAAACTGCGCTCGGCCGACGCATCGGTCAGCGCCACACATAAACCGGTGTCCTTCTGCGCAGGTTCGGTGATGCCGATGTGAATCCCCTCGGCGTTCATCGCCTGACGCGCCAGATCGCCGAAACGCCCACTGCCATGCCGACCGAGATACACCACCGGCAGGCCGTTACGCACCGCCGCCGCCATCACGTTGAAACCGCCGCCCGCTTCGAAACCGGCCGACTGCGCCAGCACGTCACCGCCAATCTGCGGCAGTTTATCCACGGCCATGACCAGGTCGATGATGACCTGGCCGGTGTGCAACATCTTAGGCATGAGCATTCTCGGTTTGCGCGGCGCGGCGATCTTTCGCCCCGCCCAGTACAAAGTAAATCCCACCAGCGACGACGAAGGTCACGATCCAGCCGAGGCCGTTGTGGCCCAGCCACGAGTCGGACAGGAAGCCCTTGAACCAGACGTTCTCGGCAGTGGTGCCGATGGTGGTGAAACTGAAGCCGAGGACAATGGCAATCGACCATGCACCAAACGCACGCCACTCGATACCGCCGCGATACCAGTAAGCACTGCTCGGGCTGACGTCGAGAAGGTCCTTCGGGCTGTAGTAGTGACGATGAATCAGGTCGACGACGAAGATCCCGACCCATGCGGTGATCGGCACGGCAAGCAGGGAAATGAAGGTAATGAACGGACCGTAGAAGCTGTCGGCGATCAGCATGAAGTAGATCGAGCCGGCGAAGATAGCGACGATATCGACCACCACCGCGTAGACGCGCTTGACCTTGAGGCCGAGGGTCAGCGTGGTCAAACCAGCGGAATACACCGACAGGTTGTTCGACAGCAGCAAGCCACCGAATGCGGTGATCAGGTACGGCACCGCCATCCAGGTTGGCAGCATGTCGCGAATTGCCACGATCGGGTCAGTCGCCGAGGCCAGGTCGTTGTTGCCCACCGACAGCAGACCGCCAAGAGTGATCAGCAGTACCAGCGGAATACCCGCACCAAACGCGGCAGACGCGACCAGACGCACAGCCTTGACGCTGCGATGCTGATAGCGCGACATGTCGGCGCCAGCGTTGGCCCAGCCGATGCCGGTGCCGGCGGCCATGGTGCCGATACCGATGATCATTGCGCTCATCGGCGCCGGTGTCGCGTTGAACACTGCGCTCCAGTCGATGGTCGCGCAGAGGAAGCCGCCAACGAGAATGTTCAGCGCGCCGAACACGTAGGTCGCCCACTTCTGGATGACCAACAACGTCGCGTGACCGAGGCCGGATACTGACAAGGTCAGCAGAACGAAAATCGCGATGAAGATCAGCGTCAATACCGGTGCGCTTTTCGCTTCGACCGGGGAGCCGAACAGGATCGAGCACAGCGACAGCAGCACGAATGCAGCGGTGGTGGTGTTGACCGTTTCCCAACCGAGACGCGACATCAGCGAGACCAGCGTCGGGCCGATATTGCCGCGCACGCCGAAGATCGCTCGTGACAAGGTCAGGCTCGGCGCACGACCACGTCGACCGGCAATCGAGATGATTCCGACCACCGCAAACGAACCGGCAGCGCCGATGATCGCGACGATGATCGCCTGCCAGATCGCCAGCCCGCGAAACGCCACCAGCGTGGCGCCCAGCGGCAAACCGAGGATGGAAATGTT
This sequence comes from Pseudomonas tensinigenes, assembly GCF_014268445.2. Taxonomy (NCBI): domain Bacteria; kingdom Pseudomonadati; phylum Pseudomonadota; class Gammaproteobacteria; order Pseudomonadales; family Pseudomonadaceae; genus Pseudomonas; species Pseudomonas tensinigenes. The sequence goes on from NZ_CP077089.1 coordinate 5,039,648, forward strand.
GGCAGCGAACCAGACCCAGAACAGTTGCAGCGGATGACCGTTGCACTCGGCTTCCGGCACCGGTTCGATGCCGCGGGTTTCCAGTTGCCCGGCGCTTTGCCCGGCGTTTGATGAACTCATGAAGGTGCTCCTGTTTGCCTTTTTTGTGGTTGTGGCAATGATGCAAAACGACAAGACATCGCGGCCATCCTCGGCCTGTCTGCGCGATCCATTGCGGGTTAAATATTCGAATATGCGGTGCGGCCATCGCGAGCAGGCTCGCTCCCACAAGTACCGTGTAATCCATGTGGGAGCGAGCCTGCTCGCGAAGACGTCAGCCCAATCAGCGCAAAGCCAACAGCCCCTGCACCAACGGCTCAAGCTCCAGATGATTGACCGCTTTGACCGTGTCGATCATCGGCACCGGCCAGCTTTCAAGGCCCAGGCAGGCCCCCAACATCGCGCCGAGAATCGCCGCAATGGTGTCCGTGTCACCACCAAGGCTGGCGGCCATGCACAGCGCATCAAACGCGCTCATCTCACCGACCGCCACTTGCTGTGCCAGTGCAAACGACACCACCACCGATTCCTGTGACGCCACCGAAGTGCCGATCACGTCGTAGAGCAGATCCGCCAGTAAAGCCTTGTCGCTATCGACACTGATGGTGCGCGCCCAACTGATGCGCGAGGCAATACGCCCACCGGCGACCCAGTGCCCGTGCGCCTCGGCTTGCTGAGCGATTTGCTGACCAAGGTTCAACGCCTCGCCCAGGTCCATGCCGTTGATGCCGGCAGACACCACCGCCGCCACTGCTGCCGCACTGGAAATCCCCAGCGTGGTGTTGTGGGTGACCTGGCAGGCCTGGACCACCGCCACAATAAACCGTTCAGGGTCGACAACATCCGCCGCAATCCCCACCGGCGTAATGCGCATCGCTGCGCCGTTGGTAGTGCCGTAGCGCCCGGCTTCCTCCGGGGAATGGCCGGCGAGGATCATCTCGATTGCGCGTTTGGTCGACGGCCCAAGCAAATCCTGCGAGCCCTTGGCCTGCATCTCGGCTTCCCACTCGATCAAGCGTTGCGCGAGGATCGCCGGTTCGATGCGGCCCTTGCCTTCGACCAGCAACTCGCCGACCAGAATCGCCTGTTCGGTGTCGTCGGTGATCGAGCCTTTGGGCATGTTCGCGGCGATCGGCTGCAACGGACCTGCGTCCTGCAGATCGGTGATCTGGCCGAAGCGGGTCTTGATCGTTTCGCGGTTCAGCGATTGCGTCGGCATGCCCAGCGCATCACCGAGGGCCAGGCCATAGAAAGCGCCGAGGGCACGGTTGAGCGCGGTCATTTCGACTCTCCAAATTGCAGGTGCAGACGGAAATGCACCGGGTCGAGCAGGCTTTCGACCAGCTCCATGAAACGGTTCTGCCGGTCGTAGGTGGTGCGCAGCGCTTTGAGGAATACCGTGCCTACCGGGCGGCCGAGCAGTTCGGCGTCTTCGGCATTCAACGGTTCGGCGCCGATCCATTGATCGCCGCGTTCGCCGATGTAGCCGTAGGCGGCCAGAGTGATGGTCAGAGAGTTGTCGATCAGACCGACGCGCGGCAGGCTTTCCAGGCCGCCGGTGGCCGGCATCAAAGAGCGTTCGAGGGACACCAGCGTGCCTTCGCTGGAACGGCGACGACGGTCGAGGGTGATGAATTGGTCAGTGCCGAATCGCGACAGCAGGTCTGGCCGGGTCACGGCTTCCAGACGCAACACTTCGGTATTGATCATCGCCCCGCTGTCGGCCAAGGCCTGCGCCCAGCCGCTGCGTTGGTCGAGGGCGACACCGTCGAAAGTGACGATGGAGCCGACGCCGCTTTGCGTGGCGATGTAGTTACGCCGTTTCAGTTCGGCCAGCGCTTCGCGCAGCGTGCCCCGGCTGACTTGGAATTCTTGAGCCAACTGATGCTCGCCGGGCAACAGAAAGCCGTCCTCCATGAGGCCGCTTTCGATGCGTCGGACGAGTTCGTCGACCACCCGTTGTTTCTTGTCAAATCGTACCTGTCTAATCATGTACAAATTGATACCCGAAACTAGCGTGGGCGGGCAAGGGATATTTAGCGAGAGTGACGAAAGGCGGGAGAATCAAAAGCCCCTCACCCTAGCCCTCTCCCGAAGGGAGAGGGGACTGAATGGGGGATATTTGGGAGATACATCGACCTGAAAGTGCTTCACCGAATCCACAATCGACGACCCCTTTCAGGTCGACGGATCACCTCGGTCGGCCCTTCCCCTCACCCTAGCCCTCTCCCGAAGGGAGAGGGGACTGAATGGGGGATGCTCAGGAGGTTCGCCGACCTGAAAGTGCTTCGCCGAATCCACAATCCACCCGAAAGTGCTGTTCCGAATCCATAGTCAACGAGAGCTTTCAGGTCGACGGATTACGCAAGACACCTCGGTCGGCCCCCTCTCCCTCTGGGAGAGGGCTGGGGTGAGGGGCTCTTGATTCTAGCGTTGTTTCAGTCGGTCAATGACCACAGCCAGCAGCAGGATCGACCCACGAATCACATACTGATAAAACGTGTCGATATTCTTCAAATTCATCGCATTCTCGATGATCGCCAGAATCAACACCCCGGCAATCACATGCCGAATCATGCCAATCCCGCCACTCAACGACACCCCACCCAGCACGCAAGCCGAGATCACCGTCAGCTCGAAACCCTGGCCAATCATCGGCTGCCCCGAGGTCATCCGCGACGCCAGAATCACCCCCGCCAACGCACCGATCACCCCATGCACGGCAAAGATAATGATCTTGGTCCGGTCAACGTTCACCCCCGCGAGCAACGCCGCTTCCTGGTTGCCACCGATGGCCATGGTGTTGCGCCCGTAGGTGGTGTAATTCAGCAACCAGCCAAAAAACAGAAAGCAGACGATGGTGATCAGAATCGGCACCGGCACGCCGAACAGCTGGCCATTGCCGAAGACGAAGAACGATTCCTGCGACACACCCACCGCCTTGCCGTTGGCAAAGATGTAAGCCAGACCGCGAACAATCTGCATGGTCGCCAACGTCGTGATCAAGGCATTGACGCGCAACTTGGCAATCACAATCCCGTTGATCAACCCGACAATCAGGCCCATGACCAACGCCGCACTGACACCGAGAAATACGCTATTGGTGTCACGCATCACCACTGCCGCGACCACGCCGGCGCAGGCAATCACCGAGCCCACCGACAAGTCGAAATGCCCCGACGCCAGGCAGTACAACATCGTGCACGCGGCAATCCCGGTGGTAGAAATCGCCAGGCCCAGACCGCGCATGTTCAGCGGCGAAAGGAAGTTGTCGATCAGCAAGGTGCAGGCGACAAAAATGCCCACAGCCGCCAGCAACATGACCCAGTCGTCGAGGAAGCGGCGCATGTCCAGAGGTTTGCGCTCTTTGGGCAGGGTTTCGTTTTGGGTTGTCATCATAGTCACCTCTCAGTTCGCCACGCCGTCAGCGCGGTGGCGCGGCAAAGCCAGTTGCAGCAGGTTGGATTCATTGGCCTGGTCGCGGCTGATTTCGCCGCGCAGGGCGCCTTCGCAGAGCACCAGAATGCGGTCGGAAATACCCATCACTTCCATCAGGTCGCTGGACACCACGATCACCGAAATGCCGTCGGCGGCGAGGTTATGGATGATCTGGTAGATCTCCGCTTTCGCACCGATGTCGATGCCGCGTGTCGGCTCATCGAGCAGCAAAACTTTCATCGGCATCGACAGCCAGCGACCGAGAATGGCCTTCTGCTGATTGCCGCCGGAGAGGAATTTGATCTGCTGACCGGCGTGCGGGGTTTTCACTTTCAGCGCTTTGATCTGTTTGTCGGCATTGCCCTTTTCCCACAGACCGCGAATCAGGCAGCCGAGCCCTGAATGGGCACCACGTGCACTGATATTGATGTTCTCGGCGACGCTGGCCAGCGGGATGATGCCTTCCTTTTTGCGATCCTCCGGGCAGAGCAAAATCCCGGCGGCAATCGCGTCGCGCGGTGAGCGCAGTTTCAATTCATGACCGCGCAATTCGAGACGCCCGGCCGTGTGACGTTCGAGCCCGCTGAGTAAACGAAACAGCTCGGTGCGCCCTGCCCCGACCAGTCCGAACAGGCCAAGAATTTCACCTTTGTGCGCCTCGAAACTGATCGGCTCGCGCAGACCCGGACCGAGCAGGCCGGCGACCTTCAGCGCGACGGCGCCGCGTGGACGATGGCGATAATCGTAGATGTCCTGAATGTCGCGCCCGACCATGCAGGTCACCAGTTGATCGTGGTTCAACTGGCTCATGTCCTCGAAAGTGCGCACGTAGCGACCGTCCTTGAACACCGTCACCGCGTCGCAAATGCGGAACACTTCTTCCATGCGATGGGAAACATAGAGCACGACTTTGCCTTCGTCGCGCAGGCGGCCGATGATCGTCATCAAGCGGTCGATTTCGCGGGCCGAAAGGCTGCTGGTCGGTTCGTCGAAAGCGATGACGTGGGCACCACGCGACAGCGCCTTGGCGATTTCCACCAGTTGTCGCTGGCCGAGGGACAGGCGTCCGACTTTGGTCTGCGGGTCGATTTCATCGGCCAGGCCTTTGAGGCAATTCAACGCTTGCTGGCGTAACACACCGCGGTTGATCAAACCGAAACTGGCCGGCAGATGGCCGAGAAACAGGTTCTCGGCGACGGTCATTTCCGGCACCAGATGCAGCTCCTGGTGAATCACCGCGACGCCGCTGCCGATGCTGTCAGCCGTCGACTTGAACGCCATGGTCTGCTCGCCGATCTGCAACTCGCCGCTGCTCGGGATGTAAGCGCCGCCGAGGATTTTCAGCAGAGTCGATTTGCCGGCGCCGTTCTCGCCCATCAAGGCATGAACCTGCCCCGGATGCGCGACGAAGCTGATAGCGTCCAGCGCCTTCACCCCGGGAAAGGTTTTGCCGATCCCGTTGAAGCGCAGGCTGCCGCTGGCGCTGTGTTGTTGTGTTTGTACTTGCGCGTGCATAAAGCCACCTCTTCACACCAAAAAACGGCCCGGCTGCCCGGGCCGTCGCGGCATCAGTTCCACAGGCCGATTTTTTCCAGCTCTTGTTTGAAGTTCTCGCGGGTGATCAGGGTGACGTCGTCCATCGCGGTGTACTTCGGCGGCTCTTTGCCGGTGGTGACCCACTCGTACATCATCTCTGCAGTCTTGTAGCCTTCGATGTGCGGGCTAGGCAGCATCGAGCCGAAGAAACCGCTGTTAGGCTTTTTCAATTCGCCGATGGCGTCGGTGCCGTTGATGCCGATACCGATCACGTTGGCCGCGGCAAAACCGGCAGCTTCGGTGGCGCGCACGCCGCCAAGCACGGTGTTGTCGTTCATGCCGCCGATGATCAGGTTTTTCGCCGCGCTTGGCAGCTTCACCAACGCCGAGTTGGTGGCGTCCATGCTGCCCGGTACGTCGAGGGTTTTCAGCGCGGCAAACAGAATGTGATCCTTCGGCATACCGGCGTCTTCGAGGGATTTCACCGAGCCGTCGGTGCGTTTCTTGCCGGTGTCGAGTTCGTTGTAGGTGTTGACCACCGCGTAGGTGTCTTTCCAGTCCCAGTTGCGTTTTTTCGCCTCGGCGACCATGGCGTTACCCTGCTTCTGGCCGACTTCGAACGCGGCCATGCCGAGGTACGGCACGTCTTCCATGAATTTGCCGTTGGCGTCGACGAAGCGGTCGTCGACGGCAATCACCTTAAGGTCGTTGAGTTTGGCTTTGGCCATGATCGCCGGGCCGAGCGAGACATCCGGCGGGCAGATCACAAAGCCCTTGGCGCCATTGGCGGCGAGGCTGTCGATGGCCGAGAGGGTTTTCTCGCCGTCCGGCACGGCGATCTTGATCAGTTCGAAGCCCTTGTCCTTGGCGGCTTTCTCGGCGAAAGCCCACTCGGTCTGGAACCACGGCTCTTCCGCCTGCTTGACCAGGAAACCGATTTTCACGGTGTCGGCAGCGAGCAGCGCACTGCTCAGGCTGAACGCGGTGACCGCCAGGGCGGTACTGCACAGGGTACGAATCCCGAAACGACGTTTCATAAGCTGACTCCTTGTTATTTTTTTTGAGCAATGTTTGAAAAGCGTTAAAGCAATTTCCTGCAAAGCCTGTTGAAAATAGTCATATCGTATGATGATTGGATTTCAAACGGACCTGTCCGTGTGAAAAGCCCTTCGCTCAGTCGTGGTACATCACCGAGCGCCCACCATCGATGGTGATGCATGAAGCATTGATGAACGGCGCCTCATCACTGGCCAGAAATACCGCGGTCATCGCCACTTCAAGCGGCTGACCGATGCGCTTCGGCGGGTGCAGATCAAAAGCGCGCTGACGCTCGGCGTGCGGGTCGGCGAAACCGTTCCAGTAGTCGACGTTCAGTTGCGTTTCAATGTAGCCCGGTGCGATGGCGTTCACTCGAATGCCTTTCGCCGCGTATTCGATGCCGAGTGCGCGAGTCAGACCGAGCAAACCGTGTTTGGCCACCGGGTATGGGAAGCAGCCGGGAATGATGTGGCTGGAATGGGTCGAGGCGATGTTGATGATGCTGCCGACGCCCTGCTCGATCATCTGCGGCAACACCGCTTTGCAGCCGAACCACGCACCGTCCAGATCGATGGCGAAGCAGCGATGCCAGTCTTCTTCCGTCATTTGCAAAGGATCGCAGAACACGTTGACCCCGGCGCAATTGACCAGCACGTCGATGCGCCCGTGCAGCTCAACGGCGCGTTTGGCCATGGCGTGCAGATCGTGCTGACGCGAGACATCTGCCTTCAGCGCCTGCACATCAAAGCCCTGTTCACGCCAGTGCGCAGCAACCTGTTCGACCTTCTCGGCCTGGATATCACTGATGACCAGTTTCGCTTGCTGTGAGGCGAACGCCGCAACAATGGCTTCCCCGATGCCTTGCGCAGCACCGGTCAGCAGCACGACCTTGTTTTTCAGACGCTCGCCCTTCGGCGGCGCGGGCACCGGCGGCAGGGAAAGGGGTTCAGCCATGGATCAGGACTCCTGTTTCGCAGGCACAAAAAAACCGGGCATCTACCGATGTCCGGTCTGGAAGGCGATTTGAACGAAACAGGCAGGCGCGGCCGACGGCTTCGGGCCGTTGCGAGACGCGGACTCCACACGGGAGTGCGATAGACATTCGCTGCATCACTTCACCTGTTTTGTTCTTTTTAAGTGTGAGTGCGTGTTACTGCTGCAGCCGACTATAAACCCGACCGCCAAATAATCTCAATATATAATTTTGCATCCCATATTTTGGGATTTAATCCGCAAAGCGCGTACAGAGTTTTCCTGCAACCTCCACACGCATCGACAGCACCGCGCCATCCAGCGGGTGGTTGTGCGGGCTTTTGGCGCTGGTGATGAACAGGGTTTTCAGGTCTTCCCCACCGAACACACAACTGGTCGGGCGACTGACAGGCAGATCAATTTTGCGATCGACGTTGCCTTCAGGCGTTAATCGCAGCAGGCAACTGCCGTCCCAACGGGCATTCCAGATGTAGCCTTCGGCGTCCATTGCCGAGCCGTCCGGGCCACCCTGCTGATCGGGGCCGTACCAGACTTGTGCAACATCGAGATTGCCGTCGGTGTGGATGAAATAGCGATGGAGCGTGCTGTCGAGACTGTCGCCGAACAGCAGTGTGGTGCCGTCATCGCTCCACAGCAGCGTGTTGGGAATTCCCAGATTACGCAGTAAGGGGGTGACGCGTTTATCCGGATCGATCCGAAACAGGCCACCGGAACGACGGGTGATCGGCAGGTCTTCGCCCTGCTCGCCGATGTTGTTTTGCATAGTGCCGAGCCACAAACGACCCTGGCCATCGCAGCGCGCTTCGTTGGGGCGATTGCCGGGTTGCGGATCGGCGACGCAGAATAGCGTCAGGCGCGGTTCGAGACCGGGCGAGTCGAGATCGAGGCGATAGACGCCGCTGCTCAGGGTCACCAGTGCATCGCCGCTGGCGCAGGGGATGAACGCGGAGACATGCTCGGGCATTTGCCAGATCTGCACGTTCTGGCCGATCAGGCGCAGGGCCTGCTTGCCGGCAATGTCTACCCAGTACAGCGCCTGGGTCGGCGCGTCCCAGAACGGGCCTTCACCGAGTTGGGCGCGGTGTTGGGTCAGGGCGGTCCACGGCATATCAACTCCTCGGATCTTGTTGTTATTTAATGTGGGAGCGAGCCTGCTCGCGAAAGCGTCGTGTCAGTCGATGCATGAGTTGCCTGATACACCGCCTTCGCGAGCAGGCTCGCTCCCAAAGGGAAATTTGTATTAACCGGCTTTTTTTTCGGCCATGACTTTTGGGTAGAAACGTTTGATCGCCAGGTCGGCGTTATCGATCAGGGTCATGCACGCCCACACGCCGCGCGCAGAATCCCGGGCGGCGATGGCGTCGGCCATGTCCTTGTGAATCGGCAAAGTGCGGCGCAGTTCATCCGGGTCGGCCGCAGAAACTTCAAATGACACCGCGAGCAACGCACCGAGCGCCGGGACCATTTGTTCGATGAATTGATTGTGGCTGGCGGCGAGGATGCATTCGTGGAAGACCTGATCGGCGCGGTTGTAATCGGTGCCGCTGTCGACCGCACGCTCAAGGGCGTTGTAGGCCAGTTGCACCGCTTCAATCTGTTCCAGGGTCGCGCGCTCACAGGCCCAGCGCACCGCCATCGGTTCGATGGTGCGGCGCAGGTCGAGCAAGTCATCGACGAAATTTTCCGGCAGCCCGTTGCGCGACAGCCAACCGACCACTTGCGGATCGAACAGGTTCCAGCGCCGTACCGGCAGCACGCGGGTGCCGACCTTCGGCCCGACTTCGAGCATGCCTTTGGCGACGAGGGTTTTGATTGCCTCGCGGATGACCGTGCGGCTGACGCCGAGCTGTTCGCCCAGATCGGCCTCGACCTTGATGGTCTGCCCCGGTTTGACCTGGCCAGCGGCGATCCAGCTGCCCAGCCAGTCGACCGTGGATGCGTGAAAGCTGCTGGACATGAACACCTCAAAGCGGATCGCGATGGGTGATCAAGCTAATCATCATATGATTAAGTGTCAACGACAAAAAAAGATCGCAGCCTTCGGCAGCTCCTACAGGTGTACACCATGTAGGAGCTGCCGAAGGCTGCGATCTTTTAAGGTTCGAGGCCGATGCGGAAGAACTCGCCGCCGCTCCATACACCGAGCCAACGCTGCCCGTCGATTTCACGGCTCACCGCCAGTTCAACCAGTTGATAGAACACATTGCGATGAATCAGCGCTTCAAGGTTGGTGCGCACATGCACGTAAGGCGCGGGCTCTTGCGTCGTCGGATCAATCTCGACGCGGATCGGATGCTCCGGCCCGGCCTCGGCGGTTTCCTCGACGTTGGTGGTGAAGCGCAACAGCTGCGCCTCCCCCTCGCCTTCAACCTCGACGGCAATCGCCACGAACGGCGCATCGTCGACCTTGATCCCGACCTTCTCGACCGGAGTGATCAGGAAATAATCATCGCCATCGCGGCGCATGATCGTGGAGAACAATTTGACCATCGGCTTGCGCCCGATCGGCGTGCCCAGGTAATACCAGGTGCCGTCACGGGCGATGCGCATGTCGATGTCGCCGCAGAAGTCCGGGTTCCACAAGTGCACCGGCGGCAAGCCTTTGGTTTTCGGGATCTGTCCCAACAGGTCATTGGCTTTTTGCGGGCCACTCATGGCGTTCTCCTTGAATTATTGGTCGCCGACTCCCAACAGGCTGCGCGCGTACTGGGCCAGCGGCGGGCCGATCAGGTCTTCGGGCTTGCTGTCGTGGAACGTCAGTAAACCGCCACGACTCTTGATCCGTGCAGTATCAATCAAATACTGGGTGCTGGTCTCGATCAACATGATCTGAATCACGCCACCGTCGATGCCGAGGCGATCAACCGCTTCTTCATCGAGCCATTCGTCGGAGTTGCCAATGCGGTCATCAGCCTTGGCGAAACGGGTGTACAGCAGATAGTGCGCACCGGCATCGCGAGCTTCGCCCATCGCCTGATCGAGGCCTTCCGGCGCGCGGGCACGGCGGACCATCGGGAAGTATTCGACGAAGCCCTTGAAGGCCTCTTCAGCCACTACGTTCGGGCGCGGGTAGGAACCACCCGGCGGCGCAAAGGCGCCTTGGGCGATGTAGATAAATGAGTCCGGCTGAATGCGGAAGTTGTTCACGCGGCGGCTGTCGCTGTGATCGAGCAGGCCCGCGTCGCTCATCTGATAGCGAGTGCCTTCGGCCATATCGCTGACAGTCATACAGCCGCCAAGCGCCAAAACGGCCAGCAGCAAAACCAGGCTACGCATCCTATTCCTCCAGAGGCCGGTGACGGAAAACCGGCGAATGGCCGTTGGATGCAGCTTTTGCGCCAGCTCAAGAAATTTGTTGATGGTTAAATCGTATTCGCGAGCAGGCTCGCTCCCACAGGGGGAATACATTCCAAGGTGGGAGCGAGCCTGCTCGCGAAAGCGGTTGATCAGCCGCCGATAATTTTCATCACTGTCGCGCCACCGGAGAACGCCACTTCCTGCTTGTCGCCCAACGCTTTGACCAGCAAACGCTGGAGCGCCGGCAGTGCCTGATGGCGCGGCTTGTCGAGCAGATCGCCGACATAGTGACGGTTGCTCGACGACAGGCAGCCATGCAGCCAACCGGTCGACGACAAGCGCAACCGCGAGCACGTCCGGCAGAACGGCACGCTTTCGTTGGCGATCACACCAAAGTTGCCCAGACCGGGAATTGCGTAACGCACGGCGGTGGCGTCTACGGGCGCATCGGTTTGCGCGTATTCATAACGCTCGCCAATCAGCGCCAGCAGCTGTTGCAGGCTGACGAACTGTTGCAGGAACGCATTGTTGTCCTTGGCCAAGTGGCCCATGCGCATCAGCTCGATGAAGCGCAGTTCGTATCCGCGTTCCAGGCAGTAGTCGAGCAGCGGCATCACTTGATCAAGATTCTGCCCACGCAACGGCACCATGTTGACCTTGATCTTCATCCCCGCCGCTTTCGCCTGATCCATGCCATCGAGCACGGTGGCCAGATCGCCGCCACGGGCGATGCTGCGAAAAGCGCTGGCGTCGAGAGTATCAAGGGATACGTTGATCCGGCGCAGACCGGCTTCCACCAGCAGTGGCAGTTTTTTCGCGAGGAGTTGACCGTTGGTGGTCAGACTGATGTCGTCCAGGCCCATCTTGCCGACGGCGGTCATGAACGATTCGAGTTTGGGGCTGACCAGCGGCTCACCGCCAGTAATGCGCAAGCGCTCGATACCGGCGGCTTCGATCAAATACGCCACGCCGCGGGCCATGGCTTCGGCCGACAGTTCATCCTGCGCAGCCACCAACCGCTTGCCGTTGGGCACGCAGTAGGTACACGCGTAATTGCAGGCTGAAGTCAGACTGATCCGCAAATTGCGAAAACGCCTGCCTTGACGGTCAACGATCATGATCACTCCGGCGAAAGAATTTCGAGCCGCTAAAACTTGACTCACAAATCAAGTTTTAGCAAGCCCTATGCCTGAGTATATTCCTGCGGTACTGCGACATGTAGCGAAATCATGGCGCAATAAGGCAGCTGAATGGCTCAGCTGCTTGGCGTTTCCGGATCGCGCTTGCGCTTGTTGCCCATGCGCACGCCGATGTCCATCAGGAACTGGAAGAAACCTTCCTGATCTTCCAGCACATTGCTCCAGAACGGCGAGTGATACAGCGCCACAGCGCCGTGCACCAGCGCCCAGGACGCGCAGTAGTGGAAGTACGGCGGCACGTCTTCAAGCTTGCCTTCGCTGATGCGGCCCTTGATCAACAAGGTCAGGCGTTCGAAGTTCGAGGCACGGATCTTGTGCAGCTCCTCGACCATCTCCGGCACCTGATTGCCCTTGACCACCTTCTCTTCGAGGCGGTCGAACAGGCGATAACGCTGCGGGTCGCGCATGCGGAATTCGAAGTAGGCGCGAGACAGCGCTTCCTTGTCCTTGTCGACATCGGCCGAATGCAGCAGCTCGTTCAAATCGCGCTCGTAATCGAGCATCAGGCGCAGATAGATCTCGGCCTTGGATTTGAAGTGTTTGTAGATCGTGCCTTTGCCGATACCCACGGCATCAGCAATCATCTCGACGGTGACACTGTCTTCACCTTGGTCGAGGAACAGCTTGAGCGCGGTATCGAGAATTTCTTGCTCGCGGCGACGAAACTCACGGACCTTACGAGGTTCTTTGTGCATAAGAAAAGGTCTGAAGGGTCAAAATTCGAAGCCGCGTATTATGCCTAACTTGCGCAAAATTGCACGGATCATCCGACCATATCTGTGTTTCATGTTCGTTTTGAGAACGTTTTGGGCGCAATGAGAACTCAACTGAAGCAAACGTATTCCAAATTTGTTTAAAAACCCCGACCGGCTAACTGGACTGCACGCCAGACTGATCAATACTTGAACTGTCGGGCGACATCTCCCCCAAGTGTCGCGCCGGTAAAGGTACCAAGGGACCGCGTGCCTTTGTTTTACTCCTAATGGTCTTAACCCGGATTCACCCCCCAGAACCCGGGTTTTTTTTGCCTGCGATTTAACGCTTGGCCCAGCTACCTGCACATCACTACTGTAGGAGCTGCCGCAGGCTGCGATCTTTTGCCTTTGCCTGTCAAAATCAAGATCAAAAGATCGCAGCCTTCGGCAGCTCCTACACGGCAGATTTAACGGAGGCCAGCGGGAACAGCCGCTTGAAGTTCTCGGTGGTCTGTTCGGCAAAACGTTCGTAGTTCTCACCGCGCAGCATCGCCAGGAATTCCGCCACTTCGCGCACATACTGCGGCAGGTTGGGCTTGCCGCGATAAGGGATCGGTGCCAGATACGGTGAATCGGTTTCCACCAGCAGGCGATCCGCCGGGACTTTGCTCGCCACATCACGCAGAGCATCGGCATTACGAAAGGTGACGATGCCCGACAGGGAAATGTAATAACCCATGTCCAGCGCCGCTTTGGCCATGTCCCAGTCTTCGGTGAAACAATGCAGCACACCGGCCTGCGGCAAGGCAGCGTCGCGCAGCAACTCAAGGGTATCGGCACGGGCGCCACGGGTGTGGATGATCACCGGTTTGCCAGTCTGCTGCGCCGCCTGCAGGTGCAAGCGGAACGATTCCTGCTGCAGTTCGGCAGCTTCAGGCTCGTAGTGATAGTCGAGACCGGTTTCACCGATCGCCACCACTTTCGGATGGTTGAGTTCGTGTAACAGCCAGTCCAGCGCAGGTGCCGCGCCGGGTTGCACATCGAGCGGATGCACGCCGACCGAACAGTCGACATCGTCATAACGTTCAGCCAGAGCTTTGACGTCGGCGGCGTTGTCAGCACTCACGCCGATGCATAGAAAGTGCCCTACTCCGCGCTCACGGGCCGCATCGAGTGCAGCATCCAGCGAGCCGTCGTGGGCGGCGAGGTCGAGGCGATCAAGGTGACAATGGGAATCTACGAGCATAAAAAAGACGGCTACTTACATCGTATGAGTGGGACGGTCGGATTTAAGCGCTCCGGCCAGATGGGTTTCGATGCGACTGCGCGCCGTGTTGTCGCCCTCGTTGAACTGGACGCCGACACCGGCAGCGCGATTGCCTTGCGCCCCTTTCGGGGTGATCCAGGCAACCTTTCCAGCTACCGGGATCTTTTCGGCCTCGTCCATCAGGTTGAGCAGCATGAACACCTCATCGCCCAACCGGTAACTCTTGTTGGTCGGGATGAACAAGCCACCGTTCTTGATGAACGGCATGTAGGCGGCGTAGAGCACCGACTTGTCCTTGATGGTCAGGGACAAAATGCCGTTGCGCGGGCCAGGGCTGACGGATTCATTCATGTTGACCTCCACTGCTGATGCTCAGAGTCTAGGTACACATTGTTATCTTTGACCAGGCAATCCCGCCCATTGCACCAACAATGCTTCCAGCAGCAGGGCCGGATTGAGGTTGGCCTTGCTCATGACCTTCTGCCGCTGGGCGAGAATCCAGTCCTGAATCTCGAGGACTTTGCCTTGCGCACTTTTCTGCGCCAGGTACTGCACGACTTTGCGCATGTCGGTCAGGCCGAGACCTGCTTCATCCTGAGTCAATTGATAACGCAGGATCAGGCTCGACCAATCGCAGAACCAGTCAAACAGCCGCAGCATGGGAATGCTTTTCCACTCCTCGGCCAACTGCGTCGGCGATTGCTGCTGCTTGAGCAACTTCTTCACGCCTTCGACCACTTGCGCACGCTGCTCGCGCACGCCCTGAGACTGCAGACTGACTGCCATCAACGGCGAGCCAGCCGCCAACGTCAGCAATTCAACACGTTCGTCTTCGGAGCAATCGGGCAACGCTTGCGCCAGCCATTGCAGGCTCATTGCCTCGCCCGGCAGCGGACAGGCCTGCTGCACGCAACGGCTCTTGATCGTCGGCAACAAACGACTGGTCTGATGGCTGACCAACAGCAAAATCGTATCGCCGGAGGGTTCTTCAAGACTCTTGAGCAAGGCGTTGGCAGCGTTGATATTCATCGACTCGACCGGCTCGATCAGCACCACTTTGCGTCCGCCCATCTGCGCGGTCTGCACCACGAAACTGACGAGGTCGCGCACCTGATCGACCTTGATTGCCTTGTCGGCTTCTTCCGGTTCGAGAATGTAATTATCCGGGTGACTACCGGCCTTGAGCAGCAGGCAGGATTTGCACTCGCCACAAGCTTCCGGCGTCGGCCGCTGGCACAACAGACTGGCCATCAAACGCTCGGCCAGTGCGCGCTTGCCGATCCCGGCCGGGCCATGCAGCAGATAGGCGTGAGCGTGTTGCTTACGCCCGGCCAGTTGCTGCCAGAGGCTGTCTTGCCATGGATAGGCCTCAGCCACGAGCCAGCTCCAGCAGGTTCGGAATCAAGGTATCCAGCGATTGTTGAACCTTGGCCAGTGGCTGACCGGCATCGATGCGCACATAGCGCGCGGGATCGGCTTCGGCGCGCTTGAGGAACGCGCTGCGCACCGCCTCGAAAAACGCTCGCCCCTCCAGTTCGAAACGATCCAGACGCCCACGGGCACTGGCGCGGGCGAGACCGATTTCTACTGGCAGATCGAAAATCAACGTCAGATCCGGGCGCAGATCGCCCTGCACGAACGTTTCCAGGGTGGCAATACGCTCCAGCGACAGACCGCGCCCGCCACCCTGATAGGCGTAAGTGGAATCGGTGAAGCGATCGCACAACACCACAGCACCACGGCTCAGCGCCGGACGGATCACTTCAGCCAAATGCTGAGCACGCGCGGCGAATACCAGTAACAGCTCGGCGTCCGGGTTCATGACCTCGTCGGCGGGCGCCAGCAGCACATCGCGAATCCGTTCGGCCAATGGCGTACCACCCGGCTCGCGGGTCAGCACCACTTCGATACCGGCGGCGCGCAGGCGCTCGGCGAGGTATTCGCGGTTGGTGCTTTTACCGGCGCCTTCGGGGCCTTCCAGAGTAATAAACAAGCCAGTCACAGGCAGTCCTTAATCAAAGTCATTGCGTGTTTTGTGGGGCGGCGGCTTCCGGTGCCGGGTTCGGTGCCGGCTCCTGCGGTGCAACCTGCGGCAACGCTTGCGGCACAGTATCCGGTGATGCGCCTGGAATCGCTTGTTCCGCAGCCGGAGCCGCTTCAGGCGCTACCGCCGGCGCAGGGCTGGAACGGTAATCCGCACGGCGCTTGAGCTGGTACTCACGCACCGCATTGTTATGCGCATCGAGATCATCAGAGAAGACATGGCTACCATCGCCACGCGCGACGAAGTACAGGCTGGTGCCTTCCACCGGGTTCAACGCCGCATGAATCGCTTCACGCCCGACCATCGCAATCGGTGTCGGTGGCAGCCCGGGAATCACATAGGTGTTGTACGGCGTCGGTTCTTTCAAATGCGCGCGAGTCAGTTTGCCGTTGTAACGATCACCCAAACCGTAAATCACCGTCGGATCGGTCTGCAGTTGCATGCCCAAGGCCATGCGGCGCACGAAGACACCGGCAATCTGCCCGCGCTCTTGCGGCACACCGGTTTCCTTCTCGACCAGCGAAGCCATGATCAGCGCTTGATACGGTTCGGTATAAGGCACATCGGCAGCGCGACTCTGCCACTCTTTGGCCAATACTTCGTCGAGACGATCAAAGGCCTTTTTCAGCAGTTCAGCATCGGACATGCCGCGCACGAAGCGGTAGGTATCGGGGAAAAACCGTCCTTCCGGAAACAGTCCTTTATGGCCAATTTTCGCCATCACGTCGCTGTCGCTCAAACCGTTCAAGGTCTGCTCGACCTTGTCATCCTTGGCCAACGCCGCACGCACCTGATGGAAATTCCAGCCCTCGACCAGCGTCAGGCTGTACTGCACCACTTCGCCACGCTTCCACGAATCGATCAGACCATTGACGGTCATGCCCGGTTGCATGCGGTATTCACCGCTGTGGATCGGTGTGCCGGCGAGATTGAAACGCCAGTAAACCCGCAACCAGAACGCGTCCTTGATGACACCATCGGTTTCGAGTGAAAGGAAAGTACGGGTCGGCGTTGAGCCTTTCGGCACATCCAGCAGCTCTTCCTGCGTGATGTTCAGGGGCTGTTCCAGCGCGGAATGAATCTTCCAGGCGCTGGCGCCCATCAGCAGCCCTGCCAGAACCAGTCCGGTTTCCAGCAGCAGCAAAAGTTTACGTCTCACAAATCAGGCATCCAGTAGGGCGCGGGCAATGGTTTGCAGTTTACGGGTGAGCGGGCCAACCGGCCAGCTCAGAGCAGCACAGGCGCGTACCGGCCAGACGCCATACACGCTGTTGCAGACAAACACTTCATCGGCCCATTGCAGCTGTTCGAGGCTGATATCGGCGATTTGTGTGGGGATGGCCAATGACTCGGCCTGAAACAATATTTCGGCGCGCATCACACCGGCGACACCGCAACGCTTGAGGTCCGGCGTTATCAGCACACCGTCGCGCACAATGAAAAGGTTGCTGAACACCCCTTCAATGACGCGACCGGCCTGATCCAGCATCAAACCTTCGGCATGCTCGCTGTCCTGCCACTCGGCACGGGCGAGAACCTGCTCCAATCGATTGAGATGTTTGAGCCCCGCGAGAAGCGGCTGTTTCGACAGTCGCGTGTTGCATGGAAACAGGCGAACGCCTTGTTCAGCATGCACAGCAGGATAAGCCGCCGCAGGATTGCCTTGCAGAATACGTCGACCCGGTGCCGCCGGATCGGGAGCATAACCGCGCAAACCGTCGCCACGGGTGAGGATGAGCTTGAGCACGCCCTCGCGCATCGCTGCCGCATAGCTCAGCAGCTCATCGCGGATCAGCTCGATATCGGCCGCGATGGCCAGACGCGCACAGCCATCGGCCAGACGCGCCAGGTGCCGATCCAGCAGGATCGGCTGGCCACTACGCACGGCGATCGTCTCGAACAGACCATCACCGTAAGCCAGGCCGCGATCTTTCAGCGACAGACTGTCAGCCGGTTGACCGTCGACCCAGCAGTCCATCAGCCTGCAAACCGGCGGAATGCCAGGGTGCCGTTGGTGCCGCCAAAACCGAAGGAGTTGGACAGCACGACATCGATGTCCATGTTGCGCGCAGTGTGCGGCACGAAATCGAGATCGCAGCCTTCGTCCGGCTCATCGAGGTTGATGGTCGGCGGCGCTACCTGGCTGTTGATCGCCAGCACGCTGAAGATAGCTTCAACCGCGCCCGCCGCACCCAGCAGGTGACCGGTCATCGACTTGGTCGAGCTGACGGCGAGTTTGTAGGCGTGATCACCGAACACGGTCTTGATCGCATTGGCTTCGGCGAGGTCACCAGCCGGAGTCGAGGTACCGTGGGCGTTGATGTACTGCACTTGATCGACATTGATTTTCGCATCGCGCAGCGCGTTGGTGATGCAGCGTGCAGCACCAGCACCGTCGGCAGGAGGCGAGGTCATGTGGAACGCATCACCGCTGGTGCCGAAGCCGATCAGCTCAGCGTAGATAGTCGCGCCGCGCGCCTTGGCGTGCTCCAGTTCTTCAAGAACCAGTGCACCGGCACCGTCGGACAGCACGAAACCATCACGGCCCTTGTCCCACGGACGGCTGGCGCGAGTCGGCTCATCGTTGCGCGTCGACAGCGCACGGGACGCGCCGAAGCCGCCCATGCCCAGACCGCATGCAGCCATTTCGGCACCGCCGGCAATCATCACGTCGGCTTCGTCGTACATGATGTTGCGCGCCGCCATGCCAATGCAGTGCGTACCGGTGGTACATGCGGTGGCGATAGCGTAGTTAGGTCCCTGTGCACCCAGGTGGATGGACAGAAAACCGGAAATCATATTGATGATCGAGCCTGGCACGAAGAATGGCGAGATTCGACGCGGGCCCGTCTCATGCAGGGTACGGCTGGTTTCTTCGATGTTGGTCAGACCGCCGATACCCGAACCCATGGCCACGCCAATGCGTTCACGGTTGGCGTCGGTGACTTCCAGACCGGCATTGCGCACGGCTTGAAAGCCTGCAGCGAGACCGTACTGAATGAACAGGTCGAGCTTGCGCGCTTCCTTGACCGACAGGTATTCCTCGACATTGAAGCCCTTTACCGAGCCGCCAAAGCGGGTGGAATAGGCAGAAAGGTCGGTGTGTTCGATCAGACCAATGCCACTGCGGCCAGCCAGAA